>CAVVNE010000064.1:0-73696 GCA_963749245.1 Bryobacterales bacterium
TAATCCGTTCGGATGGTACAAGGACTGCCGGTCGCACCGATCCCGATAATGGTGGAGAAATTTCCACCAACACTTCCTCACCCAGTTGCTCACCGATCGGTCATTTGAGCGTTTGCCGGACGGATAGACGGCCACGCCCGTAGGCACCGTCCGGCTCGCCGTTTGTGGCCGCTCCTCCGTCGCCCGTGTATCCAGCCCCGTCGATCTTGCACGAACGTATTGATGATCCCACTCGTATTCACCTGGCCGATCACGTTGTTGCAGATCTGGGCATTGTAGACGTCCCGCTCGAGTCGAACAGCCACTGCACTCGGATTACGAGTTCGCCGAAGTCGGCCGCTCCGTCCGGCGAATACCGCCGCGCCGGCCGTGCCCGCGAACATGGAAGTCACTCCATCGAGATCACCCAGACCACGTTGTTCACGGAATCGACGATGTCGACCCTTTGAAGTACGCCGTCCCCATCCAGAAATTCGACTAGCCGCAGTCGGCATACCGCCCCATAGCCGATCCCCAGCCAATTGTTTCCTCCGAATCGTCGAGTGGCATCTAACTCCAGCCGTTTGACCCACAGACCCACGCCAGCCCGGACACACGAATTCCGCTGAAGCGAGAAAGCAGCCGGTTCATGAGGCTGGCCGCGTAGCCGGCGCCGAAACCGTTGTCGATGTTCACGACTGTGACATTGCTGGCACAACTGTTCAGCATGCCCAGCAGCGCCGCCAGGCCGTGAAAGCTCGCGCCGTAGCCGACGCTGGTCGGCACCGCGATCACCGGCGCCGATACCAGGCCGCCGACCACGCTCGGCAGCGCGCCCTCCATGCCGGCGCAGACGATCACCACGCGCGCTTCGGTCAGCCGCTCGCGGTTCTGCATCAGCCGGTGGATGCCGGCGACGCCGACATCGTGGATCGCGTCCACCTGGTTGCCCATCACCTCCGCGGTCACCTGCGCCTCCTCGGCCACCGGCAGGTCGCTGGTCCCGGCGCACACCACCGCGATTTTTCCCTTGCCCCGCGCCGTCCGGTCGCGCCAGAATCGCACCGCGCCGGAGGCTGGAAAATATTCCATGTCCTCGTGGTGCTCGCTCCGCAAACGGCCGCGATCTCCTCGTCGGCGCGCGTGACCAGAACGTTGCGCGACGTGGCCAGCAGCGTCCCGACGATGGCCGATACTTGATCGGGCGTTTTCCCCTTGCCGAAAACCACCTCCGGCATGCCGTGGCGCAAGGCGCGGTGGTGGTCTACCTTGGCGAAACCCAAATCTTCATACGGCAGATGCCGTAAACGCTCCAGCGCCTGGTCGATTTCTACTGCGCCCGTGCGCACCTGTTCCAGCAAAGTGCGCAGATGATCTTGATCCATAAACTTCTAGTGTAGTGGCTCGTAACGGTCGAGGAGCCGACACGGAACCCCGACTGTAAAGGAGGGGATGCTGCGTCATCCCCGCGGATTCAGAGAGCGCGCTACTTCTGCGTCGGCGCCAGCAGACGGTTGGGCGCGCTCAGGAACTCGAGGAATTTCTTCGGCTCCTTCGCAATACCCTTCTTTTCGATCAGAGACTTGGCGAACTCATTGCACATCTGACCGATTTCCGTTTCCGGCTCGATCCATTTGCCCGCCGTCATTGCCTTGTTGATGCCCACATAGTCGTTCGGGAACATCTGGACCACCGGAACACCGAGCAGTTCCTCCACCTGGGGCTTGGTGAACAACGGCTTCTTATGGCAGCGGTTCATCACCACCATCACGCGGCTTTCCAGGTCGTATCCCCGCAGAAAATGCAGCTTCTCGCGCGCCAGGTGCAGCGAGGGAATCTCCGGCGTCACCACCAGCAGCACGCGTTTCGATTCCTGCATCAGTTCCATCGAGTATTTTTCCAGATTGCCGGAAAGATCGAAAGCCAGCGCGTCGTAGTTGCGCCGCATAAATTCCACCAGGTTGCGAATCTGCGAACCTTCCACCCGCACATTCGGATTCACCCGGCCGGCGTGCAACACGTCGAGCTGCTCCATGGTCGTTACCAGTTGCGGCCATAGGTTTTCGTCGATGTGCAGCGAATGTTCCACCGCGTCGATCACCGAATATTCGTTGCGCAGGTTGAGAAGGAAGCGCATCATTCCGCTGTTCAGATCGAAGTCGGTCAGCAGCACTCGCGTGTTCGGACGCCGCGACATCGCCGCGCTGATGTTCAACGCCAGGGTTGAGGTACCCACACCCGCCTTCGAGGGCAGAAAAGAAAAAACCTGGGTCGTGCTGCCGTGGGTCGGCGGCTTACGCTCCAGCAGCGTCTTCACGTGATCGATCGAATCCATCAACAGGCTGCGCTCGAATGGATACGACAGGAATTCCCGGACCCCCAGCCGCATCGTCTCCCGCAGAATCTGCGCCTCGCACGTGCGATGGATCGCGATGATCTGCGAGCCGTCCGCCTGCTTGTCCACGAACGTGGTGATCTCCTGGGCCTTGTCGAGCGATTCAAAATTCAAAAACAGAACGTCGGGAGCGTGGGCGCGCAGTGTCCGCACCAGATCGATCGCCGCTGGATAGCGGTCAAGCACCCGGTTCACGGAAACTTCACCCGTCAGCGTCAACGCCGTTTCCAGGTGTTCGGCTAGTTCCACATCCGGGCTGATGATTATGCTGCGCAGCAAGTCAGGCCTCCTCTATCAAGCCTAATGACAATATCGGATCAGGACAATCAACCCTCGCACCCAAATTCCTCTAAGGTTTGCGCTTAGAGCGAGGGTAATTTATCTTAGGCTTTGTTCGGGGAAACACCCTAGTGCGGTAGCGCCGCGGTCCCGGCTTCTGTATTCTTTGTAGAATGCTCCGAATCTTGACGCGCCTCTTCTGGGCGCTGATCGCAATTGCCGCCGCCTTCGCCATGGCCACCATCGCGCGGTCCCGCGGCGAGCCGGTCAACAGCATTTGGCTGGTGATCGCGGCCGTGTGCACTTATTTAATCGGTTATAGGTTTTATGCCGGATTCCTGGCCGCCCGCGTCATGGCTCTGGACGACCAGCGTGCCACGCCCGCCGAACGCCTGCGCGACGGCCACGATTACGAACCGACCAACAAATGGATCGTCTTCGGCCATCACTTCGCCGCCATTGCCGGGCCCGGTCCTCTGGTGGGGCCGACGCTCGCCGCGCAGTTCGGCTACCTTCCCGGCGCCCTGTGGATCATCGTCGGCGCGGTGCTGGCTGGCGCCGTGCAGGATTTCGTGGTCCTGTTCTGCTCCCTTCGCCGCGACGGCAAATCGCTGGGCCAAATGGCTCGGGAAGAGATCGGCAAGACTGGAGGCTTCGCCGCGCTGATCACCGTGCTGCTGATTATGGTGATCCTGCTCGCGGTTGTCGCCCTGGTGATCGTCAATGCCCTGAAAAGCAGCCCCTGGGGAACCTTCACCATCGCCGCGACTATGCCCATCGCCATTTTCATGGGGCTTTATCTGCGCTACTGGCGCCCCGGCAAAGTGCTCGAGTGCTCCGGCGTCGGCTTCGTGCTGATCATGGCCAGCATCTTCGGCGGCCAGGCCGTTTCGGAATCGGCTTCTTGGTCGCCCTGGTTCACCTTCTCAGCCATCGCGATCGCGACCGGCTTGGTCGTCTACGGATTCATGGCCAGCGCGCTGCCGGTCTGGCTGTTGCTCGCTCCACGCGGTTATTTGAGCACATTCGTAAAGCTGGGCGTCGTCCTCCTGCTCGGCCTGGGAGTGCTGACGGTACATCCCACCCTCCAGTTGCCTCCTCTCACCCGTTTTGTCGATGGAACCGGTCCCATCTTCGCGGGAAAAATCTTCCCGTTTTGCTTCATCACCATCGCCTGTGGAGCCATCTCCGGATTTCACGCGCTGATCTCCTCCGGAACCACGCCGAAACTCCTGGCCCGGGAAACCAACGCGCGCGCCGTCGGCTATGGATCGATGCTGCTCGAGAGTTTCGTCGCCCTGATGGCTCTCATCGCCGCGGCCTCGCTGCAACCTGGCATTTTCTTCGCCGTCAATTCACCCGCCGGCATCGTGGGCTCGACGCCCGATGCCGCCTCCGCCGTGATCACCGGCTGGGGATTCCCCGTCACCGCGCCCCAAATGCAGCAACTCGCCGCCGACGTCGGCGAGAAAACCTTGTTCTATCGCACCGGAGGAGCGCCGTCGCTCGCGCTCGGGATGGCGCACATTTTTTCGTTCGTCGGCGGAACCCGCGGACTGATCGCGTTCTGGTATCACTTCGCGATCATGTTCGAAGTGCTGTTCATATTGACGGTGCTCGACGCCGGCACGCGCGTCGGGCGCTTCATGTTGCAGGACCTGCTCGCCATGAAAAAGACGAGTTCGACCCCCGGCATGCTCGCCACCAGCGGCATCATCGTCGCGGCGTGGGGATATTTCCTGTTCCAGGGCGTGCGCGATCCTCTGGGAGGCATCAATTCGTTGTGGCCTCTGTTCGGTATCGCGAACCAGTTGCTGGCGACGATCGCCCTGTGCGTCGCCACCACCATCCTGGTAAAGATGTACGGCGCGAAATACCTGTGGGTAACGCTGGTGCCCTTGTCGTGGCTGGTGATCGTCACGTTCACCGCTGGATGGCAAAAAATATTCTCGCCTCTGCCCGACCTCGGCTTCCTGGCCCAAGCCGACAAACTGGCCGCCGGCCCGCAGACCTCCGCCACCGCGACCCTGATCTTCAACGCCCGCCTGGACGCAGCCGTCTGCGGCGTGTTCCTGGTGCTGGTCACCGTCATCCTGATCGACTCTGTCCGCGTGTGGACCGGCATCCTGGCCGGCACGCACGACGCGCGGTCGACGGAAACCCCTTTCATCCAATCGGAGCTGGCATGAAAAAATTCTTCGAAATCCTGCGCGGCATCATCGATGAATTGACCGATCAGAGTGCGTACAAGCGTCACCTAGCCGCGCATGGGGCGATGCATACCCCGGAGGAGTGGCGTCGATTTTCGGATGAGCGGTATAAAACGACGTCGACGCGTGCGCGGTGTTGTTGAGGTGCCGGCGGTACTGGTCCTGGATGCCGCGTTCCGGCCTAGTGGATAACTTCCGAGTGGCCGACCACTCGGGCGCGATCACGCCAACCCACTCAAAGCGGGGCGGTACCAACTTTCGTGGTTTGAGCAATTTGGGTGGCACTCCAGCGGTGTACTACTACGCGAGGTTCATTCGCTTGAGCAGGGCCTGGAAGCGCGGATCGGCGCGGTAGGGGTCGAAGAGCGGTTGGTTGGGTAAAAGGAGAAGCAGCATTTCGCGTTGCTCGTACGCGCCGTCGAGTGCTCCAAACATCGCATCCGCGTCGCCGACGGCTGCGTAATAGGCTGAGGCCGAGAAGCTTTTACCATGCGCGTCGGAGAGCTTCAGCGCCCATTCCTGGCTTCGCTCGCGATCGCCAGCCTTATGGTACGCCACGGCGAGCCACCACTCAAGATCGGAGTTCCAGGGCGCCAGTTCCACACTTCTTCGAATGCTGGTAATCGCTGCCTGCGCAAAGCCAGCGTAAAGCTGTGCCCATCCAATTGCTACCCAGATCGGCCAATAGTTCGCGTCGATTTCCAAGGCCTTGCGGACATACTCAATGGTTTCCCGGTACTGTTTCGCGCCGAAGAGGCACATCGACATGCCGAAGTGAACGACCATGGAAAGCGGGTCAGTCTCCAGTGCCAACCGGCTTTGTTCCAACCCTTCAGCGACTCGCCCCAAAGGCAGCAGATACCATAGGGTGTAGCGTGCTCGCACCACAGGAGGGACGAGTTCACCCGCCATGGCCTGGCGGAGATGCGCTTCGGCCGCTCTCCAATCGTAATCGACGAATGCCGCTAGAGCCGCCAACACGCCGTGCGCCTCTCGATTGGCAGGGTCGATGGCCAGCGCTTTTTCCGCAGCGGATCTCGCCAGAGGTGCCATGTCGAGCATCGGCTTTATGCTGGGCGCCGCCAGACCATAGTAGTACTCCGCCAGTCCGCTGTAGGCCGGTGCGTAATTCGGGTCGATGGCCAGGGCCAACTCAAAGCACTCCTTCGCTTTCTCTAGGCCCTCCGGCGTGAGGCGCAGGCGGTAATACTGTCCTTTCAAATAATTCTGGTAGGCTTCGATATTCACCGCCTGCGCGCGCGGAGCCAGCCGTACTTTGAGCGCTTCGGAGATCGCCTGGCTGATTTCATCCTGAATAGCAAAGATATCGGTCATGCCGCGGTCGTAGCGCTCGGACCACAGATGGGAGCCATCGGCGGCATTGATCAACTGCGCGGTGACGCGGACCCGGTTGCCCGCGCGGCGGATGCTGCCTTCGAGCACATTGCTCACGCCGAGCGTCTCAGCAATCTTGCGGATGTCCTGCTCCTTGCCGCGAAACGCGAAAGCAGAGGTGCGGGCGATCACCTTCAGTCCCGGAATTTTGGCGAGCAGATTCAGAATTTCTTCAGCCAGCCCGTCGCTGAAGTATTCATTTTCCTTGTCCGCGCTCATGTTGGCGAAAGGCAAAACGGCAATCGATGGCTGCCGGTCTGCCGACTTAACAGAAATTTGCTCCAGCGCAACCCTGAGCTCTCTCATGCTCGAAAAACGGTCCGCCGGCTGCTTTGCCAGACACTTCCTAACGATGCGCTGAAACTCGGCGGGCGCATGGAACGGCGAAGGATCGTCGCCTAGGACAGCGCTCAGCACCTGTGCGGATGAGTTTCCACAGAAAGCACGGTTCCCCGAAAGCATCTCGTATAACACGGCGCCAAAACTGAACACCTCCGAACGCTCGTCGAGAGGCTTTCCCTCCGCCTGCTCCGGCGCCATATAGGCAACGGTCCCCAGAACAGTGCCTTCGATCGTTTTCGTAACGTCCGAATCGGAATCTGTCATCAGCTTGGCCAGTCCAAAATCGAGCAGCTTGGCCGTGCCTTTCGGAGTCACCAGGATGTTTCCAGGTTTGAGATCGCGGTGAAGAATGCCGATCCCATGCGCTTCTTCAAGCGCGCTCGCGATTTGGAGCGCCAATCTCACGGCCTCGTCCGGTCGGAGCGGACCCGACAGCCGCTTGCCCTCGACATACTCCATCACCAGGTAATCCGGACCGACGTCATGGAGCGCGCAGATGTTTGGATGATTCAGCGCAGCGACGACATGGGCCTCCTGCTGGAAACGCGCTGAGTGCTGGCCCTTCATCTGTTTAATCGCGACGATGCGATCGAGCCGTGTGTCGCGGGCTTTGTAAACGTCTCCCATGCCGCCCGCGCCGATGGGCGCGAGGATCTCGTAAGGGCCGAGTTTGTCGCCGGCAGATAGCGGCATATCAGTAATGAGGCTAAGTTTACTCGATCGACGGTCGAATTGCGCCTGGATTACGGCGTATCCGGAAGTTATCGCAGTTGGACGTGTAACGCTCTAACCGCTGAAGTGCTTCGATGAGTCCCGGCTTAGACACGCCCGCGCGCAGCGTCTGCCTAAAAGGATCGTTCACCCTACGCCACAGCCGCCATCGCCAAGGAACTCTCCCCTGACGCCGCGATGTACGCCTCCGCGAAATGCCCGTGCATCTTCGAACACGCCGGATCGGTGTAAATCTGGACGAACAACTGCCCGATCATCTTTCCCTTCAGCCCCTTGCACACTTTGGCCAGATTACGCGCCGTGCCTTCCGTACAGGTATTGCAGTCCAGTCCAACTTCAGAACAGATTCGGGGGTAGGTGTTCATCGCTTGAGTAGTATGCCTTAGTCCTTTACCAGGTCCAAGGGTATTGAGGTGGGTTTTGGCCGTCTCCTTTGAGGGTATCCGGTTACCCCCATTCTGGTGCAGCGAAAGGACGCTTTCCGTCTTCTGCTCTTCGCACTCGCATGCCTGCCGGCAGGCGCTTGGGTTCGTTTCGTAATTCTCGAAATGACGCCGCTATATTGATGATTTTCGGCTAGTTATGTCGGGCGCAAACTACGCTATCTTGGGATCGATGTCCCATGTCTTCACCTGGATCGCCCAAACATCTGCGCGCTCCATGACGTCGGTCCGGATTACCTGGTGATGGAGTATGTCGAGGGCAAGCGGCTGTCGGGTCCGCTCCGACCGGACGAGGCCGTGAGATTGGCGCTCCAAATCGCGAGCGCGCTTGAAGAAGCGCATGGGATCGGCATTCTTCACCGCGATCTCAAACCTGGAAACATCCTGGTGACTCCGAAAGGCACGGCCAAGCTGCTCGATTTTGGACTGGCCAAGCTGATGACAGATTCCGATTCGGACGTTACGAAAACGATCGAAGGCACTGTTCTGGGGACCGTTGCCTATATGGCGCCGGAGCAGGCGGACGGGAAAGCCTCTCGACGAGCGTTCGGAGGTGTTCGAGTTTTGGCGCCGTGTTATACGAAGATGCTTTCGGGGAACCGTGCTTTCTGTGGAAACTCATCCGCACAGGTGCTGAGCGCTGTCCTAGGCGACGATCCTTCGCCGTTCCATGCGCCCGCCGAGTTTCAGCGCATCGTTAGGAAGTGTCTGGCAAAGCAGCCGGCGGACCGTTTTTCGAGCATGAGAGAGCTCAGGGTTGCGCTGGAGCAAATTTCTGTTAAGTCGGCAGACCGGCAGCCATCGATTGCCGTTTTGCCTTTCGCCAACATGAGCGCGGACAAGGAAAATGAATACTTCAGCGACGGGCTGGCTGAAGAAATTCTGAATCTGCTCGCCAAAATTCCGGGACTGAAGGTGATCGCCCGCACCTCTGCTTTCGCGTTTCGCGGCAAGGAGCAGGACATCCGCGAGATTGCTGAGACGCTCGGCGTGAGCAATGTGCTCGAAGGCAGCATCCGCCGCGCGGCGTAACGGGTCGCGGCGTGACCGCGCAGTTGATCAATGCCGCCGATGGCTCCCATCTGTGGTCCGAGCGCTACGACCGCGGCATGACCGATATCTTTGCTATTCAGGATGAAATCAGCCAGGCGATCTCCGAAGCGCTCAAAGTACGGCTGGCTCCCGCGCGCAGGCGGTGAATATCGAAGCCTACCGGAATTATTTGAAAGGACAGTATTACCGCCTGCGCCTCACGCCGGAGGGCCTAGAGAAAGCGAAGGAGTGCTTTGAGTTGGCCCTGGCCATCGACCCGAATTACGCACCGGCCTACAGCGGACTGGCGGAGTACTACTATGGTCTGGCGGCGCCCAGCATAAAGCCGATGCTCGACATGGCACCTCTGGCGAGATCCGCTGCGGAAAAAGCGCTGGCCATCGACCCTGCCAATCGAGAGGCGCACGGCGTGTTGGCCGCTCTAGCGGCATTCGTCGATTACCATTGGAGAGCGGCCGAAGCGCATCTCCGCCAGGCCATGGCGGGTGAACTCGTCCCTCCTGTGGTGCGAGCACGCTACACCCTATGGTATCTGCTGCCTTTGGGGCGAGTCGCTGAAGGGTTGGAACAAAGCCGGTTGGCACTGGAGACTGACCCGCTTTCCATGGTCGTTCACTTCGGCATGTCGATGTGCCTCTTCGGCGCGGGGCGTCGGGAAACGCATTGTGTATGTCCGGCAAGGCCTTGAAATCGACGCGAACTATTGGCCGATCTGGGTAGCAATTGGATGGGCACAGCTTTACGCTGGCTTTGCGCAGGCGGCGATTATTGCAGCATTCGAAGAGTGTGGAACTGGCGCCCTGGAACTCCGATCTTGAGTGGTGGCTCGCCGTGGCGTACCATAAGGCTGGCGATCGCGAGCGAAGCCAGGAATGGGCGCTGAAGCTCTCCGACGCGCATGGTAAAAGCTCTCGGCCTCAGCCTATTACGCAGCCGTCGGCGACGCGGATGCGATGTTTGGAGCACTCGACGGCGCGTACGAGCAACGCGAAATGCTGCTTCTCCTTTTACCCAACCAACCGCTCTTCGACCCCTACCGCGCCGATCCGCGCTTCCAGGCCCTGCTCGAGCGAATGAACCTCGCGTAGTAGTACACCGCTGGAGTGCCACCCAAATTGCTCAAACCACGAAAGTTGGTACCGCCCCGCTTTGAGTGGGTTGGCGTGATCGCGCCCGAGTGGTCGGCCACTCGGAAGTTATCCACTAGGCCGGAACGCGGCATCCAGGACCAGTACCGCCGGCACCTCAACAACACCGCGCCCGGGTCGACTTGCGTTTTATCGTTCGTCCGAAAATCTACGCCATTCTTCGGGGGAATGCGTTGCTCCGTTCGCGGCCAGATGACGGCGGTAGGCGCTTTGGTCGGTTAATTCGTCTAGAATGCCGCGCAGGATTTCGAGGAGTTTTTTCATGCCAGCTCCGATTGGATGAAAGGGCGTTTCGGTCGACCGCGCGTCGCGCGTGCCGGCCAGGATGCCGGTCCACACGCGGACGGAGTCGATCAGGATGACGGTGACCAGCACCAGGAACACGCCGCAGACGGCTGCGTCGAGGCGGGCGTTGAAGATCAGGGTCGCGGTGGCGGAGGTTTGCGGGCCGGCGGCCAGTTTGTCGGCTTGGGCCAGGAAGCCGAGGTCGGGCAGAGGCGAGAATATTTTTTGCCATCCAGCGGTGAACGTGACGATCACCAGCCACGACAAGGGCACCAGCGTTACCCACAGGTATTTCGCGCCGTACATCTTTACCAGGATGGTGGTGGCGACGCACAGGGCGATCGTCGCCAGCAACTGGTTCGCGATACCGAACAGAGGCCACAACGAATTGATGCCTCCCAGAGGATCGCGCACGCCCTGGAACAGGAAATATCCCCACGCCGCGACGATGATGCCGCTGGTGGCGAGCATGCCGGGGGTCGAACTCGTCTTTTTCATGGCGAGCAGGTCCTGCAACATGAAGCGCCCGACGCGCGTGCCGGCGTCGAGCACCGTCGAAGTATGAACAGCACTTCGAACATGATCGCGAAGTGATACCAGAACGCGATCAGTCCGCGGGTTCCGCCGACGAACGAAAAAATGTGCGCCATCCGAGCGCGAGCGACGGCGCTCCTCCCGGTGCGATAGAACAAGGTTTTCTCGCCGACGTCGGCGGCGAGTTGCTGCATTTGGGGCGCGGTGACGGGGAATCCCCAGCCGGTGATCACGGCGGAGGCGGCATCGGGCGTCGAGCCCACGATGCCGGCGGGTGAATTGACGGCGAAGAAAATGCCAGGTTGCAGCGAGGCCGCGGCGATGAGAGCCATCAGGGCGACGAAACTCTCGAGCAGCATCGATCCATAGCCGACGGCGCGCGCGTTGGTCTCCCGGGCCAGGAGCTTCGGTGTGGTTCCGGAGGAGATCAGCGCGTGAAATCCGGAGATGGCTCCACAGGCGATAGTGATGAAGCAAAACGGGAAGATTTTTCCCGCGAAGATGGGACCGGTTCCATCGACAAAACGGGTGAGGGGAGGCAACTGGAGGGTGGGATGTACCGTCAGCACTCCCAGGCCGAGCAGGAGGACGACGCCCAGCTTTACGAATGTGCTCAAATAACCGCGTGGAGCGAGCAACAGCCAGACCGGCAGCGCGCTGGCCATGAATCCGTAGACGACCAAGCCGGTCGCGATCGCGATGGCTGAGAAGGTGAACCAGGCGACCAAGAAGCCGATTCCGAAACGGCCTGGCCGCCGAAGATGCTGGCCATGATCAGCACGAAGCCGACGCCGGAGCACTCGAGCACTTTGCCGGGGCGCCAGTAGCGCAGATAAAGCCCCATGAAAATGGCGATGGGCATAGTCGCGGCGATGGTGAAGGTTCCCCAGGGGCTGCTTTTGAGCGCATTGACGATCACCAGGGCGACAACCGCGAGCAGGATCACCATGATCAGGAGGACGGTGATCAACGCGGCGAAGCCTCCGGTCTTGCCGATTTCCTCGCGAGCCATCTGGCCGAGCGATTTGCCGTCGCGGCGGAGGGAGCAGAACAGCACCACGAAATCCTGCACGGCTCCGGCCAGCACCGCGCCGACGATGATCCACAGCGCGCCGGGAAGATAGCCGAACTGCGCGGCGAGCGTCGGCCCAACCAGGGGACCGGGCCCGGCGATGGCGGCGAAGTGATGGCCGAAGACGATCCATTTGTTGGTCGGCTCGTAGTCGTGGCCGTCGCGCAGGCGTTCGGCGGGCGTGGCACGCTGGTCGTCCAGAGCCATGACGCGGGCGGCGAGGAATCCGGCATAAAACCTATAACCGATTAAATAAGTGCACACGGCCGCGATCACCAGCCACATGCTGTTGACCGGCTCGCCGCGGGACCGCGCGATGGTGGCCATGGCGAAGGCGGCGGCAATTGCGATCAGCGCCCAGAAGAGGCGCGTCAAGATTCGGAGCATTCTACAAAGAATACAGAAGCCGGGACCGCGGCGCTACCGCACTAGGGTGTTTCCCCGAACAAAGCCTAAGATAAATTACCCTCGCTCTAAGCGCAAACCTTAGAGGAATTTGGGTGCGAGGGTTGATTGTCCTGATCCGATATTGTCATTAGGCTTGATAGAGGAGGCCTGACTTGCTGCGCAGCATAATCATCAGCCCGGATGTGGAACTAGCCGAACACCTGGAAACGGCGTTGACGCTGACGGGTGAAGTTTCCGTGAACCGGGTGCTTGACCGCTATCCAGCGGCGATCGATCTGGTGCGGACACTGCGCGCCCACGCTCCCGACGTTCTGTTTTTGAATTTTGAATCGCTCGACAAGGCCCAGGAGATCACCACGTTCGTGGACAAGCAGGCGGACGGCTCGCAGATCATCGCGATCCATCGCACGTGCGAGGCGCAGATTCTGCGGGAGACGATGCGGCTGGGGGTCCGGGAATTCCTGTCGTATCCATTCGAGCGCAGCCTGTTGATGGATTCGATCGATCACGTGAAGACGCTGCTGGAGCGTAAGCCGCCGACCCACGGCAGCACGACCCAGGTTTTTTCTTTTCTGCCCTCGAAGGCGGGTGTGGGTACCTCAACCCTGGCGTTGAACATCAGCGCGGCGATGTCGCGGCGTCCGAACACGCGAGTGCTGCTGACCGACTTCGATCTGAACAGCGGAATGATGCGCTTCCTTCTCAACCTGCGCAACGAATATTCGGTGATCGACGCGGTGGAACATTCGCTGCACATCGACGAAAACCTATGGCCGCAACTGGTAACGACCATGGAGCAGCTCGACGTGTTGCACGCCGGCCGGGTGAATCCGAATGTGCGGGTGGAAGGTTCGCAGATTCGCAACCTGGTGGAATTTATGCGGCGCAACTACGACGCGCTGGCTTTCGATCTTTCCGGCAATCTGGAAAAATACTCGATGGAACTGATGCAGGAATCGAAACGCGTGCTGCTGGTGGTGACGCCGGAGATTCCCTCGCTGCACCTGGCGCGCGAGAAGCTGCATTTTCTGCGGGGATACGACCTGGAAAGCCGCGTGATGGTGGTGATGAACCGTTGTCTTAAGAAACCGTTGTTCACCAAGACCCAGGTGGAGGAACTGCTCGGTGTTCCCGTGGTCCAGATGTTCCCGAACGACTATGTGGGCATCAACAAGGCAATGACGGCGGGCAAATGGATCGAGCCGGAAACGGAAATCGGTCAGATGTGCAACGAGTTCGCCAAGGCTCTGATCGAAAAGAAGGGTATTGCGAAAGAGCCGAAGAAGTTCCTCGAGTTCCTGAGCGCGCCCAACCGTCTGCTGGCGCCGACGAAGTAGCGCTTTCTCTGAATTCGAGGGGATGACGCAGATCCTCTCTTTTACGAGTCTGTGTGAAAACACCCGTGCTGACCGCTCCCGCTGGTCGCGGCTCTTCTTATCTCGATGAATCCCCAAGGCTCGAAATAGAAGCCGCGACTATCAGGAGTGTCCATGGGCCGATGGCCCATGCCGGAGCCATGAAAATCAGATTGTGGGGCAGGCCCGAGGGCCTGCGGCCGACGCCCTCGTCGGTCTGCGCGCGGAAGCCGGACCAGGGGGTCCGGCGCGGACGAGGGCGTCCGCCCCACCGTAATCATTGATCGTGTATTTTCGACGGAACGGTCCAAGCCGACTTTTCACACGGGCCCTTACAGTCGGGGTTCCGTGTCGAACCTTGCCGCCGGCTCGCCTTCCTGCCGAACCTCGACTGGTAACGAGCCACTACACTAGAAGTTTATGGATCAGGATCATCTCCGCACTCTGTTGGAACAGGTGCGTGCGGGCGCGGTGGAGGTGGAGGCCGCCCTCGAGCGTTTACGGCACCTGCCGTATGAAGATTTAGGATTCGCCAAGGTGGATCACCATCGCGCCTTGCGCCACGGCATGCCGGAGGTGGTTTTCGGCAAGGGGAAAACGCCCGATCAAGTGTCGGCAATCGTCGGGACGCTGCTTGCCACGTCGCGCAACGTTCTGGTCACGCGCGCCGACGAGGAGATCGCGGCGCGCTTGCGGAACGAGCACCACGAGGAAGTGGAATATTTTCCAGCCTCCGGCGCGCTGCGATTCTGGCGCGACCGGACAGAGCGGGGCAAAGGAAAAATTGCGGTGGTGTGCGCTGGGACCAGCGACCTTCCGGTGGCCGAGGAGGCGCAGGTGACCGCGGAGGTGATGGGCAACCAGGTTGATGCGATCCACGATGTCGGCGTCGCCGGCATTCACCGGCTGATGCAGAACCGCGAGCGGCTGACCGAAGCGCGCGTGGTGATCGTCTGCGCCGGCATGGAGGGCGCGCTGCCGAGCGTCATCGGCGGACTGGTATCGGCGCCGGTGATCGCGGTGCCGACCAGCGTCGGCTACGGGGCGAGCTTTCACGGTCTGGCGGCGCTGCTGGGGATGCTGAATAGCTGTGCCAGCAATGTCACCGTCGTGAATATCGACAACGGTTTCGGCGCCGGGTATGCGGCGAGCCTGATGAACCGGCTGTAAGGGCGCTGCCCGCTTTGTCGAAAATAGACGATCGACGGTCGGGCGGACGCCCTCGCCCGCGCCGCACCCCCTGGTCCGGCTTCCACGCGCAGGCCGACGAGGGCGTCGGCCGCAGGCCTGGGGCCTGCCCCACTTGACGAACGGCAAACGGGATTCGCGATAGGGGAAACCACAATAGCCCCGCCGCGCGTCTACACTAGAAGAATATGCTTTCTCGCTTCAGCGGAATTGTGTTCGGGCTGGTGTGTCTCGCGGTTAACGGCTGGAGTCAATATGTCATCTCGACGATTGCAGGGAACAATTCGGCCGGGTATTCGGGCGATGGCGGCACGCCGACTGCGGCGCAGTTGAATTTCCCGACGGGGATGGCGTACTTCAAAGGGAACCTCTACATCGTCGATTCCGCGAACAATGTGGTCCGGGTGATCTCGAATGGAGTGATTTCCACGTTCGCGGGCACGGCCGGCGCGGCGGGATTCGCCGGGGACGGCAAAGCGGCCACTTCGGCGAACTTGAATAATCCGAGCGCAGTGGCCGTCGACTCGAGCGGCAACGTCTACATCGCCGACACCGGCAACAACGTGATTCGCCAGGTGAATACCAGCGGGATCATCAATACGTTCGCGGGCAACAATTCGATGGGCCCGGGATACACGGGCGACGGAGGAGCGGCCACAAACGGCGAGCTGGACGCGCCTACGGGCGTGGCCGTCGATTCGTCCGGCAACGTTTACATGACCGATTCGGTGAACAACCTGGTGAGGAAAGTGTCGGGTGGAAATTTCTCCACCATTATCGGGATCGGCGCCACCGGGCAGTCCTTGAACCATCCGAACGGATTATTGGTGGATTCCAAGGGCGCCGTGTACGTCTCCGACACCAGCCACCGCGTTTTGAAATATGCGAACGGAGCGTTGACCACGTTCGCCGGAACCGGCGACGTGGGCTACGCGGGCGACAACGGTCCGGCGGCGAAGGCAGTGCTGAATAATCCGGTGGGCCTGGCGATGGATGCGGCGGGAAACGTCTACATCGCCGACGCCAATGAATTTCGCATTCGCGTCGTAAACACGGCGGGAATTATCAGCACCATCGCCGGTTCCGGTCATGTGGGCTATGTGGGCGACGGCGGATCCGCGCTCGCCGCATACTTGAATTTTCCGAACGGCGTGTGCGTCGACAGCGCGGGTAATATTTATATCGCCGATACGGAAAATAATGTCGTGCGGATGCTCGCCATTCCCGCGCCGGCGATCGCAGCGAACGGCGTCGTCAGCTCGGCCAGTTTCCTGCCGCAGCTCGCTCCCGGTGCGCTGGCAAGCATCGCGGGGACCAACCTGGCCACGTCTACTCCGCCAGCGGCCGCCGCGCCTCTCCCCACGATTCTCGCCGGAGCGACGGTCAGCGTGAACGGGAGGGCCGCGCCGATTCTGTACGCGTCACCGACGCTGGTCAATTTCCAGGTGCCTTGGGAGACGGCGACGGGCAGTGCCAGCGTCACGGTGAGCGTGGCCGGCGTGGCGAGCAATACGATCACAGTGCCGGTCACCGCCACCGCTCCCGGAATTTTCTACTTCAGCTCCGGCGCCGCGATCGCCCAGAACCACGATTATTCGCTGAATACGTCGAGTAACCCGGAACACGCGGGAAGCTTTATTATCGCGTACCTGACCGGATCGGGCGCCGTGACACCGGCTGTTACAGACGGCGCGGCTACGCCTACGACGGGCTTGTATCAGATTCCCGCCAGCGTTCCCGTATCGGTGACCATCGGAGGCCAGCCGGCGACGGTCCTGTTTGCGGGATTGACGCCGGGGTTGATCGCGCTACTCCAGCTTGATATTACGGTCCCGTCGGGCTTTGCCGCCGGAAGTTACCCGATGGTGGTGACCATCGGCGGGCAGGTCAGCAATTCGGCGACGGTCAGTATCGCGCCTTAAGCTGCGCCCACCGTCTGATAGGTCAGTTCCTCGGCCGCGACGTAAAATCCGGCGACAGGCTTGGGATCCGTCTCGCCCCAGCGGCCCATCCGCCATTCGACGCGCAAATAGCCGATATGGGGCTCGCGCGACAAGTCCACCAATAACAAATACGTTCCGCAGTAAAACTTCTGTGGGTACGCCGCGATCTGCCGCCATTGCTCCTTGTCGGCCGATCCCCAGACCGAGACGTCGAGGCTTTCCTGTTCCAGCATTCGAGTGATGCCGAGGGTCAGCAGAAGAGGCTTTCCGCTGGTCTTTCCCAAGGCGATGGCATCGCTCGCGCCGTCTTCGCGAGCGACGATTTCCGGGACGAACAACTCTGGCATAACTTCCTCCAGATACCCGGCGGCTTTACGGGGTCGCCTAGATCCTGCGCAGTCTTACCTGCGCTTCCTTGAGCGTCTCATATTTCTTGCAGAAACAGAAGCGGACCATTTTGTGGCCATTTCTGGGGTCTTCAAAGAAGCTCGATCCGGGCACCGCCGCGACGCCGACGTCTTTAATCAAATGATGGACAAACTGTGTATCGTCCGGATACCCGAATTCCGTTATATCGGTCATGATGTAATATGCGCCGCGCGGACGCGAGCAGCGGAACCCCGCGCCCTCCAGAACTTCGAGCATGGTGTCGCGCCGCGCCACATAATCGGCCGCCATCGACGTATAGTACTCGCCCGGCAGCCCCAGGGCCGTCGCGCCCGCGTGCTGCAACGGAGCCGCGGCGCCCACAGTGAGAAAGTCATGCACCTTGCGGATGGAGTGCGAAAGATCGGGGCTCGCCAGCACCCAGCCCACGCGCCATCCGGTCACCGCATAAGTCTTGCTCATGCTGTTGATCAGGATGGTGCGGTCGCGCATGCCGGGGATCTGCATGATCGGTACATGCTCGGTGCCGTCGTAGAGAATGTGTTCGTAAATCTCGTCGGTGATAGCCAGTGCGTCGAATTCCTGGCACAGTTCGGCGATCAGCTCCAGGCTCTTGCGGTCGAACACGCAGCCGGTGGGATTGTTCGGGGTATTGATGATGATCGCCTTGGTGCGCGGGGAGAACGCGCGGCGAAGTTCATCCGGATCGAACGTCCAGTCGGGCCCGTAGAGCTGCACGAATTTTCGCGTTGCGCCGCAGAGCAGGGAATCGGGGCCGTAATTTTCATAATACGGTTCGAAGATCACCAGTTCGTCGCCGGGATTGGTGACGGCCAAAAGCGACGCCATCATTCCTTCGGTGGAGCCGCAGCATACCGTGATTTCGCGCTCCGGATCGATTTCGAGCCCGTAGGTGCGCTGGTATTTCGCGGCGATTGCGTCGCGAAACGGCTTCGATCCCCAGGTGATGGCGTATTGATTGATGTCGGCGGTAATGGCCTCCCGCGCGGCGTTCTTTAAAATCTCGGGAGCGGGGAAATCGGGAAATCCCTGCGCCAGGTTGACGGCTTTGTGCTCCAACGCCAGGCGGGTCATCTCGCGGATCACGCTTTCGTTCACGCGCTGGGTGCGGTCGCTGCGGAAGCGGGCGCGGGAGAGGGCTTCACCGCGTATGGTTTCAGGGGTCGTGGCCATCTACATATCTTACTGGTTCTTGTGTGGCGCGAGCTTTAGAGGCTGCGGAAAAAGTCATTCGGAACGATCGCTCCCTGCGGTCGCGGCTCGGTAGGCGGCTGATTTCATGTAGCGCCCATTCCGGGCCGCGACCACAGGGAGTCCGCATGAGCCTGCGGCTCACCGATGGTGATGAAAATGGGTTTTGCGTTCCACACAGAATCAATGCGTTAGACCCTATTTTCAGGGGAGCGGTGGTTGCCCAATCTGACCGCTCCCGATGGTCGCGGTTCTACTTGTTCAGCCCTGCTCGAATCTCGTTCGCATAAATCCGCCGATAGGTGTCCGCGTTTCGCAGCACCGTCTGGATGTAGTTGCGCGTCTCGGCGAACGGAACGGTTTCGATGAACTCCGCGGGCTCGCGAAACTCGCCCCAGCTTAGCCACGCCTTCGCGCGCGTCGGGCCGGCATTGTATGCCGCCAGTGCAGCCTCCCACCGGCCCCCCAGGTTGTCGACGATCGACTTCAGATAAAACGTCCCCAACTGGAGATTCACGGCCGGGAGGAATAAGCTCGCCGTGGCGTAGGTTCTCACTTTTAACCTGCGGCTCAGTTCGCGGCCGGTTCCGGGTAAAATCTGCGTCAGCCCGCGGGCATTGGCTCGCGAAACCGCTTTCGGATTGAACTCGGATTCCTGACGGATCAGCGCGGCGACTAAAAACGGATCGAGCCCGTTCCCCTTCGCGAATCGCTCCAGTTCCGCGCGGTAAGGCAATGGAAAGGCGTACTTCCAAAACTCCACAGGCGCCGATTCAAGCGGAACGAACAAATAGTTGCCCGCGTAGCGCTTGATGTAGCGCATGGCCTGATCGGGCCCCGCGGTCTTGGTGGTTATGGCCGCCAGTTCGACCGCCATCACCTGCGGCTGGTCCTCATACTGCGCGCCGTACCGCAGTTCGCCCACCGCCCAATCGTCCAGACCCGCCGACGCCAGCAATCGCGCCCGATCGATGCGCGCACGCGCCGTCGCGTTCGCTTGAAAATTCAGGGTGCGGGAACGCTGCGGGAAATCGATGCTGCGCAAAAACTCGTTCACCTTGGGCGATGGCGCGACGCCACCGATCTCCTTCAGCCGTTCGCGCGCGACCACCGTGTAGTAATAATTCGGATACTCGCGGACAATCTCGTCGTAATAGGCCCGCGCGCTGGCCGCATCGTGCGCGCTCTCCGCCAAGCGTCCGAGAAAATAGAGCGCACCGGGCGCGTATTCCGAGCCTGGAAACATGCGCAAATGCGCGCGCAGCATATCGCCCGCGTCCGCCTGGCGGCGCAGGTAATGACCCCAGGTGACCTTCCAATGGCAGCCAGCGGCGAGAACATCCTTTGGAAACGATTCGTAGCAGGCGCGGAAAATCGGCTCATACGCATTCATCTGATTTTCGACCAGTGAATGATTGGCCGACGCAATCAGCGACTCCAGACGCCACTTCGAATTCGGATATAACCGCGCGAGCCTCTCCAGAATGCTCTGCACTTCATCCTGATTCTTCAACCTCTGCGCGCACAGCAACAGATAATGGAGCCGCTCGGCATCGGCCTCGGGCGTCGAAACCTCGAGCGACGCCAGGGCGTTGTGCGCCCTCGCTGTTTCCCTGGCGTTGTAATCGGCCACCGAAATGCGGACCAGCGCCAGATCCTTTTCCGCGCCGCCCAGTTGCGGAACAATGGATTCCAGCTCCGCGCGAGCCTTGGCGTACTGCTTGGCCTCCATCAGTTTGATCGCGCGGCCCAGCATTGCGTTCGGCATCGCGGGCGGATACTTTTCGCCCAGCGCGTCGCGAAATTTCTTGAGCTCCGCATCGGACTGCGCGGCCTCCGGCGACATCGGGTATCCATAATAAACGCGCTGGTGATAAACTACCGCGCTGATCTGGTCATCGGCCGCGGCGAACGCCTGGGCCATGGCCAGATCGCCCGCTGGCTGCGGCAGCGTGGAATAATTCCTCCGCAATATATCGAGCGCCGCCTTCGCGTCGCCGTCCTGGCCGTACGCGCGCGCGGACAATAGAACGGCTCGAGGTCCCAGTGGCGAAACCGGTGTCATCTTGAACACCGGATCAAGCGTCTTTGCGACCGCAGCGTAATCTCCCGATTCCACCTTCGCCGAGGCTAGGAAAAACGCAGCATAATCGGCGATCTTCGGCAGGCGCTTTGCGGTCGGCTCCAGCGCCGCAATCGCCGCCGGATACTTCTTTGCGTCCAGCGCGGCCGCGCCAGCCTTAAGATCGGCCAGAGGATCGGTGGCCGAACCGCAAGTCGCCGCCATCGCGACAAACAGAATCGCAACGAGAAACGTTTTAAACAAGTGGTCCTGGATATTCCGGGCCAAGCAGCGCCGCATCGTCGTTAGCCAAGGTTCGCACGAACTCCGCATGCAGGTAATCGGCGGTTCCATTCACCGGCGTTAGAAACTTTTCCCGGTATGCATCGCGGGCCGCGTCCATCTGCGATTTCAACGCGCCGTAGACGTCGCCCGCGGCGCGACCGCTTTTCATCTGCGCGGCATGATAGAGCTGAATTTCCGCCACGCGCACGCGGGCGAATCGCTGCGCCCGCGGATCCCTATCTTCACCGGCAACGGGCGGCGCCAGCGTTTTCAAAAACTCGACAACGGCGGGCTCTTCGGCGAACACCCGGCCCGCTTCCTCGAACGCCGCGGCGCGTTCCGCGTCATTCGGTGCCGCGCGCACCCTTGCGGCAGCTCGCAATAAATCCTCCATCGCCGAGCCCCGCGCGCGGCGAACTTCCGCGTCCATCGCGGAACGAAGATCGGCGAAGCGCTCGTCGAGAGCCATATTTCTATTGTGTACCGGACGAGGCGAGCAGAGCCGAGTACCGCACCTGCCGCCCGCGGCTCAACAAATCGAGCACCAGCCGTCCGTCGCTTTGCGTCGCGCCGGATCCGGTGTAGGTATCCGGGCCCTGCGTCACCTCCACCGACGACAATTTCCAGCGTTCCGCACCGGTTTGCTCGCTCACCTCGAAGCATGCTGCGGCGGCGCGAAACTCGGCTTCGGGCGTGAACGCGATCGACCGCCCGTGCAACCTGCCCTCCGCATGTGCGCTGGCCATGATGTCCGCGCCTACTCCGTCGGCGTCCAGACTGCCTTCGAAATCCAGGCTGCCGTCCTTATACGGCACGTTATCGAGCTTGCCGTCGAAGCGATAATGCGGCGCACGGCCGCTGAGGTCGACGGTCAGTTCCCCATTTAGCGCGGCTTCGTTGACGTGCGCGCCCAGGCCCACCAGGCGAACCTCGGCCGCGTCCCACAACAGCCGGGCCGACTCCACGCGCACCTCCGTTTCGCCGAAAGTCAGCGCGCCGATGGTGACCGTGCCGTCCGCGCGCCGCGCCTTCAGCCAGTCCGGCATGGGCGCATCGCCCAGCCGCAGGGTGCGCGCGAAAAACCCGCGATCGCGTACCAGGGAGGGCGCGAGCACGCGCTGCAACTCCGCCGCGTCCGCTTCGGGAATGGCGAGATGAAACTTGTGCGGATGAACCGTGGCCGGCTCCCATCGATAATCGCCTGTGAACGCAATCGCGCCCACCTTCGCGCGCAGGCGGCTCACCGTGACGCGCTTGCCGTTCAGGCTCACTGCGGCCGATTGCACCTTCAGCGGCTCTGCCAGTCCCTCCACCGGAATGCGCGCGTTCTGCAATTCATATTCGCCGGACCACTGGCCGGGCTGATCGCGAGTCCACTGGTAACGAGCCCACCCACGCCAGGTGCCCTGCGGCGTCTGGTCGAGCAGAGGAATCGCCGCCACTCCAAACGACCGCATGTCGGAAACGCTCAGCGCGCGCGTGGTGATCTTCAAATCCAGATTGCCGGCGCCTTGGAGCGAAAAACTCCCCTCCACGTCCGCGCTCTCGTTCTCGCCGACGTTGACCGTGGCGGGTTCGAGCGACATCACCTGATTTTCGATTACCACGGCGGCCGACGCCGCGCGCAGCGGCCGCCCGTCGGGCAGCGTCACGGAAGCGTTCTGCAAGGCAACTCTCCCTGCGATTCCATCAGGCTCCGAATACCGCACCTCGCCCGACAACGATCCTTCCGCGGCCAGCTTATCGGGAAGCCCAGCGCCCATATGCCGCGCGATCTCGAGCGCCGTCACCACCGGCAACTGCTTCAATTCGGCGCTCGCGTCCCAATGCGGCGCGCTCAAAAAATCCCAGGCCCGGAATGCCGCCGCGATCTGCGGATTCGGCACGTCAGAAACGCTCTCCAGCTCCAGGTGGTCCCCCTTCAGATCCAGCGTTCCTTTGTAGCCGACACGCAAGCCTCCGCCGCTCTGTGGCAGCAGATCCCAGCGATGCACGTCGTTTATCTCGATGTTTCCGGTGACGTCCAGATGCGACGGTGCGCCCGAGAGTTGCGCGTCCAGCGCGACGATTCCATGCAGCCCGAAGCCGCGCCGGTCGATCAGCCGTGCGACCTCTTCAAGCGCGCTCTTCTCCAGTTCGACTTTCATGTCGACCTTCTGCGCGCTCCATCGGCCGCGCACGAAGAAATTCCCGAAATTCTGGCCCGCCCGGTCCGAACGCGAGGGCGCGCCAGCGAAGCGCAGCTCCACCGAACCGTCCATCGAGGGCGCCACATCCAGATCCGCGCCGTCGAAATAGAATACTGACTTGGTTTCGCCGAACTTGAAGTTGACGCGCCCGCCGCGCATTTTGATCGCCGGCATGGTACCGGCGCTCGCCGGCGCGCTGCTCAGAAGGAATTGAAAATTCCAGGGGCCGGCGTCGGTCTTCACCAGGTTGATACTGGCGTCGATTAGGCGGAGGCTCGAAAACTCGAGCTTGTGCCGGAGCAGACTCAGCAATTGCACCCGGCCTTCCAGGCTGCCGACGTAAGCGAAAGGCTCGATGCCCGCGCGCGGATCCTCGTGGATGGTGACGTCGTCCACTGTGAATCCTGGCCCGGTGAACAGATTGAAATGCACAGGCCCGACTACGACCTGCCGCCCCAGCCCGCGCTCCAGCGCTCTGGCAATTTTTGGACGAAGGAAATCGATCTCGAAATGCGGCGCCGCCAGGCCGACCGCCAGCACCAGCAGCAGCGCGATGATAATCGCCCGCTTCATCGCGAGCTCTCCTGCAAGATTCGGTAGGCTTCGGGATCGTCGATGTCGCTCAGCACTCCGGCGTCCAGTGTATCGATGCAATTGGTGCGGCCGGTATGTTTCCGCACAACCTCTTTCGCCTGGCTTTCGGGCGGCAATGCAAGGAACTCCGCAATCAATTCGCGGCGCGCTCCGACCGGATGCCCGCGGCGTCCCTCACACCGGGGAATCACCAGCGGCGCGTCCGTGGAAAGAAGCGCGTCGACAATCCGCCGCACCGTGTCCGGCTCCGCCGACGGACAATCGACGGGCACGAACAAAAAGCCCTCCGCCTCGTCCGGTACTTCCGCGAGCGCGGTCTGGAGAGAACTTAACTGCCCGCGCGACGGGTCTGGATTGACGACGAAGCGCGCGCGTCCTTGCGTGGCCGCGCGAATCTCCGCGGCGTCATATCCCAGCGCGACGATCACCGGATCGCACGCTCCGCCCAGCACGCGAATCAGCCTGTTCAGAAACGTCTCGCCCCGATAATCGAGCAGAGCCTTGGGCGTTCCCATGCGCCTCGACGCTCCGGCGGCGAGAATAATCCCGGCGATCACTTCAATAGCGCCTGAAGTTTTTGGCTGGCGAAAATCGATTTGGAAAGCGAGCGCCAATCCGATTCCGGCGCGCGCCGCAGAGCGATCATCTCGGCCACCACCGAAATCGCGATCTCTTCCGGCGTTTCGGCCCCGATTTCAAGGCCCATCGGCGCGAAGACTTTCTGAAACATCTCGCGGGCAAAACCTTCTTTTTCGAGCTCGCGAACGACGGAAATGGTTTTCCGCTTGCTCCCGATCATGGCGATGTAGCGAGCCTCGGTGGTCACCGCCCAGCGCAGCACCCGCATGTCGTCGCGATGCCCTCGCGTGACGATCACCAGGTAGCTGGACGACGTGACCGGCAACTTCGGAAACACGTCTTCGTAGGCCTCGGCGTAAGTGGCGCTGGCCTCGGGAAAACGCTCGGCGTTGGCGAAGGCTTCGCGATCGTCCACCACGACGGTTGCGAATCCTGCCATGTTGGCGATCTTCGAGATGCTTTTCGAAACGTGCCCGCCGCCGAAAATGTAGGCGACCGGCTGGGGGGTCACCGGTTCGACGAAAATATTCAATTGCCCTCCGCAGATCAGCCCGTTGTCGTAGGCGGCGTCCTGCCCCAGGCTGAACGTGAGATGTTTCGGCTTCTCGGTTTCGATCACTTCGCGCGCGGCGTTCCAGACCTCGGCCTCGACGCAGCCACCGCCGATGGTGCCCACCATCGATCCATCCTCGCGCACCAGCATCTTGGCGCTTTCGTAGCTGGGAATGGACCCGTTCACCTGCACGATGGTCGCCACGGCGCACTTCTGCCCCAAGCGCCGGAGCCGCACGATTTCGTCGTAAACGTCCATGCAGTTCAATTATAGCTACCGCAGCAGCCCGTTCATCGTTTTCCGGTAATTCTGAAACGCAGCCCGCCCAGTCGCGGTCAGCCTTACCAAAGTCAGCGGAATTTTTCCCCGAAACGTTTTCTCGATCTCGATATAATCCGCCTCCTCCAACTTCATCAGGTGGCTTGAGAGATTCCCCTTGGTGAGGCTGGTCTCGCGTTGCAGAAACAAGAAGTCAGCCTCCTTTGCGCCAGACAGCAGAGCGACAATCAGCAGCCGTGCCGGCTCGTGAATGATGCGGTCGACCTCGCTCATTCGCCGCTCTGCTCGATAGGCGGATTGGCCTTGAGAAACTTCCGCAAACGGATCGCGCCGATCATCGCCATCGGAGCGCCGATCCCCAGCTGAAGCGCGGAAATGCTTGTATAGGGCAAGCGCATCCAGAACAGCAGAGCGCCCAGACAAAGCACGTACGCAGCGAACCAGTACATCTTCGGACGTTTCATCATCCGCCCGGCCCCCGCGATGATCACCGCAAAGCAGATCGCGAACGCCGTCCCGCTTAGCTCGGACCAGGTCTCCGTGGTAACCGCCTTCAGGAAGAGAAACAACACCCCAATTCCAGCGAGCGTAAGCGCCATGTGGATCAACTCGCGGGTTCCCAACTCACGATCCTGAGGCTGAACGTAGCCGCCGCGCGGAAAAACCAATCGGTGCTTGAGTGCCCACCCGCCCAGCAGCGCGATGGCCGCACAGCCGATCGCCACCCACCCCGCGATTAACTTGTACTCCAGAGGCAGGGCTTGCTGAAGTAGGCTGGACCCTCCCAGCAGGGAAAAAGCCAGTCCCGACGCCAGCCCTGGCACGCCCGTGTCGCTCAGGTACATTCCAGGGCGTTGGGTGACTTCGTCAAGATTGTCCACTTGTTTCTCCCTCGTGCAGACCAGTCTGTATCACAGACCAGTCTTTGTCAAGCTAGAATGAAAAACTGTGCCAGAATCTTTCGACGTCATCATTATCGGCGCCGGCCACAACGGCCTGGTCGCCGCTGCCTATCTTGCCCGGGCCGGACGGCGGGTGCTGGTGCTGGAATCGCGCGAACTGGTGGGGGGATGCGCGGTTACCGAGGAGATCTGGCCGGGGTACAAGGTCTCGACGGCCTCTTATTTGTCCAGTCTTATGCAGGAGAAGGTCGTGCGCGAGCTGGAGCTGGAAAAATTCGGCTACCGCGTCGACGCCAAAGATCCGGCATTTTTCTCCCCGTTTCCCGACGGGCGGCACCTGTTTATGTGGCAAGATCGCGCCAAAACATTGGCCGAAATCGCGAAATTTTCCGCGCGCGACGCCGAGGCGTATCCGAAGTATGAAGCGCATCTGGAGCGCCTGGCCGTTGTCGCCGAATCGCTGCTGCTGACCGCGCCGCCCGATTTCCCGCCGCGCGGGCCGGGCGATTATATCGAATTTCTGAAAATTGCCGGGACATTACGAGGACTTTCGCGCGAAGAAATCGTCGGATTAGTAAAAATATTCACGCAAAGCGCCGCCGATCTTCTCGACCAGTGGTTTGAATCTGAACAGCTCAAAGTCACCCTCGCCACCGACGGCGTCATCGGAGCCAACGGAGGCCCACGGTCCCCAGGCACGGCCTATATCCTCTTGCATCACTGCATGGGTGGCGTCAACGGGCATCGAGGCTTGTGGGGATTTGTAAGAGGTGGGATGGGCGCCGTGTCGAACGCCATCGCCGATTCGGGCCGCGCGCATGGCGTGAAGATCCGCACCAGCGCGCCAGTGGCAAGAATCCTCGTACGCGAACAGCAAGCCCGCGGCGTCGTGCTCCATTCTGGCGAAGAAATCGAAGCGAAGATCGTCGCCAGCAATCTCGACCCGCGCCGTACGTTTCTCAAGCTGACAGACCCGGCCGATCTGCCGCCCGATTTCCTTCAAGCCATCAAGAATTTCCGCTCCGAGGGCACGTCGCTCAAAATGAATCTCGCCCTCAGCGGACTACCGGACTTCACCGCGTACCCAAGTTCACCAACAGGCGCGCCCGGCCCGCAGCATCGCGCGACCATGCACATCTGCCCTTCGGTCGAATACATCGAACGCGCCTGGGACGACGCCAAGTACGGGAAACCGTCGCAAAATCCGCTGATCGAGATGACCATTCCGACGATGTATGACCCGTCGCTTGCGCCTCCGGGCCGGCATATCATGGGAATTTTTCTGCAATACGCCCCCTACACCTTGAAGAGCGGCCACTGGGATGAGCAACGCGAGCCTTATGCCGACCGGATTCTAGACATAATCCAGGGATATTGCCCGAATATCCGCTCCATCGTCTTAGAGCGGCAAACGCTGACGCCGCTCGACCTGGAACGCCGGTTTGGTATCACTGGAGGCAACATCTTTCACGGCGAAATGAGCCTGGATCAGATGTTTGTCCTACGCCCCGTAGCCGGATGGGCGAAGTATCGTACTCCGATCAAAAACCTGTATTTATGCGGTTCCGGCGCGCATCCCGGCGGAGGCGTCATGGGGGCTCCGGGCCACAACGCCGCGCAGGCCATTTTGAAAGCTTAGTATTCCCGCCGCACAGGTAGGGCCAGTTGCCTTGCCCGCCTTAAATTTCCCCTGAGATCGAATCCCGATCCGGCTTAAGGTTCCTAGGGTACTCCGGTAGGGTGTGTCCCTGAAGGGATTACAAAGCATTCACGTGTACATTTGATTTATGTTCCACTGGATTTGCCCCGAATGCGGTCGTGAAATCCCTCCGTCGGAGCGGGCGTGCCCGGCCTGCGATCCCAGCGCCGTCGCGCCGTCCGTCGTGGAACCCGTTGAATCCGCGCTGCTTGTCGAAACGCTGCCGCCGCCATTGCCGGTCGAAGTTCCTTTGGTCATCGAATCGAAGCCGGAACCGGTCGGCGAGACATTGCCCCTGGTCGAGGCGAGACCCGCACCGCCGAAATTCGAGCCCGTTCCCACGTTGGAAGCGAGTCCAGTAGCTGCGGAACCCCCGCCCCTCTCCGCAGCGGTCGCCGAACCGGTCCCTGAGGTTGTGGCAACGACTGCGACGGTGCAGCCTCCAGTCGCCGTCGAAACGAAAGCGGAAACGATCCCGCAGATTATTGAAGCTGCGCCCGCAGAGAGTGATCCGGTGGCTGCTCCCGTTGCTGTCGAAACTAAGGCGGAACCGGTCGAGGAAACAACCCCGCAGATTGACGCCGTGCCGGAGCCAGTGCGCCCTCCCGTGCCCGTCGAAGTGCCGGTTCTCGAAACAGCCGCCGAACCGGTCGCGGCGCTGGCTAGCGAAACAGAGCCGGTCGTCAAACAACCCGCCGTAGAGGCAGCGACTGAGCCGGTGGCGACCGAAGCCCTTGCTCCTGCAAGGGAAGCCGAACAAATCCGAGCTATCGAACCTGCTCCCGTGGGGACTGAGCCGGAGCCGGAACCGGAACGATTCACTCAAACTGCGCCAGTAGCAATCGAACCGCTCGCTGAAGCGGTCCCGCAGGTGGAGCCTGTCCCCGTTGCGGAACAGGTTCCGCCGGCGGAACTGACTCCGGGAGTTGCGCTTGAGCACGCCTTGCCCGAGGCGACCGTGCCTGAACCCTCGCCTGTCGTGGCCGCCGCGCCGGTGGAACAGCCTGCCGCCGAGGTGCCCATTAAGCTGCATGAGGTCCCGGACCCGTTGTTCGCTCTCGCCGTCGAAATCCGGGCGGTCCAGGCCGCGCGCGCCGCGGCGCAGGCCGCACCGCAGGAGTCAGCCGGGCTGCTGGAACTGGCAGAAGCCGTCGGAGAGCCCGCACCCGTCGAACAGGCCGAGCCGGTTGAACAGGCCGCACCCGAACGGGCCGCGCCCGTGGAGCATGCCGTTCCGCTTGCCGAGCCCGAAAAACCCCACAGCGTGGAAGCAGCTCTGGCAGCCGTCGAAAGCCCGGCCGCCATTGCACTGCTGGCGCCGCCCGAACCCGAAAAAACTCTTATCCTGGAACCGGTCGCTTTGGCGGCCGCGCCCCAGCCCGTCGTCGAGCCCGAGTCCATCCCGCAACCCTCCGCCCTCGCTCCCGAACCGCGGGTCGAGCCTGAGGGCCCCACGCTGCCGTTCGCGCCGATGCAGGATTACACGCCCGCCACCAGCCGTTCCATCCTGCCCGTGCCGCCGCGCGTACAGATTCTTGCCGGCGATTCGGGGCCGCGCATCACACTTCCCGGTCCCACCCTGCCGCCCGAACTCACCCGCTTGCAGGATGCCAACGTCGTCACCGTGATCGGCGAGCAGACCGCGCAGCGCACCAAGGAAGCGATTCCGCCCAGCAAACGCGCCGGCGCTCCCGGATGGCTGGTCAGCGCCCTGGTGATGGTTGTGCTGCTGGCCGCCGGGCTGGCCGTCGTCTACTTCCTGCTACTGCCCCACGCCGCCGCCGATTCGAAGCCCGCGCCCACGCCTGCCGTCGCCGCCAGCACGCCCGCGCCCACCGGAGGCAACAGCCCTCTGGCGAAGTTCGTCGAAGTCACCGGCTTCCGCATCATCACTTCGTCGGTCGACGCCAACAAAAAGGCCGAAGTGCAGTACCTGGTGGTCAACCACTCCGACGCCGATATCTCCGATGCGAATGTGTTCATCACCCTGCGCGGCGCCAAGCCCGGGCAGGCGCCCGTCTGCCGCTTCTCCTTCAAGATTCCGTCTCTGGGACCCTTCGAGGCGAAGGAAATGTCGAGTCCGATCGAAAAATCGACGCGCGGCGCCTCCTTGCCGGACTGGCAGGACCTGCGCGCCGACGTTCAGATCAGCCAGTAGTTGATAACCTAGGGTGACGTGCGCAGCAATATCGTCACTTTGCCCATCCATAAGGCCTTGGGCGATTCCCTTCTGCCGGCCGAGGATCTTCTTGCAGTGGAAGAGCCTCTGCAAATTCGCGCCAATGGCCGCGACCTTTCGATCACCATGCGCACGCCCGGCCACGATCGCGAACTGGCCGCTGGATTTCTGTTCACCGAAGGCATTTTGAAAACGTGTGGCGACGTCGTTTCGATCGTGAGCGAGGAAAACGTCGTCGCGCTCACCCTGGCCGATGGAGTCGATACCGGCGCCGCGCGAAATTTCTACACTACGTCGAGCTGCGGCGTTTGCGGAAAAGCGTCAATCGAATCTCTCCGCTCGAACGGATGCTCCATGCTGCCCGGCATCAGCGTCGGGCGGGAGATCATTCACTCCCTGCCCGAAAAGCTACGCGCCGCGCAATCGGTTTTCGGTCACACCGGAGGGCTGCACGGCGCCGCGCTGTTCGACGCGGGCGGCAATCTGAAACTGGTACGGGAAGACGTGGGCAGGCACAATGCGGTGGATAAGCTGATCGGGGCGGCGTTCCTCGACGGCGGCTTGCCGCTCAGCGATCGCATCCTCATGCTCAGCGGACGGGCCAGCTTCGAACTGGTGCAGAAAGCGGTGATGGCCGGGATCCCCGTGGTCGCCTCCGTCGGCGCGCCGTCGAGCCTTGCGGTCGAAACTGCCCGTCGATTCGGGATGACGCTCGCAGGCTTCGTGCGCGACGGCCGTTTCAATGTTTATAGCGGCGTCAGCCGGCTGACGTAGTGGGTGGGATTATGAGAACCTTGGATGCCTTCGTGGCGGACGCACTCGGCGTCCGCGTCGACACTCGTGTCGACGCTTGGCCAGTGTTTTCACTTCGGCGTCGAGATGAGTCTCGACACGGCACGCAGGAGTACGTACGCCACATAACTGCCGGATTTCCGACGCACTACAGTAGGTAGTCGCGCACGAGCGCGTGGCCACTGTTATATCCTCCGAACGTGGCTGAGATTCTGCGCGCGGAAGGCGTACGCAAGCATTACGATGGCGTCGAGGCCCTGCGCGGAGCCGGCATCTCGCTGGCCGCTGGCGAAGTCCACGCGCTGATGGGTGAAAACGGCGCGGGCAAAAGCACGCTCGCGAAGATCCTGGCTGGATCCGTCAGCGCGGACGCGGGCGAAATTTTCCTAGACGGGAAACGGGCCGAAATCAGGCATCCTCTCGATGCGCAGCGGCTTGGCATCGGCATCATCTACCAGGAACTCGACCTGTTTGCGCACCTGAGCATCGCCGAAAATATCGCCATCGGCCGCCGGGTGAAATATCGCGAGTTGAGCCGCTTCGCGCAGCCATTGCTCGACCGGGTGGGCCTTGGCCAGAGCCCTGGCACGATGCTGGGTTCGCTTCGCGCCGGAGAAATGCAGTTGGTCGCCATCGCCCGCGCGCTTGCATCGAACGCGCGCGTATTGATCATGGACGAGCCGACCAGTTCGCTATTCGACGACGCGGTGGAGCGCCTGTTCCGTCTGATCGCGGACCTGAAGCGGCAGGGCGTCGCGATCGTCTACGTCTCCCATCGTATGGAGGAAATCTTCCGGATCGCGGACCGCGTCACCGTTCTGCGCGACGGGGCCACCGTGGGCACGCGCACAATTTCAGAAACCACGCCCGACGAACTGATCCGCATGATGGTGGGCCGCGATCTGGAATCCACGCCAAAGCGCGAAACCGCGTCCGGGCCGGTTCTCCTTTCGGTTGAAAATCTGTCCACGAAAAAGCTCCAGAACATTTCTTTCGAGCTGAGGAAAGGCGAAGTGCTGGGCATCGCGGGATTGGTGGGCGCGGGCCGCAGCGAGATTGGGGCCGCTTTGTTCGGGCTGGACGCCCGCATGAGCGGGTCTGTTCGCTTAAACGGTCGCGAGATCGATCCGCGCTCGCCCGCCGACGCGATGGATTTCGGCATCGCGCTGGTGCCGGAGGATCGAAAGAGCGAAGGGCTCATGATGCAGATGAGCGTCGCCGAAAACGCGATTCTGGGCCGCTCCGCTCCATTCGGCATGATCGACCAGGCCGCGGAAGAGCGCGCTCTTAACCCTGTCTTTCGCAGCCTGGCGCTGAAAGCTGCGGCCCTGGACACGCGCGTCAGCAAGCTCAGTGGAGGCAATCAGCAGAAGGTGCTGCTTGCCCGCTGTCTGCTCGCCAATCCCGAGGTGCTGTTTCTGGACGATCCCACCCGCGGTATCGACGTAGGCGCGAAACAGGAAATTTACGCCATCATCGAAAAACTCAAGGCCAAGGGCAAGGGCATTCTTCTGGTCAGCTCCGAACTGCCCGAGCTGCTCCGCTGCTCCGACCGCATTTTAGTGATGCGCGAAGGCCGCGCCACCACGACGCTCGATGCATCCGAAGCCACACAGGAAAGTATCATGAAGTCTGCCACCGTATGAAGCGAATTTTAGTTTGTGCTCTGTTGCTGACAGCCTGTTCCACACCTAAGAAGGAATTCTTCGTCGCCTTCAGCCAGTGCAACAACGCCGAGCCGTATCGCGCCGCGCAAAACGCGCTCATGACAAAACTGTTTGCCGAAGCCGGCGGCGTGAAGCTGGTCATCGCCGACGCGCAGCAGGACAACAGCAGGCAGGTAGCGCAGGTGGAAACGTTCATCCGTCAGAAACCCGACCTGCTGATCGTCGCGCCGAACGAGCGCGCCGCGCTGACGGCCGTCATGGGGCAAGCGATGGAAGCGCATATCCCTGTCATCTGCCTGGAACGCGACATTCTCCAGCCTAACTACACCACCTACATTCACAGCGACAACATGGAGATCGGGCGCCTGGCCGGCCAGTTCATCGTGGACGTTTTGACGAAAAAGTACGGGGCGCCGAAGGGCAACGTCGTCCAGATGCGAGGCCTGCTGGGAGTGGAGGGCGAAATCAAGCGCGACGCCGGCGCCAAGGAAATTCTGGCGAAATATCCGGACATCCACATCGTCGCCGAGCCCGTGGCGGACTGGATTCAGGCCAAGGCGAAGGACCGCATGACGGAGGTTCTGCGCGCGCAGCCGAAGATCGACGTTCTGTACGGCCACAACGATCCCATGGCCGTCGGCGCGTACCTGGCGGCGAAAGAGCTGGGTCGCGAGAAGGAAATTACGTTCATCGGGGTCGACGGCCTGGACGGCGAAGCGGGCGGCGTAAAGAAAGTGGCCGACGGAATCCTGGCCGCGACGTTCGTGTATCCCCTGTGCGTCGACAAGGCAGTGGAGGTGGGGTTGAAGATGCTGCGCGATCCTTCGTTCAAACCCGAGAAGGAATATACTCTTCCATCGACGATCGTGAAATAACCCTCGCGAGCGATGACAGCTACTATAAACGCATTAAAAAGCGAGCGCCTTCCGTAGTCCAACCTTTTCGATAAGTATATTTACAGCAATCAGTTAGCGCCGTACTATGGTCTGACGGAAAGGAAACCGTTAAAGAATGAAAAACAAAAAAACAATGATTCAATCGATGGCGTTAAGCCTTTTTGCGGTGGCAGGGATGGCGCTGATGGCCTCTTCGGCGGCGCGGGCGGGGGACCAGGATTTCACCCTGATCAACAAGACCGGAGTGGAGATTCATGCGCTTCACGTCGCCCCGCACAGTTCGGACGAATGGGGAGAAGACATTCTCGGGAAAGACACACTGGCCGACGGGGAAAGCCTGGACATCACGTTCGGCAAGCGCGATCGGGCGCATCACTGGGACCTGCGCATTGAAGACGAGAAGGGGAACAGCCTTACCTGGGAAAATCTGAACCTAATGGAGATTTCCGAAGTTGTCCTGCACTTCAAAGATGGAAAAGCCTGGGCCGACCTGAAATAGCTATGCCAATGCTAGGAAGAGCCGGCTGCCATGCTGGCTCTTCCCTCCTTACGGGTTGTTACGTCAATACGGCTGACGAACCATTGGATCATGTCCTCTGATCGCAATTACCTCCACGCACTAGTGGCTGCGATTCCCGACTCAGAAGTACCGGGGGCTATCCTGCGCCATGCCGATGGACATGAGACTCGCCAGGGCTACTGCCGCGATGACAGGAGATTTTTGCATTCTGGTTCTCCCGATGACTTCTTTAACGCGCCGCACGCCGATCACCAGTTAACGAAAACGTGTCCGGCAGCACCGCCCATCTCCTGCTACCCGCGGGCGCCTCTCCAAATTTGGCCGCCGCCACGAATAAGCGATGATTCTTAGGATCCAGCCACCAGTCTGGACACTCTCGGCCATGTGATATTGTTCCAGGGGCGTCCCGATGGATCACCGTCAGCGTACCCTTCCCGCTCGACACGAACGCATCGCCATATGCCGTACCGCAGCCCGCGCCGTCCACGCCGGTTCCGATCGGAACCGTGGCCACCACCTTCCCGGCTTTTTCTACTGTATGTGCTAATCCGCTTGCTGCGCTAGGTCGGCGACGCGATCGACTTCAATGCCCTCATCCCTGGAAATTCAGGATCGTATTTGCTGCTTGCAGAGGGCATCAACTCCTCCGGCAGATGTTGGTTTCGCCTCTGTGACTGGCGGAATCTCACCAACGCGGCAAGATCAACATCAATGAATGCAGATCTCAGAACGTGAATTTGATCTGCGATTCCAGCCGCCTGTTGTTGGCCGTCTCATAGAAACCCTCGCCATTTTGTCCACCGGCGATCTGGTTGGCCGATCCGAAGTACGGCGACGTGATATTCCCGATAATCGGGCCGGGATTCGTGTGGTTGAGCAGATTGCGGATGGAGAGGCCAATACTCACGTTGAAGCGATGGGACGTGGTGGGTGTGCCGATGAGCCCCCCAAGCCCGCGGCCCGTCGCCGCTTGCATCGGGGTGGTGGTCTCGCCCGGGCGCCCGCCGCCGGAGGAGCGTTCCCTCCCAAACCCGATGACCTTGGCGATACGCAGATTCAGGTTATATTGGCCCGGCCCGCGTCCGAAATTCCGGGGCACGATTCTCTCCCCCGGAGCCGGATTTGGATCTAAGAGGCCATAGGACGTCTGCACGACTCCGGGCTTGTTCGGATCCGTCGCAATTCCTGGACGTGCGTTAAAAAGTGTGGTCCCGTAAAGATCGTTGCCAGCGGTGATATCGAACGGCGCGCCCGTTTGCATCACCACGAAGGGGCTGATGCGCACGGCCCACTTCAGGTTGATCGATCCGCCGAGCGTCACACGATGATGCACATCGGTCGCCGCCGGACCGTACTCGCCGGCCGAGGTGTACGGATTCGAAGGGAACGTGCCGATGCCATCGGTGTTGCTGAAGGCGCGATTGAAGACATAGAAGCCGAACAGCGATAGGCCGGAATTCAGCTTGGAGTTCACGTTGGAAATCACCTGGTTCTGGTTGTAGAGCCCGGAGGATTCCATCAGGTCCACTGCGCCGGGGTGTCCCAGAGGAAAGACGCCGCTATTCTGCACGGCCGGAACATAGGTGCCGGGCAGCGGAGCATTGATGTCTTCTGAGCGCAAAAGGTGCAGGCCGTGCGAATTCGTGTAGGTGACGGCCAGGGTCGTGTTGTGCGGCAACTGACGCTCCAGGGAAACCGCCGACTGGACGATGTAAGGTGCCCGCATTCGTGAGCTGACTCTCCTGGATCACCTGCGTCGATTGGGAACCGGCCAGCGACGCCAGCGTCGGAACATTCGGATAAAAATTTGGGATCAGTGACCACGTATTGCTGCTGTACCACTCCGTTATAACGTTCCGCGGCAAGGGTGTTGGCGAGCGGGAAGCGATCGTAGAAGATTCCGGAGCCTGCCCGCAGCACGGTTTTAGCCTTCTTCGCTCTGCCTCCGGGCGCCCAGGCGACACCCATGCGCGGCGCGATGTCGCGATAGTCGTGAATGTTGGTCTGAGTTTCGTAACGCAACCCCAGGTTCAGAGTGACGTTCGGCAGCACGCGCCATTCGTCGCCCGCAAACAAACCGGTGTCCGCCTGATGAACACCCAATCCCGCCATTCCCCCTCCGATCGTGAACTGCGACGCGCCGCCGCCGAGTGCGCGAATCTGGGCCGGAGAGTAGTTAAGTTGCTGCAACAGCAGCGTACGTTGGTAGCTTTCAATGGAATTGATCGGGGCCAGCTCGGGCTGGCCCTGAGAGTCGAGCACCGGCTGATTCTGCGAATTCAGAACAGGAGCCAGGGAGCCCGCGAAGGTGAAAGTGCCATTGAAATTCTGAGGCGAGACATTGTCGTCCGTCTGCCCTCGCAGTCGAACGCCGAATCGCCACGAGTGCTTGCCTTTGACGAAAGAAGTATAGTTCTGCAATTCGTAATAATTCTGCGTATCGAAGCTTCGGCCGAGGGTTGCGCCGCCGTCGCTGAACGATTGCAGTACCTGGACCAGCGGACCCGCCGTGTTGGCGATGGATTGGCTCGCGCTTCGATAGTATTGAAAGCGCGTTTCATTCACTGCCTGTCCGATAATCACGGTGTCGGCCGCCTGTACCGTCTGGTTGGTGAACCGCGTATGATAGCCGAGTGAAGCCAGGTTGAACCCGCCCGCCCCGTTGTCGCCGACGTCGGAATGACTGACGCCATAACGGAACATGAGCGTATTCTTCTCGCCCAGCTGATAGTCGAGACGCGGGCTTACGTGCGTATATCGCCCCGGAGCCACCAGAGCGCCGGTAAAAGGAAGCAGCGCGAGCGTCCCCGGATCCACGGTAACTGCGTTTATAACGGACCCGTTATTCACCATGTTCTGTTGCGCATCGACGGTGAAGGACGATTTTTTGGTCAGCGGTCCGCCCCCATTGCCCTCGAACTCATTCAGCAGGAACGAGGCCTTGTCCGCGGAGTACGGATTCCGGGTATTCCAGAATGCGTTGCCGAAGTTCCATTGCGCGGTGCCCCGGTACTTATCGAAGCCGGGCTTCGTGAAAATTTCAATCTTGCCGTATCCCAGCTTGTCGTATTCCGGCGAGAAGGGATTCTGATTGATGCGAATTTCACGGATAGATTCCTTGGGTGGTAGCTCCCCACCGCTGAATCCATCGATGAAGATGGTGCCGCCATTGGGACCGGCGGAGGGACCGGCGAGCGCTTGGAGATCGGCCGCCAGATCATCGGGATCGTCCGAAAGGGCATCGAGGTCGGCGCCGCTTATCACGAGCGCGCTCGCATTACTGGACGAATCCGTGCTCAGCGCAGGAGCGGAAGTCTCTTGCACCGTCACTTTCTCTGCCATCGACGCGACTTTCAGTACCAGATTCAGAACCTGCGGCCCCGGCTTGAGGTCGATTTTCACACCTTGGAGCTGCGTCAACTGCGGCGCCGACGCTTGTACCAAGTAGGTTCCGGTGGGAACACCCGCAAAGGCGTACGAACCTCGTTCGTCCGCGACCGCGGTTCGCGCCGGCGCATTCGGACCGCTCAATGCAACATTAGCTCCCGGTATGACTGCGCCACTTTCGTCCACCACCTGACCACGCAGCGTGGCGCTTTGCGCGAATAAGGCAGGCGCGCTCAGCAAGCAGACCATCAACAGGGATCGAATTGTCTTTATGTTCATATAGTTTGCTGGCCTCCGCGGCCAACAAGCGCGGTCCGGCGTCTGGACCCCTACGTCGAACGATAAACCAGGATCCTGAAGAATCTCTGAAGGTTCCGATCCAACCATATTCCGACGCTGTCCAACCGCGTGATCGGCTTTATTGAGCCGAGGTTCCGGCGCTCCCGCTCGCACCCTGAGATATAATCGGATGCGCCTTTTGTTGCCGCCGCAAATATTGGAGTGCCCATGACATTATGCCCCGTTCGCATAATTCCCTGTTTTCTCCTGGCGCTGTCCGCTTTTGCGCAGAGCGCCCCGTGGACCAGCGTCGTGCGCGGATCGTGGATCCGGACCGGACCCGCCGCGGCCGGCGACATCAGACTGGCCGACAAAGATAGCGTCAGCCAGATCGTGGTCGCGGACGACGAAAACGCCGCCGTCCATCAGGCCGCGGAGTTTCTCGCCGGCGACATCGCCAAGATCAGCGGCCGGAAACCCGCAATTGTCAAAACGGCAACCGATGACAAGGTCAACATCCGCCTCGTGACACTGGGCCACGGGCAGATTCCATCCGCGGTCGACACGCGCGGCATGCAGGGACAATGGGAGAGCTACCGCGTTGTTACCGAGGGGCGCAACGTCTGGCTGGTCGGCTCGAACCCGCGCGGCACCGCGTTTGCTTCGTACACTCTGTCGGAGCGCATCGGAATCGACCCTATCTACATCTGGTCCGGTTACCAGCCCGAGCATCACGACCCGCTGGTGCTCAAGCGCACCAGCTACTCGCAGGCGCCGCCGGCCTTCCGCTATCGCGGCTTCTTCCATGACGACGAGGATCTCCTGCCGCGCCCCTTCGACGCCAACGGTTATCCCCTGCAGACCGGCGACGTCCCGCTGGATTGGTACAAGCGCTTCTTTGAAACCGCGCTGCGCCTGCGCATGAACATGGTGGCGCCCTACACGCGCGTGCACCGCCGCTTCGAAGTGCAGAAAATGGCCAGCGACTGGGGCCTCTACTACACCTCGCACCACTACGACATTCTGGTCTCCAACCCCTTCGGACTGACGACCTACAACCTGGCCGCGGAGCGCGGCGTCAAGCCGGACTATAACTGGTTCACGAACCGCGACGGCATGTTGAAGTTCTGGCGCGGCGGCCTGGATGAAAACAAGAGCATCGACGTAATCTGGCCGGTAGGTATGCGCGGCACCTCCGACCGTCCCTTCACTTTCCCGCCGGGAACCACCGACGACCAGAAAGCCGCCACCTTCCGGGAGGTGATCGGCGAGCAGGTCAAAATGGTCCGAGCCGAGGTCAAGAATCCGGTGTTCCACTTCACCATGTACACCGAGATGCTGCCCCTGTATCAGAAGAACGCCGCCGCCTTCGATCTGCCTGAGGATGTCATCATCATCTGGCCCGACGACAATGACGGCCATATGCGCGGATTGCCGGATTCGTTGGGCAAGTGGAAGCACGGCGTGTATTACCACCTGGCGTATCTGGGCGGCAACCTGAGCAAGCAGACCACCCATACCGAAACGCCTCAAGTGATCGCCGACGAGTTCGCGAAGATCGTCAAGGCCGGCGCCACCGAGTACATGCTGGTCAACGTCTCCGAACTGCGCGATTACGTAATGGGCGCTCGCCAGATCGCCGACATCTGCTGGGACGCCCCTGCGGTCTATGCCACGCCCAAGCCGGCCGACCGGTACATCAGCTGGTGGTCGCGCGAATATTTCGGCAACAGCGCGCCGGCTGCCGAGACGGCGTACAACAAATACTTCTCGCTGCTCGACAAGCCGGATACAATGTGGAACGCCATGGTAGCCATCCAGGCCCTGATTGGAAGCCTGTATCAAAAGGTTGGCGGCGGTACACCCCAGCCTTTCCCTGCCGATACTCTCGCGCAGATGCAGTCACGCGCCAAATTGCTTGACGACGCGCTCGCCTCCGAACAGCAGGCGGAGGCGGGAATGCCGCTCGCGCAAAAACGCTTCCTCTCGATCGACGCCGGCCTCGGCATTGAGATTGCACATCGGCAGACCCACGCGGCGCTCAAGCTGGAAGAAGCGTTGCGCGCGTCCGATGCGGCAAGCATGTGGAAATCGATCTACGAAGCCCGCGCCTATCTGGAGCAACTGGAAAACGAATTCGCCCGCGGCGAATACGCGCCCTTCGATCGCTGGTACCACGAAAGCTGGATCCGCTCAGCGCAGAGCAACAACAACCCGCACCGAGGGTTCAATCAACTTCGCGACTTCATCGGCAACGAAGGCCACGGCAGCCTTCCTGCCGTCCCTGGACGAGGCGGGTTTGGTCGCGGCCCAGGACGGGGAACACCGCTCCCCCGCTAGGGCAGGTGAGCACCGAAAAATGGGGACTGCCTACTCTGTCCCAAGGCGCCGGCATCGGTGGGCGAACGCTCCATCCCTGAACGCCGGTGGACAGAGCGGGCTGTCCCCATTTATCGCCCCGGCCGCCAACTCCTGCCTGTGGTAGCCGCTACGCGAACAGCAACCGACCTTTAGGCTCCGGAATAGGACGCCCGAGCTCCTTCGCAGTGTCAATCCACTCGTCGATCACGACCTCGACATTGGCCAGCGCTTCCTGCCTGGTAGAGCCGTCAGCAGCACATCCGGCGAGTTCAGGCACTTCAGCGATGAACGACTGATCTTCGTCGCTCCAGTAGAGAATGATTTCGTACTTTGTCATTTCGTTATTTCCAACCTAGTCCGACAGTCTTTCAATTCGGCGAGTATCTTGTGAACCGATTCAAACTCCTCTACGAGCGCAGCGAGATCCTCATCCCCCTCTGCCCCACAACCCATGCACATTCCACGATCCACCGACACCGAGCGAGCACCGCAGTTGACACAGAGGAAGACATTGTGGCTTGTGTTCACAGACGCCCATAATTCACCGGCCCTCTTGGCCGAGCGCAGCCCGATTTCTGGCGCTTGCCTCAGCACAACGGCCAGATAGTCTCCCACCGGGTCGGGCGTGTCGCGAAGACAGTCCCAAGAGAAGGCCTCGACGAGGTTTACTGAAAGCAGCGTTTGAGACAGAAACATACAGAGCCCAAGAAAATCAATGCAAAGCCTCCTGAGGTTAGCCTCGGCGAAGCTGAACCTATAGTGCTCTACATCGTTTCTGAAATCTTTGGCTTGTAAGAGCAATGAGGTGTCCTGAGGCGAGAGGAGCTCTGGATTGCGTTTAACGACGAAGTCCAGCGCTTTCCTTAGACTAATAGTGCGCTTATTCGAGGGGGATTCAAAGACAGCACTCGGTTCGACCTGTTCGACGTACGTCTTTAGCAGAAGCTCCGCGCCATGGATCAAATGGAGGAGCGCAAACTTAAGATTGTAAACCGCAGGGGGCGAGGTAAACCCGTGTACCGGCCCACCGAGGCAAAGATGACCATCCTTGGATGTATACGTAACATCATGAGTATCGTGATCGAACACCGCGCCATGGAGCCAGCCATAATCTTTCTGCTCAGAAAGGTGTAAGTGCTCCACTGCATGGTGCAATGTATGAAGCGCATTTTGACGTAGGTTAAGCTTAACCACGACTCGCCTTAGCTTAAATCGGAATGAGCGTGCGTTCAGCAACTACCCCCGAAATACCTTCCCACCGCCTCCGCCGCCTTCCGACCCTCCGCGATCGCCCACACGACCAGCGACTGCCCCCTCCTCGAATCCCCCGCCGCGAAGATTCCTGGCACCGACGTCGCGTAATCCGTCGTCTCGATATTCCCGCGACCGTCCAACTTTACTCCAGTCTCCGAGAGAAGCCCCGACCGCACAGGTCCCGTGAAACCCATCGCCAGCAGCACCAGGTCCGCGTCGAGAACAATCTCTTCGCCCGTATCCAGCTTCTTCAAATGAAGCTGTTTTACATTGTGCTGAGCATCTCCCGTGAACCGGGTCGTCGAAGCCGACCAGTGCCTCTCGCCTCCCTCTTCATGCGAGCTCTCGACTCTCAATTGCAAAGGCCACAAGGGCCAAGGCGTCGAGGCCGCGCGATTCTCCGGAGGCATCGGCATAATCTCCAACTGCTTCACCGACGCAGCTTTTTGACGGTGCGACGTGCCCAGGCAATCCGCGCCCGTATCGCCTCCGCCGATGATGATCACGTGTTTGCCGGTAGCCAGGATCTGCCCCTCCACCACGTCACCGGCGACGCGCCTGTTCTGCTGCGGCAGAAAATCCATCGCATAATGAATGCCGCGCAACTCGCGACCTTCAATCGCCAGCTCCCGAGGCTGCTCCGCACCGATCGCCATCACTACCGCATCGAACCCTTTCAGATCCTCCGCGTGAAGATCCACGTTGGTGATGAACACGACGCCCTCGGCCGCCATCTGCTCGACGCGCCGGTCGATCCAACGCTTCTCCATTTTGAAATCGGGGATGCCGTAGCGCAGCAGCCCGCCGACCCGGTCCGCTTTTTCAAACAGCGTCGTGCTGTGTCCCGCGCGCGCCAGTTGTTGCGCCGCGGCCAACCCCGCTGGGCCCGAACCTACCACCGCCACGCGCTTCCCCGAGCGCTCCCGCGCCGGCTCAGGCTGAATCCAACCCTGTTCGAAGGCGTGATCGATGATCGTGCGTTCGATCACCTTGATCGACACCGGCGGCGCGTTGATCCCCAGCACGCACGCCGCCTCGCACGGCGCGGGGCAGATGCGCCCGGTGAACTCCGGAAAATTATTGGTTGCGTGCAGCGTGCGCACCGCTTCGCGCCAGCGGTCGCGATACACCAGGTCGTTCCAGTCGGGAATCAGGTTGTTCAACGGGCAGCCGGTGTTGCAGAAAGGCACTCCGCAGTCCATGCACCGTGCCGCCTGCGTCTTGACCTTCGCATCTTCGAACTCCTGATAAATTTCGAAATAATCGTTGACGCGCTCCTCGACCGGACGCCTCGCCGGAACCTCGCGCTCGTACTCCAGAAATCCCTTCACCTTACCCATAGAGCGCGCCTTTCTGCTGGCGCCTGGCGCCCGGCGCGCGGCGCCTACCCATGCACGGCCTCTTTCTTTCTCGCGATCCCCAACACCCTCCTGTACTCATGCGGAAAAACCTTCACGAACTTCGGCAGCATGAAGTGCCACTTATCTAAAATCCAGTTCGCCCGCGGACTGCCCGTCTCTTCGGCATGCCTCGCGATCCAGTAGCGCAGCGTCTCGACGTCCTTCTCGTCCTCCACGCGCTCCAGGTCGACGCTCTCGCGATTGCAGCGCGTCTTCTGAAACTCGCCGTTCTCGTCCAGCGCATAGGCGAACCCTCCTGTCATACCGGCCGCGAAATTCTTGCCTGTATCGCTTAGACAGATCACGAGTCCTTTGGTCATGTACTCGCAGCCGTGATCGCCCACGCCTTCAACCACTGCCGTCGCGCCCGAATTGCGCACCGCGAACCGCTCGCCCGCGCGCCCGTTGAAGAACGTCTCGCCCGAAGTGGCCCCGTACAGCACCACATTGCCGATCAGAATATTGTTCTCCGGTAGGAACGTCGACGTCCGCGGTGGATAGACGATAATCTTTCCCCCCGAAAGCCCCTTGCCCACGTAATCGTTCGCGTCGCCTTCGAGTTCCAGCGTCACGCCCGACACCAGAAACGCGCCGAAACTTTGTCCAGCCGATCCGGTGAACGAGAAGTGAATCGTGCCCGGCTCGAGCCCCTTCGATCCATGCTTGCGCGCGATTTCGCCGGATAGCATCGCGCCCACCGTGCGATCTACGTTGCGGATCGGAAGCTTGAACTCCACCGGAGCTCCGTTCTCGATAGCATCTTTTGCGTAGTCGATTAGCTTCGCATCCAGAGCCTGATCCAGGCCGTGATCCTGCGCCGTCGTACAGCGCCGCCCCACGCGCGAAGGCACATCCGGCGTGAACAGAATCTGCGAAAAATCGAGCCCCTTCGCCTTCCAATGGTCAACCGTCGGCCGCATCTCGATCATGTCCGAGCGTCCGATCATCTCATCCATCCGCCGGAAACCCATCCGCGCCATGTGCTCCCGCACCTGCTCGGCGATGAAGAAGAAAAAGTTGATCACGTCTTCCGGCGTGCCCTTGAATTTCTTGCGCAGCACCGGATCCTGCGTCGCGATGCCCACCGGACAGGTATTCAGATGGCATTTGCGCATCATGATGCAGCCCAGCGCCACCAGCGGAGCCGTCGAAAATCCGAACTCTTCCGCGCCCAGCAGCGCCGCGATCGCCACGTCGCGCCCGGTTTGCAGCTTCCCGTCCGTCTGCACGATGATGCGGCTGCGCAGGTCGTTCAACACCAGAACCTGCTGCGTTTCGGCGAGCCCCAGCTCCCACGGAATCCCCGCGTGCTTCAGCGACGTCAGCGGCGACGCGCCCGTCCCTCCGTCGTGCCCGCTGATCAACACCACATCGGCATGAGCCTTCGCCACGCCGGCCGCCACCGTTCCCACGCCGACTTCCGCCACCAGCTTCACCGAAATGCGAGCCTTCGGATTGACGTTTTTCAAGTCGTAAATCAACTGCGCCAGATCCTCAATCGAATAAATATCGTGATGAGGCGGCGGCGAAATCAAAGGCACGCCGGGAATGGAATGCCGCACCCGCGCGATGGTTTCATCCACTTTGTGCCCCGGCAACTGCCCGCCCTCGCCGGGCTTCGCCCCCTGCGCGATCTTAATTTGCAGATCGTCCGCGTTGACCATGTAATTCGTTGTGACGCCGAAGCGTCCCGAAGCCACCTGCTTGATCGCGGAACGTCGCTCCGTTCCAAACCGGGCCTCGTCTTCGCCTCCTTCGCCGGTGTTCGATTTTCCGCCGATCCGATTCATCGCAACGGCGAGCGTCTGATGCGCCTCCGCGCTGATCGACCCGAACGACATCGCTCCGGTGGCGAATCGCTTCACGATCTCGCTCGCCGGTTCAATTTCTTCCATCGGCAAAGGCTTGGAAGCCGTGCGCAGTTCCATCAGCCCGCGCAGTGTGCATAAATCGCGATTCTGCCGGTCGATCATCGCCGCGTATTCCTGGAATGTCTCGTAGCGCCTGCCTTGCACCGCGTGCTGAAGTTTGGAAACCGTCTGCGGGTTCAGCAAATGATATTCGCCGTTGACTCGGAATTGATAATTTCCGCCTAAATCGAGTTCCGTCTCCGATTCCGTCACTGGCCGGAACGCGTACACGTGCTTTAACCGCGCTTCTTCCGCCAGAACATCGAGGCCAACGCCTTCGATTCTCGACGCCGTACCGGTGAAATACTTGTCGATCAGCGATTTGTTCAGCCCGATGGCTTCAAAAATCTGGGCGCCGCGATAACTTTGCAGCGTTGAAATACCCATCTTCGAGAAGACTTTGAGCAGCCCCTTATTGATCGATTTTTTGTAGTTCTTGAGCGCCGTCTCGAACTTAACCTCGCCTAAAAGACCTTTTTGGCAGCTATTTTCGATCGTCTCGATGGCTAGATACGGGTTAATCGCGCTGGCCCCATATCCAATCAACATGGCAAAGTGATGTACCTCGCGCGGCTCGCCGGATTCGATGATCAGCGCGACCTGGGTGCGCGTCCGCTCCCGCACCAGGTGATTGTGAACCGCGGTCAGCGCCAACAAACTCGGGATGGGCGCATACTCGTCGTCGACGCCGCGGTCCGAAAGAATCAACAATCGATAACCGTCGCGAATGGCAAGCGATGCCCGGCGGCACAAACCGTCAAGCGCCCGCTCCAGTTCCTTCGCGCCGCCCGATGCTGGAAAAACGGCAGAGATAGTCGTAGCCAGAAAATCGCCCCAGCTCACCCGCCGCAGTTTTTCGAGATCCAGATTGGTCAGAATCGGATGCGGCAGCTTCAGCGTGTGGCAATGCTGCGGAGTCTCTTCCAAAATATTGCGCTCTGTGCCGATGTAGCTGGTCAGCGACATCACCAGCTGCTCGCGGATCGAGTCGATCGCCGGATTTGTCACCTGCGCGAAAAGCTGTTTGAAGTAATGAAACAGCGTCTGCGGTTTATCGGACAGGCAGGCCAGAGGCGTGTCCGTGCCCATGGAGCCCACCGGCTCTTCGCCGTTGGCCGCCATCGGCGCGATCAGCAGGCGCAGGTCCTCTTCGGTGTATCCGAAAGCTCGCTGCCGCACGACGATGGTCTTGGGATCGAAGCCGTAAACGCGCGGCGGGTCGGGTAGCGCATCGAGCATGATTTGATTCTGCTGCAACCACTCCGCATAAGGCTGGCGCGTTGAGAGCGCGTGCTTGATCTCTTCATCGGGAACGATGCGGCCTTCCTCCAGATTCACCAGCAGCATCTTGCCCGGCTGGAGGCGGCCCTTATAGTCGACGTCTTCCGGTTTAACGGGCAGCACTCCCGTTTCCGACGCCAGAATTAATTGACGATCCTTAGTGACCAGATAGCGCGCCGGGCGCAGGCCGTTGCGATCCAGCGTCGCGCCGATCCATTTTCCGTCGGTGAACGCAACCGCGGCCGGTCCGTCCCAAGGCTCCATCAGCGACGCGTGATATTCATAAAACGCGCGCTTCTCCTCGATCATGGTCGAATCCGCGTCCCACGCCTCCGGGATCAGCATCGCCATCACGTGCGGCAGGCTGCGCCCGGCCAGCGTCAGCATCTCCACCGCGTTATCCAGCGAGCCCGTGTCGCTGTTGCCGGGTTGGATCACGGGAAAAATCTTCTTGATATCGTCGCCGAACTGGTCCGACGCCAGCACCGATTCGCGCGCGTTCATCCAGTTCACGTTGCCGCGTACCGTGTTGATCTCCCCGTTGTGGCACACGTAGCGGTAGGGATGCGCCAGTGGCCAGGTGGGGAAGGTGTTGGTCGAAAACCGCTGATGCACCAGGCACAACGCGCTGCGTGTTGACGTGTCCTGCAGCTCTTTATAAAACTGCGCGATCTGCGGCGCCAGCAGCAGACCTTTATAAACGATAGTGCGCGACGAAAGCGACGGCACGTAAAAAAAAGACTTCTCTCGAATGTCAAGTGCCCCGACCGCGGCTTCGGCCCGGCGGCGGACGACGTACAGTTTCTGTTCCAGATGGTCATGCGCCCAGCCCGCGCCGCCGCGCAAAAAAATCTGTTCGATATAAGGCTGCGTCGCTCGCGCTTCTCGGCCGATGGCGTCCACTTTCAAAGGCGTATCGCGCCAGCCCAGAACCGTTAAACCTTCCTCGCGGGCGATCTTTTCGACAATTCCCTCGCAGATCAGCCGCGAATGTTTGTCCACTGGCAGGAACATCATGCCGACGCCGTACGTCCCCGGCTCTGGCAACGAAAATCCGAGTTCAGCGCATTCGCGCGAGAAGAATTCGTGGGGAATCTGAATCAGGATACCCGCGCCGTCGCCTGTATCCGGATCGCAGCCGCAGGCTCCCCGATGCGTCAGATTGATGAGGATTTCGATGCCCTTACGGATGATTTCGTGGGACTTTTCGCCGTTGAGATTGACCACAAAACCCATGCCGCAGGCGTCATGCTCATGGCCTGGGTCGTAGAGTCCCTGCCGACCTGGAGGGTATTCCATGCTTTACCTTACACGATCTGACAATATCACGTCAACAGGATTAATCCACTTGCAATATTAGCGTGCCTGATGTTAAGATGGCGCCAATGGCACACGAAAGCCTGAAATTGTTTCGGGATATCGCACAAACGCGCAGTTTCAGCCGTGGCGCCACTCTGAACGGCCTCAGCCAAAGCGCGGCCAGCCAGCAGGTGCAAGAATTGGAGCTGGAACTGGGAGTCGAACTGCTGGACCGGTCGACCAGGCCTCTGGTGGTGACGGCCGCAGGGCACCTGTACTCCGATTTTTGCCGCGATGTGCTGCGCCGCCGCGAAGAGTTTCACGTCGCCCTGGACCTGATGAAGCAGGAGGTGGAGGGCACGGTGCGGGTGGCGTCGATCTACTCCGTCGGTTTAAGTGAGATGGTGCAACTCGAACAGGAATTTGCCAGAAGGCGGCCCGAGGCTAAACTGGAAGTTGAATATCTGCGTCCCGAAAAAGTGTACTCGTCGGTGTTGGCGGATTCGGCGGACCTCGGCCTCGTGAGCTACCCGGAGCCGAGCCGAGAAATCACCGTAATTCCCTGGCGGCAGGAAGAGATGGTGGTCGCCGCGTCGCCTTTCCATCCTTTGGCCCAGGGTGCAGGTATGCTTTCGCCCGCCGATCTGCAAGGAGTCGACTTCATCGGCTTCGACGACGACCTGCCGATCGCCCGCGAAATCGACCGCTTTCTGGGTAACCAGGGTATTAAAGTAAACGTTACCTTCCACTTCGATAACATACAGATGATTAAGGAAGCAGTGGCGCACCGGACAGGTGTCAGCATCATGCCGGCGAGGATCATGAAAGAAGAGATCGCCCAGGGCCGCCTGGTGGCGATCCCGATCGCCGCGCCGGAGTTGTATCGTCCTCTGGGGATTATCCACCGGAAGAAGAAGAGGTTTTACCCCGTGGCGCAGGCTTTTTTGGAGTTACTGTGCGAGAAGCCGTCGGGGGAGTTTGAAGTCATCATCGGCGGCTAATATATTTGTTTTGGCTAGACCGCGCCGTTGGGGAGGGCTGGCGGGGCTTCGGCGGCGACGTGCGGCGTTTCCGGTTCGGGCGCCGGCGGCCTGCGTTCGGCTCGCCTTAGGTCTGCGCTCACACGTTCGTACTCGCGAAGCAACGATCGCGTGGCGAGATAAAAGCGCAGCGCGAGGTCCTTTTTCTTGCAGCTTTCGTAGGAACGGCTGGCGGCCTCCAGGTCGGCTCTTACCGTTTCCAGTTTCGGATCGTCGGGCACCTCATGCGCCAGCTCCTCGAGCAAGGCGCCGACCAGACTGCTGAGCGTGGCGACGGAAGCGGGCTCGGCCACGTTCTTCTGCTCGAGGCCGCGCATGGCGTCATGTACTTTACTCATATTTCTCCTTCGGTATTTCGCCGCTCGATCATTATGACAGGGTCACGCTTTCTCCTCTTGCCGGCATGTGCGCGTCGATGCCGTATTCCTTGGTGATCAACGCGGCCAGCGTCGCGCCCGGTCCCGGTTCGCCGTGGACGAGGAACACCTTCTTCAATCCTTTCGCAAAGGGCCGCATCCATTCGATCAACTCCTTCTGGTCGGCGTGTCCCGACAGTTCCTCCAGCGATACGACTTCGGCGCGGAGCGCCATCGGCTCGCCAAAAATGGGGACTTCGCGTTGACCATCGAGAATTTTTCGCCCCAGCGTGTACGGGGCCTGGAAGCCCGTGATGAGGATCGTATTGCGCGGGTCCTCGACATTGTTGCGGAGATGATGGAGGACGCGGCCGGCTTCGCACATGCCCGAAGACGCGATGATGACGACGGGTCCGTGCAGGTCGTTGAGCTTTTTCGATTCGCTGGCTTCGCGAACGTACTTCAGACGAGAGAAGCCGAAGGGGTCTTCGTCCTCGAGCAGAAATTTGCGCGCCTCTTCGTCGTAACACTCCGGATGCTTGCGAAACGCCTCGGTGGCGTTGATCGCCAGCGGGCTGTCGACGAACATGGGGATCGACGGGATGCGCTTGGCCTCCATCAACTGATGGAGCATGAGCACAACCTGCTGCGTGCGTCCGACCGCGAAGCAGGGCACAATGATCTTTCCACCGCGGCCGGCAGTGCGATTGACGACGTCGCAGAGCCTATCCTCGGCGTGGCCAATAGGAGCATGTAGGCGGTCGCCGTAGGTCGACTCCATGATGAGGTAGTCGGCGGAGTCCAGCGGTTGCGGGTCGCGGATGATGGGGAGTCCCGCGCGTCCGACGTCCCCTGAAAACGCCAGGCGCACGCCGTCGGCTTCGACAATCATCGCCGTGGACCCGAGCATGTGCCCGGCATCGTAGGTGCGGTACGTCAGAACGCCGGAGACTTCCTTGCGCTCGCCTAAATCTACGGGGTGAAAGAGAGGATAGGTGTTCGCGGCATCGTCGAGGGAGTAAAGAGGTTCGACGAGATGGCCGTTGAGTCCTTTCGATTTGCGATGAGCGAGGCGCTTGTTGACGAACTCGGCGTCGGATTGCTGGATGTGCGCGGAGTCGGCCAGCATGGCCAGGTCGAGATCGATCGTCGCGGGCGTGGTGTAAATAGGCCCGCGGAATCCATTGCGCACCAGCGTCGGCAGATTGCCGGAGTGGTCCATGTGCGCGTGAGAGAGGATCACGGAGTCGATGGACGAGGCGGGGAACGGAAAATGGCTGTTGCGATCGAAGGCCTCCTGCCGGTGTCCCTGATAGAGTCCGCAATCGAGAAGGAAATTCCTGCCGCCCGTTTCTACGTGGTGCATGGAGCCGGTGACAGTCCTGGCGGCGCCCCAAAATGTTATCTTCACAGTTATTCAATATACGATGACGAGACGAATCTTATTCTTGGTCGCGCTGATGGCGCCGGTTTTCGCGCAGAAGAAACCGGTGACGCTGGAATCGCTGAAACCGGTGAAGCACGAAGGCGACGGGCCGGCTACGTGGGCTCCGGACGGGAAGACGTTCTTGTTCCAGAGAGCGAAGACGCTGCGGATTTACGATTGTGCAACGAGGACCTCGAAGGAGCTGGTTTCGACGGAAGCATTGGACGCGGCGGCGGTGAAGCAGCCGGAAGAAGGCGCATTCGGGTGGACCAACCGGCGGGTCGATTCGGGTAGAGTGACGTTTTCGGCGTCGGGCAAAGAGATTTTGTATTCGACCAGCGGCGATTTGTTCCTGATTCACGTGGACACGGGGAAATGGGATCAGTTGACGAAAACTCCTGTGGCGGAGGAGGACGCGAAGCTGTCGCCCGATGGAAAGATGGTCAGTTTCCGGCGCGGGTCGGACCTTTACACACTGGAGATCGCCAGCGGCAAGGAGAAGAGACTGACGCACGACGGGTCGGACACGCTGCTGAACGGCGAGCTCGACTGGGTGTATCCGGAGGAGCTGGAATTGGGAACGGCCTACTGGTGGTCGCCCGATTCGAAGTCGATTGCGTACCTGCAATTCGATACCGGCCGCGAGCCTCTGGTGCCGCACGAAGACGTTCTGGGCGCGAGGGTTCGATATGAACCCGAACGGTATCCGCAAGCCGGCGAAAATAACGCCGACGTGCATCTGGGCGTGGTTCCCGCCGCGGGAGGTCCCGACACGATGGCTGGAAGTCGGCGATACGCGCAACTCGTATCTGATCGCGCGCGCCGGGTGGTTGCCGGATTCGCGGAGCGTGTATGTGGTGCGGATGAACCGCGTACAGAGCCGGCTGGAATTGTTCTCCATCGGCGTGGAATCCAACACGCCCACCGCGATGTTGCGAGAAGCGGATCCTTATTGGATCAATCTCTACGGCGACGTTCGCTTCCTCAAGGATGGAAAAAGATTTTTGTGGACCAGCGAGAAGGATGGCTACCGGCACATCTATCTTCATTCGATAGACGGGCGGGAGTCGAAGCAGCTCACCAAGGGCGAATGGGAAGTGCGTGGGATCGTCTCAGTCGATGAGAAACGCGTAATGTATTTGTCGGACGAGGGGAATCCGCTGGAGCAGCATCTGTATAGCGTAAAGCTGGATGGCGGCGGCAAGGAAAGGCTGGATAAAACGGAGGGGACACATCGTGTTTCGGGCGGCGGCGCGTATTATCTCGACACAGTTTCGACGCTGACATCGCCCTGGAGGACGACGCTGCACGCGGCGGACGGAACAGAGCTGGGCGTTTATCGCGAGGCGGAAACGAACGAATACGAGATTCTGCCGACCGAGATTGTCACGTTTAAGGGCGCAGACGGGACGGAACTGCACGGGCGGATCATCAAGCCCAAGGGATTTCAGGCGGGGGGAAAGTATCCGGTGATCGTGGACGTTTACGGAGGTCCGGACGTGATGCTCCCGATCCACAATTCGTGGCCGGGTGTCGGGATGGATCAGGTTTTCGCGCAGAATGGCTATGGGATCTGGGAGTGCGAGAATCGCGGAGGCCTGGGCCGCGGGCATCGCTTCGAGACGGCGGTTTTTCGCAATTTAGGCGCGGCGGAGCTGGCGGATCAGCTAGCCGGGGTGAAATATCTGGTGTCTTTGGGATTCGCGGATGAACAGCGCATCGGCATTCATGGCTGGAGCTATGGAGGCTTCATGACGTTGAATGCCTTGCTGAATGCGCCGGATGTTTTTCGCGCGGGAATTTCGGGCGCGCCGGTGACTTCCTGGATGAATTACGACACCATTTACACCGAGCGCTACATGGGGCTGCCGAAGGAAAATGTCGAGGCGTATAAAAACACGGCGCTCTCGCCGAAGGCGGCGAATCTGAAGGCTCGGCTGATGCTGGTGCACAATTACGAGGACGATAACGTGCTGTTCCAGAACTCGCTGCAAATGACAAATGCGCTGCAAAACGCCGGGAAGCAGTTCGAATATATGTTGTATTCGCAGAAGACGCACGGCGTGACAGGAACAGCGGCGGAGCAGATGAACGCGAGTATGGTCGACTTTTTTGAGAGGACTCTCAAGTAGTGAGCCTTCGAATACTGATCTGTGCACTGCTGTTTACGGCAGGCTGCGCGCGAAAGGCTCCCATCGGTCCGAAGATCGACCCGGCGCTGGCGACGTTGATTCCGGGCGACACCACGCTGCTGGTGGGCACGCGCCTAGAGGCTCTGGAGCGCACTCCTGTCTATCAAAAATACCTGGCTGACCGAAACTTTCCGCAGGTGGAGGAGTTCGCGAAACAAACCGGGCTTGATCCGAAGAAGGATTTGTGGGAGTTGCTGTTTGTGTCCAATGGCAAGAATAATGTGCTCCTGGGGCGGGGCAAGTTCGCCAACGAAATGGAGCCGCGCCTGGAAAAAGAGGGCGCAAAGCGGTTCGGTTATAAAGGATACACGCTGGTCGGCAACGAAAAAACGGCAGTGGTATTCTTCAGTTCCAGCACGGCGGCGATGGGTCCGACCGATTCGCTGCGATTTTTGCTCGATCAGCGCGGAACATCGAAGGGTCCGCCGGCGGCGCTAGTCACGCTTTTGAAGGATATCTCGCCGGACGCGCAGTTCTGGGCCGCGTACGCGGGCGGTCCGGTCGACCTGGGGCTCGGAGGGAATCTGGCGAATATCAGCAAACTGGTCAATTCGATTCAGACTGGCAGTATTTATTTCGATTTGCGGACCGGCCTGAGCGGTATCGCGGCAGGCGAGTGTTCGACCGATGCATCTGCTGAGGAAGTGCAGGGTGCGCTGAAAGCGTTCATCGGGCTGGGTCGACTGAACACACCCGCGGATCAGAAGGAAATGCAAGCGGCGTGGGATGGAATGCGCGTCACTTTGCAGGACAAGCGGGTGAATTTGTACATCGACGTTCCGCAGGATGTGGTGGATCAATTTCTAAATTTGTGGATGGGGCGGGCGCGATAAAGATTATTTGGCAGCTGTTTAGGTGGCGTGAGCTTTAGCTTGCAGCGCCGGCTTCAGGCGGCGTGTGCGGACATCGGCTAAAGCTGATGCTGCAAGCTAAAGCTCGCGCCACCCAATCATCACCCTAATCGTTCTGGTTATTTCTTCGGCGGTGGAATCGCGTTGCCCAGGTTCATCGATCCGCCGCCTTCGCTGACGTAGTTGCGATTCCAGCCGGGAATTTCCACCGTTACGTCGCCCTTGACAATGGCCTGGCAGGCGAGGCGCGAGTGCAGCGTCAAACCGGGCGCCTGGTCCAGGCGGTCCAGTTCGTCGTCGTCGGCAGGATTCGGTTCCAGGTTGTCGTCGCCTTGTTTGACGATCACGTGGCAGGTGGTGCAGGCGCAGCTTCCTCCGCAGGCGTGTTCGATGTGGATGCCGAAGTTAAGGGCGACGTCTAAAACGGATTCAGGCTTGCCGTGTTCGTCGTAGGGAAGCTTTCCGGACTCAAATTCGACAGTTTTCCCCTCAGGCAGGAAGGTAACTTTAGGCACACTTCGATTGTACCGTGCACACCTCTGTCATACTGGTATTTTCATGTTTCCCGCTCTTGAGACGCGCATCGCGCGCGCGATTTCCCAGCGAATTTATACACTTTACGGCATCATCACAACCGAGGTGCAGATAGAGCAGCCGAAGGATTCGTCCTTCGGCGAACTGGCGGTACCCGCGGCGTTCCAGCTGGCGCGTCACTTAAAGAAAGCGCCGAAGGCGATTGCGGCGGAAATAGAGGCCGCGGGCGAGCCTATCGAAGGTGTCGCGTCGATGGAGATCGCGGGTAACGGGTATCTCAACGTTCGCCTGGATCGCGGCGCGTATGGCGCCGGAGTGCTGGCTGGCACAGGAGCGGTTTCGAAAGAAACTGCGACTAAAACAATCATCGAGCACACGAATATTAATCCCAACAAAGCCGCGCACATCGGGCATCTCCGCAACGCGATTCTGGGCGATACCTTCGTACGGATGCTGCGCGCGACCGGCGAGCGCGTGGAAGTACAGAACTATATTGACAACACCGGCGTGCAGGTGGCCGATGTGGTGGTTGGATTTCAGCATCTCGAAAAAAAGTCGGTGGAAGAAGTGCGGGCGTTGATTGCGTCCACGCGTTTCGATTACGTTTGTTGGGACGTGTACGCGCGAACGTCGCAGTATTACGAGGAACACAACGAAGCCCTCGAATGGCGTCACGCAACGCTGCATTCGATCGAAGCCGGGCACGGCGTCGAGGCGGAGATGGCGCACCTGGTGGCCGATGCAATTGTCGACGCGCACATCGCGACCATGTGGCGGCTGAATATCGCCTACGACGTGCTGCCGCGCGAGAGCGAGATTTTGCATTTGCATTTTTGGGCGAAAGCATTCGAGCAGTTGAAGGAGCGCAAGGCGATTTATCTGGAGACCGAGGGCAAGAATAAAGGCTGCTGGGTCATGCCTGGCGCTTCGTTTCGCGAGGGGTCTCAAGAGGGTGACGACGATAGCAAAGTGATCGTACGGTCGAACGGCACGGTGACCTACGTCGGCAAGGACATTGCGTATCAGCTTTGGAAATTCGGATTGCTGGGCAAGGATTTTTACTATCGGCTCTGGCACACCTATCCGAACGGGCATGAAGTTTGGGCTTCGACGGATGTGCCTCAGACCGGCACGCCGGAGTTTGGAAAAGGGACGCGCGTTTATAACGTAATCGACACGCGGCAATCGTATTTGCAGGACGTGGTCGTCGCCGGATTGCGCGCGCTCGATTACAACACGCAGGCCGACAACAGCATTCATTTCAATTACGAAATGGTGGCGCTGTCGCCTCGCACCTGCATTGAGCTGGGGATCGAGCTTTCCGAAGAAGACAAGCGCCTGCCGTACGTGCAGGTGGCGGGGCGCAAGGGCATCGGCGTGAAGGCGGACGATCTGCTCGACAAGCTGATCGAGAAGGCGCTGGATGAAGTGACGTCGCGGCATCAAGAGGAGCCGGAGGAGACGCGGCGGCGGGCGGCGACGCAGATCGCGATTGGCGCGCTACGCTACTTCATGTTGAAATTCACGCGCAATTCAGTAATCGCATTCGATTTCGCGGAGGCGCTGAGTTTCGAGGGCGAGACGGGTCCCTATGTACAATACTCGGCCGTGCGGGCGCGGAATATTTTGCGCAAATTGGGCGAGCGCGGCGAGACGCTTCCTGTTTTCAGCGCTGTGCTGACGCGAGAGGTGATGGAGCGGCAGCTTAACGAGGAGTCCTGTTGGCAACTGCTGCTGGCGGCGTCGAAAGCCGGATCGGCCATCGAGCGCGCCGTGGCCAGCGGCGAGCCTGCGCATGTGGCGCGGTATGCGTTCCAACTGGCGCAACTGTTCAGCAATTTCTATCACGAGTATCCGGTCCTTTCGGAGACCGACGTCGAGAAGAAAACCTTTCTGTTGTGGATGACGGAGTACTTCGGTGGGCAGTTGGGAAAAACACTCGGCGTGCTGGGGATAGAAGTGCCGGAATATATGTAGTTAAAACAGCTTCGCGACCAGGAGCGAGAAACCCGGCAAGAGTCGGGTTTCGAGCGGATCGGAATCGCGCAGCGTACGCGAGGGGCCGGCTGCGGATTCCCAGACGTCCACGGAGCGCGTCTTGGGATCGATGATCCACGCGAGTTTGCAGCCGTTCGCGAAGAATTGGCCAAGTTTGCGTTTCATTTCTCGCTTCGTGTTTGAAGGGGAGAGAATTTCGGCGGCGATATCGGGCGCGCCTTGGATTTCCTGGTCGGGATCGATCGACCTCATAATGACCGAAACATCGGGGGCGCGCTTCGTCGCAGGTCCAAGGACGAAGAGGACATCGGCCCCGAGAACTTCTCCAATCGGATTTCGCTCCAGGTAGGATCGCAAGGCAAAATACAGGTTGCCTTCGATACGTGCATGCCTTAGGCGGGGCCGCGTCATAGTAATTAATTCCCCTTCGTCCAGCTCATAGCGGAACTCTTCCTCCTCCAGCCGGTCGAAGTCTTCCACAGAAATGAGGGTCTTCGCGCTCATAGTTCGATAATATAGGAACACGCATGACAAGTTTGAATTCCTTCCACGCCGCGGGTGAGCTTCGCGCCGGTGGCCGCAGTTATGAGATGTTTCGACTGGCGGCGCTGGAGGAGGCGGGCGTCGCCAAACTGTCCCGCATCCCGTATTCGATCAAAATCCTGCTCGAAAATCTGCTGCGGTTTGAAGACGGCTCGACGGTGAAGAAGAGCGATATCGAATATGTGGCGCAGTGGGATCTTAAGGCCGTGGCGCGCGATATTAATTTTCGCCCGGCGCGCGTGCTGTTGCAGGATTTCACCGGCGTCCCGTGCGTGGTCGACCTGGCCGCGATGCGCGATGCGCTCAAAGTGATGGGCGCCGATCCGAAGAAAGCGAATCCGCTGATTCCGGTCGACCTGGTGATCGACCACTCGGTGCAGGTGGACGAGTTCGGCACCAAGGGCGCGTTCGCGGCCAACGCGCTGCTCGAATTTCAGCGCAATCGCGAACGATACGAGTTTCTGCGCTGGGGGCAGACATCGTTCGAAAATTTCCGCGCCGTGCCGCCCGATACGGGCATCGTGCATCAGGTGAACCTGGAATATCTGGCGCCGGTGGTGTTCAGCGCGAACGGGCAAGCGTATCCGGACACGGTGGTCGGCACCGATTCGCATACCACGATGATCAACGGGCTGGGCGTGGTTGGATGGGGCGTGGGAGGAATCGAAGCGGAGGCGTGCATGCTCGGCCAGCCGGCGACGATGCTGCTGCCGGCAGTGGTCGGGTTTAAATTAGACGGCAAGCTGCCGCAGGGCGCGACCGCGACGGACCTGGTGTTGTTCGTCACGCAGATGCTGCGCAAAAAAGGAGTGGTCGGAAAGTTCGTCGAGTTTTACGGAGACGGTTTGAGCGCTCTGAGCGTTGCCGATCGCGCCACGATCGCCAACATGGCGCCGGAGTACGGCGCGACCATCGGCGTCTTCCCGATCGACCACGCAACCATCGATTATCTGCGCATGACGAATCGTCCAGCGGAGCTGGTGGAACTAGTGGAGGCCTACGCAACGGTGCAGGGATTGTTCCGCGTCGACGGCGCGCCGGAGCCTATGTATTCGGACACGCTGACGCTGGATCTGTCGACCGTGGTGCCGTCGCTGGCCGGTCCGAAGCGTCCGCAGGATCGCATCAATCTGCCTGACGTGAAGGAGAATTTCCTGAAGACGCTGGGCGCTGCGCCGAAGACGAATGGCATCGTCGGAGACGGCAGCGTGGTGATCGCGGCGATTACGAGCTGCACGAATACGTCGAATCCGTCCGTGATGATCGCGGCGGGGCTGGTCGCGAAAAAGGCCGTCGAGCGCGGACTCAAATCGAAGCCATGGGTGAAGACGAGCCTGGCGCCGGGATCGAAAGTGGTGATGGATTATCTCAGCGACGCGGGGCTCATCCCGTATCTGGAAGCGCTGAAGTTCAACCTGGTCGGGTACGGATGCACCACCTGCATCGGCAACAGCGGACCGCTGCCGGAGGATGTCGCGGCTGCGGTGCAGAAGGAGAAGTTGACCGTCGCGAGCGTGCTTTCGGGCAACCGGAATTTCGAGGGCCGCGTGAATCCGTTGGTGCGCGCGAATTATCTTGCGTCGCCGCCCTTGGTGGTGGCGTACGCGCTGGCTGGCCGCGTCGATATGGATATCGCCAACGAGCCGATCGGGCAGGATGAACAGGGCTCCGACGTCTATCTGCGCGACATCTGGCCGACCACCGAGGAAGTGCAGGCGGCGGTGAAGAAATCCGTACGCCAGGAAATGTTCGCCAAGGAATACTCGGAAGTGTTCGCCGGCGACGCCACCTGGAATGCGATCAAAGTGCCCAAAGGCGACCTCTATGCTTGGGATGATCGCTCCACGTACATCAAGCGCGCGCCCTATTTCGATCACATGGTCGATCCGAAGACGCACGTAAAGGATCTATCGGGCGTACGGGCCCTGGCCGTGCTGGGCGATTCGGTCACCACCGACCATATTTCTCCGGCCGGCAACATCGCGGTGGATAGTCCGGCGGGAAAATATCTCATCTCGCTGGGGGTGAAGCCCGCCGATTTCAATTCCTACGGCGCGCGGCGCGGCAATCATGAAGTGATGGTCCGCGGAACGCTGGCGAACATTCGTCTCCGCAACCAGATGGCGCCTGGCACCGAAGGCTGCTGGACGACCTATGTTCCGTCGGGCGAGAAGATGTTCATTTACGACGCGTCGGTGAAGTATCAACAGGACGGTGTGCCGCTGTTGATTATCGCGGGCAAGGAGTACGGGTCGGGATCGTCGCGCGACTGGGCGGCGAAGGGCGTGCTGTTGCTGGGCGTGCGCGCGGTGCTGGCCGAAAGCTTCGAGCGCATTCATCGGTCGAACCTGGTGGGCATGGGCGTTTTGCCTTTGCAATTTGTGGAGGGGCAGAATCGCGAATCTTTGGGATTGACGGGCTTCGAATCGTTCACGATCGAAGGGATTCCGGAAGCGGTGGAGGCTAGCGGCAAAACCAGGGCCGAGGTGACTGCGACGCTGGACGGCAAGACAAAGAAGTTCGAGGCGGTTGTGCGGATCGATACGCCGCAGGAATCGGAATACTATCGAAGCGGGGGGATTTTGCCGTACGTGCTGCGGCAGATCGCGGCCCGGTGACGCTTATCATTTTGCTCATCCCCTCCACTGCTGTCGAGGCTCCACACCGGATCCTTGGAACCCAGTCGAGGGGATATAGCTAAGTAGTCCAGAGGACGGCTGCCGGCTGATAGCCCACCCTGCTTCATGGCTTGAAAAAACGAAGCCATCCACGCCAAGGAGCTACGGAACCTAAAGAAAATACAGAGGTTATCTTTTCGTGGTTACAGGCGTGCGCGCATCGATCTGGCGCAGGACGCGTTCCAGTTCGGATTCCTGAATCGGGCGGCCCAGCAGAAAATTTCCGCCTTCCTCGATGCTTCTTGCCAGCTCCGCGTCGTAGCCGTCGCTGATCAGAACGAAGGCGGCGATGGACGCGCGGGCGCGCTCCTGGAACTCGCTCCACTTCGAGCCTCCGGATTGGCCGGAGAGGCGCATGGCCCACATCACGGCGTCGAAACGCAGTCTCTGGGCCACGTCGGCCGCCTCGTCGGGCGATACCGGCACCACGCGATGTCCACGCACGCTGAGCAGTCCCAGCAGCTGGCGCTGCTGGCCGGGATCGGGATCCACCAACATGATGGTGAGCGTCCTTTCCGGCTTCGCCGCGCCGCTCGGATCGGACAGGGCTTCCGTGTGCACGGCAACAACAACAGGCAGATCCACCTCGAAGCAGGCCATGCCTGTGCGCGTGATGAACCGCATTCCGCCGCCATGATTGTTCACGATGCTGCGGCAGACGCCGAGAGACAGCGCGCCGGCTCCGGAAGTACGGCTTTCGGTGAACGGGTCCGCGTCCGGCTCCTCGTCGCCCCGGGACGAGTAGCCGATCTCGACCATCAGCCGTCCACCTATGACGCTGGCCGCCACGGTTACCGTTTTCGACGGCACGTCGGCGGCCGATTGTTCGGCGTGCACCAGCAGATTCAGGAACACCTGCTCCATTTGTCCCTGCGCGCCCAGAACGAAAGCGGGTTCCGGCGCAATCCGGTTCTGTAACCGCAGGCCGAGCGCCTTCCACTCCGGCTCACGAAAGTGAACCAGCTCGGCCAGCATCGCGTTCACGTCGAAATCCCTGGTTTCGGAATCCTCTGGCCGCGCGAAGGAGACCAGGCGCGATACGATTTCGGAGGCACGCCTCGATTCAGCGGCCAGCAATCGCAGGTCGCGCTCCGGGGCGATCTGTTCGTTGCGCTCGGCCAGGGCCGACGCCAGTTGCAGGGACAGGTGCAGAATCACTTCGAGCGGCGCGCGCAATTCGTTCGCCACGCCGGAAATCAACTGGCCCGTCGCGGCCAGTTTCTCGCTGCGAAACAGTTGTTCGCGAACGGCGCGCTGCTCCTGGAGCTTGAGCGCGGCGGCCACCTGATTGGCCAGATGCTGGATGGACGCCTGCTCCTCAATGGTGAAATATCCCAGCCGGTTCGCGTTCCCCGCCTCCAGAACGCCCAGCACGTCGCCCTGCGCGCTCAGCGGCACGATCACCGCAGACCGAGGCGAGTTCTGCTTGGTCCGTGTATTCAAATACTGGCTGCGGCGCACGTCAGGAATATTGAGCTGCTTCTGATTCCGGAAGCAGACCGCCGCGCCGTTGGCCAGTTCCTCATCGGGCTGCGCTTCGATCGGCACTAACATTGGTTCCGGATCGGCTTCGGTGGCCACGCGCTCCAGGGACTTCGTGCGGCGGTTAAAGATGTAAAGCCACGCGCCCGTCGCCTGGGTGATGGCAGGAAGGACGGTCATCAACTTTTCGGCGATCCCTGATGGCGACGGCGCGGCGATGATCTCCTCGCACAGGGTGTGGAAGGTTCGCATCGCCTGGTACTGCTCGGCGATGCGCCCCCTGCGAACCCACCATAAGGACAGCAGGATCGCGGCCGCGCCCAGCAAGCCGAGCAACCGCTGAGGCGTGAGCACCGACTCGGCGCCCGAAATCTTCAGGTCGGCCGGAGAGGCCAGCATGATCTGGAAATCCGTGTTGAACGGGGCGCGCGGCGCATACTGCGTCAACAGGCCCGTAGCAGTGACGCGGTCGCCGACGCGGAGTCGAGCCGGCAGATCGTTCGATCCCGATGTAGGGCGCGGCAGAAAGGCGAGGACCGTGGCGCCGCGGTCCGATATCTGAGCGATGGCGCCGCCGATGTTCTCTCCGATCCTCGTCACCGTTCCGTGCGTTTCAATCATCAGCCCCAGGTAACGGAGGTTCACGGCTTCGGCAAGAGGGATGACTTTTACCGCGGGAGGCGTGCCCGGCCGCACTTTCTCCATGGAATCGGGGACCAGCAGGGGCAGTCCGGCGCGGCTGACGATTTTTCCGCGCGCCTCCACCCAGTCGCCTGGTTCGTAGTTTGCGAACTCGTCGCGTTCGCCGCGCAGCACCAGCCCGTGCTCGCTGGAATCGCGAAGAGGGAGGTAATACATCCCGAGTGCCCACAGCGGCGGAGACGCTACCTGCGCACGCACGATGACTGTGCGACCTTCATAGGCGGCTGAGAAATCTGGACCCGTACGCGATGCGGCCTGCTCCAGCGTGACGACGTCCTGGGCGGGGAGGGACAGGGCGGCGAGGAGCAGAATCGCAGTCGCGCCACCCTTTAGAGTCTTTGTAAAACCTCCAGTTGCAAATGTGGGGCGGGCTATCAGCCGGCAGCCGCCCTCCGGGCGGCTCATGTTTGCAGCAACGAAAAGCCTGCTCCACACGGAACTCTTGCCGGGCCTGTGGCAGTCTAGCGTCGGGATTTTGCTATCGCCAGTTGTGCGGACAGCCATGATTCCAGCTCCGGGTGAACAAAGTCGGGGACCGCGAGGTCTACATTTTCGAGTGCCGCGGCGTGGGTCAGCAGGCCGACCACTCTCATGCCGGCTGAGCGCGCGGCCTGGATGCCGACCGGTGAATCTTCGAACACGATGCAGTTGGCCGGCTCGACGCCCATCAATTCCGCGCACGCTAGATAGACGTCGGGCGCGGGCTTGGCGCGCGCCACCTGCGAGCCGTCGACAATCGCGCGGAAGTATTTCCGGATGCCGGCGCCGTTCAAAATAAAATCGACGTTGGCCGGCTCGGCGTTCGTTCCGACGGCCAGCGGCACGGTTTGCGATGTCTCGGCGACGAAGTTCCGGATGCCCGGCACCATCTTCGCCTCGAGCGTCGCGCCGATCATTTCGCGAAACAGGCGCTCTTTCGCGGCGCCATGCTCAAAGACTTGACCGGCGCTGAGGTGCGGGCCAAACAGATCGCGCACCAGGTCGTCGTTGCGCTTTCCATGCATGCGGGCTTCGACGTTCAGCGGATCGATGCCGTTGGCTTCGAGGTAGCGTTCCCAGGCAAGCGTGTGGGTGGGCATGGAGTCGACCACCACGCCGTCGAGGTCGAAAATCAGGGCCAGATCGGGATTCAGTGTCAGCACGTAATAATTAAAGAATACATGGCGGCGCGGCGCTTCCTCATCTCGGGCAGGGTGCAAGGCGTCGGGTACCGTTATTTTGCGGAGCGTTCCGCTCGCGAGACGGGAGTCACCGGATGGGCCAGAAATCTGGAGGACGGTCGAGTGGAGGTTCACGCCAACGGCACGCGGAAGCAGCTTGAAGACTTCGAAGCACGCCTGCGCATGGGTCCTCGCTTCGCCGACGTGCGGTCAGTCGAGTCGAGCGAGGTTGCGGTGTTAGAATTGAGTGGTTTCTACATCCGCTAAACAAATGAATCTTAAATCCATGATCCGGGAAGTGCCGGATTTTCCCAAGCCAGGCGTCAACTTTTACGACATCACCACGCTGTTGAAGGACGAAGCAGGCCTGCGCGCCGTAATCGACCAGTTGGGCGCCGCCTATAAGGGGAAAGGAATCGAAATCGTGGCTGGTATCGAGGCGCGCGGTTTCATTTTCGCTCCCGCGGTTGCTTATGCGCTGGAAGCGGGCTTCGTTCCCGTTCGCAAGCCGAAGAAGCTGCCCGCGGAGACTGAGCGCGTCGAGTACGACCTCGAATATGGAACCGATGTTCTCGAAATTCATCGGGACGCGATCGAGCCGGGACAGAAAGTTCTGATCGTCGACGACGTGCTGGCCACGGGAGGCACGGCCAAGGCGGTGGCACAGTTGATTGAGAAGCTGGGGGGAAATCTGGTGGGGTTGAGCTTTGTGATTGAGCTGGATTTCCTGAAGGGGCGGGATAAGCTACCGGGGCATCACGTCAATTCGCTGTTGCATTACTAAGACAATGTTTTGACAGTAGGTTGACGGTGATCCGCAAAACTCGCATCAAATCGCTCGCAAAAATCAATCTCGATTTGCGCGTGCTCGCCAAGCGCGCAGACGGGTTTCATGATTTGCGGACAGTTTTCCAGACCATTTCTTTGGCGGACACGATCGACATCCAGTTCGAGGCGTCGCGAAAAACGGAAATCACGATCCTGGACGACCAAATTCCCGATAATCTGATCCGGCGGGCAGCGGTTGCCGTAATGGATTCGATGAAGGTTCGTGGGCGGGTTGGGTTCGTTTTGCAAAAACGGATCCCCATGGGCGGTGGACTCGGGGGCGGGTCGAGCAATGCGGCTTCGGTACTACTCGCCCTGCCGGTCCTGGCGGGACGGTCTGTCCCTTTCGAAAAACTGATGGAGATTGGGGCCGGCGTGGGCAGCGATGTGCCTTTTTTTCTTAGCGGTGGCACCGCCATGGCGCTCGGCCGGGGCATCGAGATTTACGACCTGCCGGACGTCGCGCAGGAGCCCATCCTACTCCTTTCGCCTGGTGTTCACGTGGCCACCGGGCCCGCTTACAGCGCTCTCGGCCGCAGTTTGACTTTCACACATTTGTCAAGTAGCATAAATAGTTTCCAGGCCTTCGTGCGCGCGCTGGCAAGTGAGCGCAGCGCGCGGGCGGCGAGTCCGTTCAGCGCGAACGATTTCGAGACGGTCGTTTTCAGGCAGTACCCCCAGATCAGGAATATCGCGGCACGGCTGCGGAGTCTTGGTGTGCGGGGTGTTCGGATGACCGGCAGCGGCTCGACGATCTTCGCGCTGTTTTCTTCGAAAGAAGAGCGGGCGCGAGCGGAGCGATTGTTGGACGGGGATCGGTTGTTTGGGGGCTGCAAGGTCATGCAAGCGGAGCTGGTGGGGCGCAGGAGCTATCACCGGATGTGGCGGCGGCAGTTGCGCGAACATCTGAACCCGAACGAGGTGCTATGGCCGCCCCGCAGCCGGTACGCGCGATGAGGTTCAATCACTTCAAGGTGTTCACGGGCAATGCGAATCCCGCCCTGGCCGCTGAAATCTGCTATGAACTGGGATGCCAGCTGGCGGCCGTGCGCGTTCGCGAGTTTTCCGACGGCGAAGTGCACCTGCAAATCCAGGAAAACGTGCGCGGGGCGGATGTTTTCGTGGTGCAGCCGACGTGCACTCCGGTGGACCGGCATTTAATGGAACTGCTGCTGATGATGGACGCGCTGAAGCGGGCTTCAGCAGAACGCATCACGGCAGTGTTACCCTATTATGGGTATGCAAGGCAGGACCGCAAGGATCGGCCTCGCATGCCGATTTCGGCGCGTCTGGTGGCGAGCCTGCTGGAACGTGCCGGGGCCAACCGCATTTTGGCGCTCGATCTGCACGCCGCGCAGATTCAGGGCTTCTTCGATGTCCCGGTGGACCATTTGTTTGGGATGCCGGTGATGATCGACTACTTCGACGAGATGCGCGGAGAAGGAATGACCGTGGTTTCGCCCGATGCGGGCGGCGTGGAGCGCGCGCGCGCGTTCGCGAAGAGACTGGATGCGCCGCTGGCGATTATCGATAAGCGGCGGACGGAAGTGAATGTGGCCGAGGTGATGCATATTATCGGCGATGTGGAAGGGCAGCACTGCCTGATCGTGGACGATCTGATCGACACGGCGGGCACGCTGGTCAAGGCCACGGAGGCACTGTTGAAACAGGGCGCGGCGACCGTGCGCGCCTGCGCGACGCATGCCGTGCTGTCGGGACCGGCGGTCGAAAGAATAGAAGCTTCGGAAATTATGGAAGTGATCGTGACCAATTCGATTCCGTTGAAAGGGGCGGCCGACAACTGCCGCCGGATCAAGCAGCTATCGGTGGCGCCGATGCTGGCCAAGGCGATCCAGTCGATTCACGAAGACGGTTCGGTAAGCACGTTATTTGTGTAAATAAGGGCAATTATGAGAAAAGATATTACGATTACTGGCGGAACCGCGGTCCTCGCGCGGCAAGAATGAAGCACGGCGGCTGCGGGTGGCGGGCCAGGCCCCGGCGGTGCTGTACGGAGCGGGAGGCGACGCGGTCGCGGTGGCCGTCAGTCCCAAGGAAGTCAACAAGATCCTGCACAGCAATACGGGCCACAACACGATTTTCAACCTGAGCGTGAAGGGCGGAGAAACAGTCCCGGTGATGGTGGTCGACTGGCAGAACGATCCGGTGAAGGAAAATCTGCTGCATGTGGACTTGAAGCGCATCGATTTGACGCTGCGGTTGCGCGTCAAGGTGCCGGTGCATACCTCAGGCGAACCGAAGGGTGTGAAGCTGCAAGGCGGATTGCAGGAACTGATCACCCGCGAAGTGGAAATCGAGTGCCTGCCGGACGATATTCCCGAGCACTTTACCCTGGACGCGACGGAGTTGTCGATCGGCGACAGCCTGCGCGCGAGCCAGATTCCGATGACCGGGTCGATGAAACTATTGAGCAATGCGGATGCGGTGATTTCTCACGTGGTTTCGCTGAAGGCTGAAGAAGTGGCGCCGGCGGCGGATGCGGTTGCGGCGGCGCCGGTGGCGGCCGAACCCGAAGTCGCCAAGAAGGGCAAGAAGGAAGAGGAGGCGGCTCCGGCGGACGACAAGAAGAAGAAGAAATAGGCGCCGCGCGCCAGGCGCCGGGCGCCAGGGGCCAGGTGCCAAATTGCCAGGTGAATGCCGGACTTTCTTATTGTGGGGCTTGGGAATCCTGGGGCGGAGTACGAAAATACGCCGCATAACCTGGGGTTTCGAGTGGTCGACCGGCTGGCGGAATCCATGGGGATCCGGCTGGCTCGGAAAGAGAATCTTTCCTACGTCGGTTTAGGCAAGCAGTTGGTGCTGGCCAAGCCGCAGACGTTCATGAATTTGAGTGGGCCGTCGGTAAAAGGCCTGCTCGAGCGGTACGAATTAGAACTTACGGCCGCTTGATTTTGGTGTATGACGAGCTCGCGCTTCCGTTCGGCGAGATTCGTGTCCGGCCAAAAGGGTCGGATGCGGGGCATAACGGAGTGAAGAGCGTGATCGGAAGCCTGGGAACGAATGAATTTCCGAGGGTCCGGTTAGGCATCCGGCCCGATCATCCGATCGGGGATGGTGCGAAATTTGTGCTTCAGCCGTTTAAAAAAGCACAGATGCAGGAAGTGGACGAAATGGTCGCGCGAGGCTGCGCGGCTGTCGAATCCATAATCGCTGATGGCGTCGAAAAGTCCATGACGATGTTTAATCGTCGCGCCGGAGGCTTAAAACAAGAGGAAGAATGAGAGTCTACGAAGAGTTGTTTATCGTGAAGCCGGACGCGGCGGAAGAGGAAGTCGACGGATTTGTCGACCAACTGAAGACGCTGGTCGCCACGGGCAAGGGAACCGTCGACAAGGTCGATAACTGGGGCATCCGCAAGCTCGCTTATCGCGTGTCGAAATACGTCGAGGGGCGCTACATTTTGATTCAATTCAGCTCGTCTCCGGAGTCTGTGAAGGAGATTGAGCGACGTCTGCGCGTGACCGATATGGTGATCAAATTCATCACGGTCCGCATCGACGAAAAACAGAAAAAGATTGACAAGCGCAAGAAGGCGCGTGAGAAGCGCGCGGCGCGCAGGCCTGCTCCGCAGGTGGCTGCACCGGCGACTCCGGCGGCGCCCGCGATTCCTGGCGAGCCTGGGGCTGTACATGCGATCCCCGGCGCTCCTGCGCCTGAACATCCGGCTCCGGCTGCGCCCGTTGCCGTAGAGGAGACGAAGGGATAACGAACATGGCGGAAACCAAGGGCGGAAGACCAATCAGCGGCTCGCAGCGTCCCACCGGCGGCGACAAAGCGATTGCAGGCAAGAAACAATATTTCCGGCGCAAGAAGATGTGCCGGTTCTGCGTCGACAGGATCGACGATATCAATTACAAGGAAGTGCGGCTTCTTGCCTCCTTCATTTCCGAGCGCGGGAAAATCACGCCGCGCCGCATCTCGGGCGTGTGCGCGCCGCATCAGCGCAGACTGGCCGAGGCGATTAAGCAGGCGCGGAACATCGCGTTGATCCCGTTCTCAACATCTATATAAGGATACAGTCATGGAAGTCATTCTCAGAGAAGATATCGCAAGCCTCGGGAGTCGTGGCTCGGTGGTGAAGGTGGCGCCGGGCTACGCGCGGAATTTCCTGCTGCCGAAAAAGATGGCGGTGGCGGCGACGGAGTCGAATAAGAAGATCGTCGAGCAGGAGCGGCAGGCGCATCTGAAGCGTGAAGCCAAGGAAGCCGCGGAGGCCACGGATCTGGCGAAGCTGATGGCGGCGGTGGAAGTGACCGTCGCGCACAAGGCCGGCGAGAACGATCAATTGTTCGGATCGGTGACGGCGGCCGATATCGCGACTGCACTCGAAAAGCAGGGCTACACGATCGACCGGCGCAAGGTGCATCTGGAGGAGCCGATCAAGAAGCTCGGCGATTATAAGGCGTCGGTGAGGCTGCATAAGGAAGTCTCGGTAGAGATTCCGGTCCACGTGGTGAAGGAAGATTAGTCAGGCTGGATCGGGGCGCGGCGACTCAGGCCGTGCGGAAGCTAGGGGACAGACAGCCTTTTTCGCCGCGCGGGGTTACGATCAACCGCAGGGTGAGGGGCGAAAAAGGTGTCAGTCCCCGAATTTTGACCTTGGGGGACCGGACGTTGGCTTCTGTTGTTGAGTTGTTGCGGCAGGCGGCTGCCGGGCATTTGGGCGTCGACCGGCGCCTGATTCAATCCATTCTCGATCAGCCGGATGCTCCGGCCGAGGTGCTTGCGTTTTCGAGGGAATCGCGGGAGGGGCACCGGCTCGATCTCGATCCTCTCCTCGTTGATTTATTCCGCTACTGGAAGTCGGACGCGGCGCTCGATTTTTATGTCGACGCGGTGCGCAGGCAACCGGAAGAAATCGGCGACGACCTGGTGCAGGCATTCCTTCCCTTTGGCGAAAGCGCCGTCGAGCCGTTGCTAAAGCTCTACGAAGAACTTGGCGAGGAGCAGGGTGGAGACGTCGCGTTTCTGCTTGCCGGGTTGAGGGTGCGCGATCCACGCGTGCTGGAACTGTTACTCGACCGGCTGGAATACGAGGCCGGCGACGGTGCGTTTCTGCTGGGTTTGTACGGCGACCGGGCGGCGCGGCCCGCGCTCGAAAAAATGCTCGCGGAGATTCCAAAAGACGAGCCCGAGCTGCGGCTGGAAATCGAACGCTCGATCGAATTGCTGGATTCGCCGGAGCCGCAGTACGAACCCGAGCCGTTCGACATTCTCAAAGAGTATCCGAAAACGGAGCTGCCGGCGTTCGATCTGCTGCCGGACAGCGAGCGGATCGAGATGCTCGACTCCGAGGACGCGCTGATTCGCGCGGGCGCCGCTCATAGTTTTTTCAATGACGATCTGGAGCCGCGGACGCGCGATAAATTGCTCGCTCTGGCGACGTCCGACGCGGATTTGAAGGTGCGCGTGCAGGCTTGGGAGTCGCTATCGGGCGCGGCGGAGCAGGCTCCCATTCAGAAAGCGCTGCTGGCCGCGCTGACCGACGAACAGAAGCCGGTGGAGGAGCGCGGCGCGGCGGCAGTCGGCCTGTATGCGTTCGCCGATAAGGATGACGCGCGGCGGGGGATTGAAGCGCTGTACGAAATGGGCGGACACGCGCGGGCGAAGGCGTTGGAAGCGATGTGGCGCTCCTTATGGGAGCCTTATGCCAAGTATTTTGCGCCTCATTTGGACGAAACCGAAGAGATCTCGATCTTGCGGCAGGCGCTGCGTGGGGCGGGGTATTTCCGGCTGACGAAACAGGCGGAAAAAATCGCGTCGTATTTCGATCGCGAGGGCGAGTTGGAGACGCTGCGCGACGACGCTCTGTTCGCCTACGCGCTAGCGATGCCTGGCGAGACGACGCGCGGACGGATTCGCGGAATGCTGCGGAAGATCGACGCGCTGGCCAAGCTGGATCGGACCGAGACCGACCTGGTTATGTTCGCGCTCGATGAGAGGCTTCGGCTCAACGGGCTTGGGCCGGTCTTTGCCGAAGAAGAAGCCAGGAGCCAGGAGCCAGAAGCCAGAATGTCGGAGGCGGAAGAGGCTCAGAGTGTTGCGGCTGCGCAGAAAATTGGGCGGAACGATCCTTGTCCTTGCGGGAGCGGGAAGAAGTTCAAGAAATGCTGCGGGGCTTGAATGAGGCGCGCGGAACTTAATGCTATTTCGCGGGTTCTGTCCGATCCGCGGCGGTTTGAGATTTTGAAGAAAATCGCGCGGCAGGATTGCGCGGCTTGTTCCGAGTTGCGGGCGCAGTTCCCGATTACGGCGGCCACGTTATCCCATCATTTGAAGGAACTCGAATCGTGCGGGCTGGTGGAAACGGCCCGGCGAGGGAAGTTTATCGATGTCACGTTCCGGCGCGGTGTGTGGGACGCGTATCTGAAAGAACTCAAGAGTATTTAGAGGCAGAATCGGGTATGACCGCTCCCGATGGTCGCGGTTCTTTTAAGAACATGAATCCTGGCGGGGGCTCTCTTCATCAGTTAGACAGTTGTCGAACTGTCATATGGATAGGAGATTATCATGAGCAAACTGACGGGAAAAGTCGCGGTGGTCACAGGGGCTTCGAAGGGGATTGGCGCTTCCATCGCCCAGCATCTGGCGGCGGAGGGCGCGTCGGTGGTGGTGAATTACGCCAGCAGCAAGGCGGGCGCGGACGCGGTGGTGAAGCAGATTACGGAAAAGGGCGGCAAGGCGATCGCGGTGCAGGGCGACGTATCGAAGCAGGCGGACATCGACAAGCTGTTCGCGGACACGAAACGGACCTACGGAAAGCTGGACATTCTGGTCAATAATGCGGGGATCTTCGAATTCTCGCCGTTGGAAACGGTGACCGCGGAACACTTCCACAAGCAGTTCAACCTGAATGTGCTGGGCCTGCTGTTGACCACGCAGGAGGCGGTGAAGCTGTTTGGACCGGAGGGCGGATCGATCATCAACATCAGCTCGATTGTGGGCAAGATGCCGGTGGCCGGCGCGTCGGTCTATAGCGCGACCAAAGGCGCGGTGGACGCGATTACGGTTTCGCTGTCGAAGGAGCTGGGCCCCAAGAAGATACGGGTGAATTCGCTGAACCCAGGCATGGTGGAGACCGAAGGTGTGCATGCGGCGGGATTCGCCGACAGCGATTTTCGCAAGACGATAGAAGCGCACACACCTCTCGGCGGGCGCATCGCGCAGCCGCAGGATATCGCCACTGCGGCGGTGTTTTTCGCGTCCGGCGATTCCGGCTGGGCGACGGGCCAGACGCTGGTTCTGGCGGGCGGGCAAACGCAATAAGCCGAAGAAACAGTAGCCAGCAACAAGGAGCCAGTAGCGCGGTGATGGGGACGCTCCGCAAGCTGCGGTTTTGCTGCGCATGCTAAAATTCGACCTGCTTGCCTATTACTCGCAGGATGGTTCTTCGCATAACGGGAATCGCCGTGTTCCTGATTGCGTTGACGACCCTGATTCATTTCCCATATCACACGGATGCGGTGACCCGTCCGACCGCGGCAAAGGCGTATAAGGAGTTCTACGGTGAGGCTTATTCGGCGCCGGCGGCGAATGAGCCAGAGCCCGAGGATGCGAGGTACCTTAAGATCGGCCGGCAGGCGATTCAGGAGAACAACATTGTGCCCCGGATCCAGGCGTTCGTGCGCCAATACGGCTTGCAGGATAAAAGGGTCCTGGATGTTGGGGCGGGCACCGGATACCTGCAAGACACCGTGAACGGTTACGTCGGGCTGGACATCTCGCCGACGGCGGGGCGATTCTTTCACAAGCCTTTCGTCCAGGCATCGGCCACGGACATGCCTTTTCCGGACGACAGTTTCGATGCCGTATGGTCGATCTGGGTGCTGGAGCATGTCCCGACGCCGGAACAGGCGCTGGTCGAGATACGGCGAGTGACCAAGGATGGAGGCCTCCTCTATATGCTGCCGGCGTGGAATTGCACGCCGTGGGCGGCCGACGGGTACGCGCAGCGGCCTTATAGCGATTTTGGACTGAAAGGCAAGCTGATTAAGGCGAGTTTGCCGATCCAGAAATCCATTCTTTTCCGGAACGTGTATAAGCTACCGATTCGAATCCTGCGGGAGGGCGCGGCGCTGATAGACAAACCCACCCGTTTCCATTACAACCAGTTGACGCCGAACTACTCGTATTATTGGATGAACGATAGTGATGCCATTAATTCTTTCGACCGTGAGGAACTGAAGCTTTGGTTTAGCTCTCGCGGCGATGAGTGCTTAAACTGCGAGGGAGGACCGTTCGCGCTTGCGAGAGAAGTCGTGATCAGAGTGCATAAGCATGGGGGCGCGAGGTAATCATCCGCGCGGATTCCCAGCACGCGCTTGGTGTATCCTGAACGGATTGAATCTGCGCTGGTGGTGTCAACTTGACGGATAGCGGAAAGCCGACTCTTCTCAGACAACTCGGAGTAGTCAGCGCGACGGCTCTGGTGGTGTCGAACATGATCGGCACGGGGATTTTCACGACCAGCGGATTCCTGGCGGGCGATTTGGGGAATCCGAAGCTGGTGCTGTGGATCTGGGTGGTGGGCGCCGTGTGCGCCTTCCTCGGCGCGATCTGTTATTCCGAACTGGGCGTCAATCTTCCCTCGAGCGGCGGCGAATACGTTTACCTGACGAGGGCCTTCGGTCCGACGTGGGGATTCATGAGTGGATGGGTTTCGTTCTTCGCGGGTTTTTCGGCGCCCATTGCGGCCGCGGCGCTGGCGTTCTCCGATTACCTGGGTTACTTTTTCCCGTCGCTCCGGCAGGAGAATGCCCGGGTGCTGGCCGGATCGGGCGACTGGATCCTGCACCTGGGCGGCGCTCAAATCGTGGCCTGCGTCCTGGTGCTGGTATTCACGCTGCTGAACTGCATCGGCGTGCAAAGGGTGGCGCGAATCCAAAACGTGTTGACCGCGGCGAAGGTGCTGATGCTGGTGGGGTTCATCGGGCTGGCGTTTTCGATCGGGCACGGGTCCTGGGGCAATTTTTCCATGAACGCGACGCGGACGGCATCGACGCCTTTGGTGGCGCAGTTCGCAGTGAGCCTGTTCTGGATTTACGTCGCCTATAGCGGATGGAACGCGGCAACCTACGTGGCGGAGGAGCTGCGGCATCCGTCGAGCACGCTGCCGGCGGCACTGGGAATCGGAACGGCGTTGGTGGCAGCTCTTTATCTCTTACTGAACGTTGTATTCATTTACGCGGCGCCGCTGGAGGCTCTGAAGGGGCACATCGCGGTGGGCGCGCTGGCTGCCTCGCGATTGTTCGGGCCGGAGATCGCTGGGCTGTTCAGCGGATTGATGGCGCTGTCGTTGATGTCGACGGTCAATGCGATGGTGACGATCGGGCCGCGCGTTTATTACGCCATGGCGAAGAACGGAGCGTTCCTGGCGTCGGCCGCGAAGGTGCATCCGAAATGGCGGACGCCGGTGCTGGCGATCGTCGCTCAGGGCGTCTGCACGATGTTGATGACGCTGACGCCATTTCCGCAACTGGTGATCTATATCGGATTCCTGCTGAATTTCTTCGCGGTGATGAGCGTCGCGGCGCTGATCCATCTGCGCCGGCAGCCGGGTTGGCGTAAGTTGCGCGTGGTGAGCTTCTGCTATCCCTTGTTCCCTGTGTTGTTCATCCTGGTGGGTTTATGGATGACGGTGCAGGGAGTGCAGTTGAAGCCGTACGTGTCGCTGGCGGCGGTGATCACGGTAGGAACCGGTGCGCTGGTGTATCACTTCCGTATGCGCTCCAAGGCGCAGCCGGCCGCAGTGATTGAGACGTACTGAGCATCCGACTCTACGTGCACCGTCCCGGTCATTCGTCAAGTCAATTGCGAGGGCGAACCGCTCTTGTGCCGAAATGTCTGGGATTTTTCTCATCTGTCCGCATGCTCACGCATGGCGGCTCAGTGGAGACGTTGAGCCGCGACCGTTAGGGAGGCGGACCGGTGACCGAGATGGGCGCCTCAATAACTAAGATGAGCCGATTCCTGTGTCAGGTCTGGTCTCGATGACGGCGCTAGCGCAAGACTCCATCGAGGGCACGGTGGTGAACGATCGCACCGGACTTCCGCCCAAACCGGCGCACGTGGTCTTGCGGCCGGAAAGGGCGGGCGCGAGCGCAGTCGGGGTCGATACGGACGACAAGGGCGCGTTCGCGATTCGTGATGTCGACGCGGGACGATATTCGCTGGGCGCCCTGGCATCGTCGGTGTGTTTGATCGGCTCGCCGCGGTTGCCGCAGGACATTTTCGATCGGCGCGAAGCAGACAATAGGGGGACTGACCTTCCGCCTGAGACGTAGTTGCCGAAAGACAGCAGCGCAATGTGTGGCCCGACCGTGCTCGACACCAACGGTCTAGTGCTGCAACTCGGCCCGACTTGATCCCACGACTGCGCCACCATGGCGCTCGAGGACGCATGTCGGATTGGGCGGTTCGCAGTGAATTTTCTCCGCTCGGCTCAATTTGGATGCAGCCATCGCGGTCTCGTCAGAATCGGATGGGTCGCTCCAACATTGCATTAGTGCCCGTGATGCGCCTGGCACGACCAGAAAAATCAATTAAGCAAGGAGGCCCGTTGGTTGTTCATTGGGTGGCCAGGAGATCTTTTGGGTACAGTTGGTCGGACGGGCGCGTTGAAATTCCGACCGGACGTTAAAAACCGCCACGGTGGTGTTTGACCAGGACTCATTGATCATCAGCGGTCCGGGGAAAAGCTGCAGGCGAGGACAAATTCACCTACACATTTCCGTCCGGCGACACCTCCGTCACCTCCGCATCCGAGCTAAGGAAAGCGAAAACATCGCATCGAGAGTCCTGGTTCGAGGCGCGGACCGTTGGTGGCGAAACGGCCGGAGATGCAGCGAAGCATCGTATTTTACCCATCGCTATGTGATTGTTAACCAAACTCAGCCGTTCAGTTGAGGCCGAACTCGGGGCAGCTGGAGGCGGACGAGACCGGTACGTCGCTTGTAATGTTTCCGTGTCCGAGCTCTCGCTCGGATGGACCGATTGACAATCGGTCCGCGGGTTGGCAACCTGCACGACACGCGGGATAGTCGCGTCGGTTCGCATGCCCGACGCATGACGGTCGGCCGACTTGAAACGGTGGACTGGTTTGATAACACATAACTACGACAGCTAAAAGCTAAATCAAAAGGAAAAGAAAAAAAGGGTT
>CAVVNE010000065.1:0-9593 GCA_963749245.1 Bryobacterales bacterium
GGACATCTGGTCGTTTGGCGTGGTGTTGTGGGAGATGCTGACCGGATCACGATTGTTCCATGGCGAGACCGTCTCGCATACCTTGGCCGATGTCCTGCGCGGGCCGATCGATTTTAAAAAATTGCCGAAGGAGACGCCGGCGCAAATTCGCGAGTTGTTGAGGCGGTGTCTGGATCGGGATGTGAAGACGCGGCTGCGAGATATTGGCGAGGCTCGGGTGGTGATTGGGAGGGTGCTGGCGGAGCCGGAGGGCGGGACTGAAGTCCCACGGCAGGGCATGGCCCTGCCCCACAAAGTGCCTTGGGTGGTGGCGGGTGTGCTCGCGGCTGTCTCGGGTGTTCTGCTCTACAACGCGACGCGCCCCGCGCCGCTGCGGCCGCTGATCCGGGCGGACATCGTTGTGGACGACAGCACGCCCCTGGCCAGGGTGGCCGGCGGAAATGTGCTCGCTCTTTCTCCGGACAGCACGCGCCTGGCGCTTATTCTGCGCGGCGCGGACGGCAAGATCCGCCTCCACACGCGCCTGCTGAGCCAGAGCCAGGTCACGCCGCTGGCGGGCACGGAGGACGCCACTTGCCCGTTCTTTTCTGCGGAGGGGGATTGGATCGGATTCTTCGCCGATGGCAAGCTCAAGAAGATCTCGGTGGAAGGCGGCGCGGTGGTGACGCTGTGCGACGCAGCCAGTATCCGGGGCGCAAGCTGGGGCGACGACGGGAACATTGTCGCGGCGCTGGCCAATCGAGCTGGCCTCTCGCGCATCCCTTCCGCTGGTGGAACGCCCGAACCCGTTACCAAACTCCAACCCGGCGAAGCCACGCATCGCTGGCCGCAAGTGCTGCCGGGCGGCAATGCGATCGTGTTCACCGCATCGACTCACGCAAATGGCTACGACGACGCGAACATCGATGTGATCTCGCTCAAGACCGGCGAACGGAAGACGGTAGCCGGCGGCGGCTTTTATCCGCGCTATCTGCCCACGTCGAAAAGTTCGGGTCACCTGATTTACCTGCACGAAAGCACACTCTTCGCCGCGCCCTTCGACCTGGACCGCTTGGCCGCGACTGGACCGGCCGCGCCCGTTCTGGAAGATGTGAGCAGCAACACCGGCGCGGGCGGGGATTTTGCGTTCGCTCAAAATGGAGCTTTCGCCTACCTATCAGGAAAGGGAAGATCCGGGGGGTGGTTGATCTCCTGGATGGATCGTTCGGGGAAAACGGAGCCTCTGCACGCGCCGCGCGGAATTTACAACACGCCGCGCTTTTCGCCCGACGGCAAGCGGCTGGCGTTTGCGGTCGCCAATGGCAATAACGACGACATCTGGGTAATGGATCTGGACCGCGACGCTCCCTCGCGGCTGAGTTTTCTCCGGGACCGGAATCGGTGGCCGGTGTGGACACCCGACGGGAAGAACATTGTGTTCCAATCCCTCAACCCGGCTGCCCCTGGCCTGTATTGGATCCGCTCGGACGGATCGGGCGAGGCGCAGCGTCTGACCGACGGCAAACTCCAGGAGCTTCCGTATTCGTTTTCGCCGGATGGAAAGCGCCTGGCTTTCTCCCAGGCCGGAAACGCCGGGAGCCAGGACATTTTCACCGCAACCATAGAGGGCGATCCGGCCCATCCCCAGCTCGGGAAAGCGGAACTGTTCCTGGGCACGCCGTTTAGGGAAGTCGTACCGGCGTTTTCGCCCGACGGGCGGTGGCTGGCATACGAATCGAACGAGTCGGGGACGGTTGAAGTGTACGTGCGGCCGTTCCCCGGGCCGGGGGGACGATGGCAGATTTCGACGGGCGGCGGCGGCCACCCCCTGTGGTCCCATGACGGGCGTGAGCTGCTTTTTCAGATTGACCAGCGCGTGATGAAGGTCAGCTACACCATCAAAGGCCAGTCGTTCGCGGCGGGGAAGCCTCAGCTGTGGACCGAGGCTCGCGTGTTCGCTCCTCAAGGTAGTTCCTACTACGATCTGGCCCCGGACGGCAAGCGCCTCGCGACGATGGTCGCGGACGAACAGAACTCCGGGAAGCTGCCCAACCACCTGACCTTTCTGCTCAACTTCTTCGACGAGCTGCGGCGGAGGGCGCCGGAGGGGAAGTGAGCGTCGCCCGTTCGACAGGCGAAACCGCCTGTCCCACCGCCGTGCAACTGCTGGATTAGCTGGTGGGGCAGGCGGTTCCGCCTGCCATTCGAGTTAAACGTTTACGCCAGCTCCGGACTGGGGTAAAGTATAAAGGCATGTCGCTTGGGCCCATTGACTATGTAGTCCTGGCTCTGTACTTCGTCTTCGTCCTGGGCATCGGATTCCTGATGCGGCGCAAGGTGGAGACCAGCACGGATTTTCTCACCTCGCACCGGTCGGTACCCGTCTGGATCACCAGTCTGGCGTTCATCGCGGCGAATCTCGGGGCGCAGGAAGTTGTCGGGATGTGCGCGTCCGGCGCTAAATATGGATGGATGACATCGCACTTTTACTGGGTGGGAGCGGTGCCCGCGATGTTGTTCATCGGCGTCTTCATGATGCCGTTTTATTACGGCAGCCGCGCGCGCAGCGTGCCGGAATATTTGAAGCTGAGGTTCGACGAGAAGACGCGGGCGCTAAATGCCGCCTCCTTCGCCGTGATGACGCTGTTTTCTTCGGGCATTTCGATGTACGCGCTGGGGAAACTGTTTCAACTGGTGCTGGGATGGGATTTTACGGCCAGCGTGATCCTCTCGGCGGCCATCGTGCTGGTCTACACGTTCCTGGGCGGGCTGACCAGCGCGATTTACAACGAGGTGCTGCAATTTTTCCTGATCGTGCTGGGATTCGCGCCGCTGTCGATTCTCGCCGTCATGAAGGCGGGTGGATGGAGCGGGTTGCAATCGCGTCTGGCACCGCAGATGACCCACATGTGGAGCTACGTGGGGAACGCGTCTCAAAATCCGATGGGCGTGGAAGCATTCGGGCTGGTGGCGGGATTGGGATTCGTGCTGTCGTTCGGATACTGGTGCACGGATTTTCTGGTCGTCCAGCGCGCCATGGCGGCCGATTCGATGTCGGCGGCGCGGCGTACGCCGCTGATTGCTGCGTTCCCGAAGATGATCATGCCGTTCATCGTGATCCTGCCGGGCCTGGCGGCGCTGGCGCTGGGCCAGATGAACTCGGGGTACTCGTTTCCGCTGAAAGAAGGCGGAGGCGGACCGGATTACGACCTGGCGCTGACCACCTTGATGGGGAAGTTTTATCCGTCGGGGATGTTGGGAGTCGGGCTGACGGCGCTGATGGCGTCGTTCATGAGCGGGATGGCGGGCAACGTAACGGCGTTCAACACGGTGTTTACTTACGATCTCTATCAGAGCTATATCCGGAAGGGCGCGCCGGATTCGCATTATCTCCGCGTCGCGCGGCTGACGACGGTTGGCGGCGTGGCGCTGTCCCTGGCGACGGCCTATCTGGCTCGCCTGTTCAACAACATCATGGACTTATTGCAACTGGTTTTTTCGTTTGTGAACGCGCCTCTGTTCGCTACATTTTTGCTGGGAATGTTCTGGAAACGGACGACGGGGCACGGAGCGTTCACCGGACTGCTGGCCGGAACCGGGGCTGCGGCGGTGACGCATGGATTGACGGTTGCGGAAGGGAAGGGCGGCTGGATTTCGCCCGTGCACACGTTCCCGTCGACTATGGCGCAGAATTTCTGGATGGCGATTTTCGCGTGGTCGGTGTGTTTCGTGGTGACGATACTCGTCAGTCTGATGACGCCCGCGAAACAGGAAGAAGAGCTACGCGGCCTGGTATACGGATTGACTGATGTTCCCAGCGACGCGCTGGAGCCCTGGTACCGGAGGCCTTTGGTGCTGGCCGCGATTGTCGGCGTGGCGCTGGTGATTTTGAACGTAGTTTTCTGGTAAACGCACATGATGGACTTGCGAATTCCGATCGCTTTGTTTTTCGGCATAGTCGGCGCGATTTTGCTTACCGTGACGGGCAACCATGCGCCGCTCGCCGAAGCGCCGGTGAATCTGTATGCAGGGATCTCGATGCTTCTGTTTGCGGGAGTGATGGCTTGGCTGGCGCGGCGGAGATCGTAAGAAAATTTCGTGCGCGGTATCCAGCGTCGCCCGCTCCACGCGTGTGGCGAGCGCCAGGCCGCGTCAACCTGATCGGCGAACACACCGATTACAACCTGGGCCTGGTGCTGCCGATGGCGATCGACCTGGCGTGCCGGGTGGCCGTCGCGCCTTCGAACGATTCATGGCTGCGGGTTTATTCCGAGCAACTGGGAGAAGGGTCGCAATGGCCGATCAGTGATATTCCGCAATTGCTGCCGGTTGGGGATTGGACGGACAGGATCGTCGGGATCGCCTGGGAGTTGTCGCGCAGAGGAGTTAAGTTATCCGGCGCCAACCTGCTAATCGATTCGCAGGTACCTTTGGGCGGAGGCTTGAGCTCGTCGGCGGCACTGGGCGTGGCTCTGACGTTAGCGTTGGGTGGGCTGAGGGAGTCCCTGGAGGTCGCCAAACTGGCGCACGCGGCTGAGGTCGATTTCGTCGGCGTGCCGTGCGGCATTATGGACCAGTTCATTTCGGCCGAGGGGTCGGCGGTGCTGCTCGATTGCCGGTCACTTACCTGGAAGGCGGTGAACCTGCCGCAGGACGTGGCGATTGTGTCGGCTAATACGATGGTGAAGCATGAACTGCAAGCGTCGGCGTACCGGACGAGGGTGGAGGAGTGCGCGGAGGCGGCGCGAAGGCTCGGGATCGCCAGTTTGCGGGATGCGGAATTGGGCCGGCTGGGGGTGCTCGACGGCGCCGTGCTGAAACGCGCCCGCCATATTGTCACTGAAAATGAACGGGTTATCAGATTTGTGGCGGCGGCTGAGCAAGAGGACGCGGCGGAAATGGGCCGGATTGCGACTGAATCCCACTTGAGCCTCCGGGACGATTACGAAGTGAGCTGCGGGGAGCTGGATTTCATGGTGGAAGCGGCCTTGCGGGTCGAGGGAGTGTTGGGGGCGAGGATGACCGGAGGTGGATTCGGGGGGTCGACCGTCAACCTGGTGCGTCCGGAGGCGGTGGAGGGGCTAAAAGCGATCCTAACCGCGGAATATCAAAAGTACCGGGGATTGACGCCGGAGATTCACGTTTGCGTGGCATCGCCGGGGGCTTCCGAGTTGATTTATTGAGAATATTCGCCGCTCAAAGATACTCATTCATCAAAGACAGAGAAGTCCTCCGAACCGTGTGATAAGCGTTCCACCTGTGCGCTCGGGTGGAACGCTTGTTTTATTATTTCCCTGAAATGGCGTACCTTTAGGGTGTGCGAGTCAGGGAACTAGCGGCGTGGCTGGAAGGCAGCTTCGAAGGCGACGGAGAGCGGGAAATCCGCCGGGTGGCGCCGCTGGAGGATGCCGGGCCGGAGGATTTGTCCTTCGTATCGCGCGGCAAGGCGTTGAAACAGGCGGGGGAATCGAAGGCGGGATGTCTGCTGGTTCCGGCCGACTATGGCAACGAGCCGCCTCGGACCATCATCCGCACGTCCGACCCACGGGGCGCGGCTGCGCGGGCGATCAGAAAGATTCATCCGAGAATCGAGCCCCAGCCGGGCATTCACCCGACGGCGGTGCTGGGTCCGGGCGCGATTATCGGTCACGGCGCATCCATCGGGCCCCTGGTCACCATCGGTGCGGGAGTGAAGGTTGGCGCGGGGAGCGTAATCGGCGCGGGGAGCGTGATCGGCGACTACGTGTACGTCGGCGCGGGTTGCACGATTCATCCACGGGTCACGATTTATCGCGAGGTGGTTCTGGGCGATGAGGTAGTGCTGCATTCCGGATGTGTGATCGGCGCGGACGGCTTCGGGTTCGTTTTGACGGACGGGATTTACGAGAAATTTCCGCAGGTGGGGCGCGTCGAGATCGGGAACCGGGTGGAGATTGGGGCGAATTCCTGCGTCGACCGCGCGGCGCTGGGAGTGACGTCGATCGGCGACGGAACGAAGATCGATAATCTGGTCCACATCGGGCACAACTGCCGCGTCGGACGCCACGTGGTGATCGCGGCGCAGACCGGATTTTCGGGTGGCGTAGTGGTGGAGGATTACGCGGTGATCGGCGGGCAGGTCGGGATCGGGGATAAGGCGCGGATCGAGTCGCGCGCGGTGCTGGGGTCAGGCAGCGGGGTGCTGACGTCGAAGATCGTGCGGGCGGGGCAAATAGTATGGGGGACGCCGGCGAGGCCGTTGAAGGAGTGCTTGGAGCAGATGGCGGTGCTTTCGAGGCTCACCAAGAAAAAAAGGAGCCAGGAGCCAGGAGCCAGGAGCCAGAATTCAGGCGCTTGAGCGGCGCGTGGATTGGCAGTACGCTTCAATCATTCGGCTGCACTCGTCCACTTGCTCTTCGAGCGCGGATAGATCGGCTATGCCGAGGTCCGACGCCAAGATCAAGTAGTATCGGCTTTCTTCTAACGATCCCTGGGCGATGTTCAGGTAGCGCAACTTGTCGGCGATACCTCGCTTTACGAATCCTTCCGCGATGTTTGCCGGTATCGAAACGGCGGAGCGGCGCAGTTGGCGCGTCAATCCAAACCGTTCATCTGGTGGAAACCTGTCGGTTTCCTTGTAGACACGAAGTACAAATTGATGGGCTTTTTGCCAAATCAGCAGATCGCGAAAAGTCCTTGCCGGGGTCACAACAAAGTGGTGTAGCACACCCGCCAAACCTCTCATACTGGCTACTGGCTCCTGGCTACTGGCTACTTTCTTTCCATTCCATGGTCTGCATCACGCTGACGTTGGGCTTCGGGTAGACGATCAGGCGGAAATGCACGGTTCTTGACGAGTTGGTGAAAAGAATACTGCCGTTGTGGAGCTGCGCGGCGTCCAGTTCCACGGGCTTGGTGTAGCCGGCGTCCTCGATTTCGAGTACGCCTTTCTGCGCGGCCTTGATGGCGGGCGACTGGCGGTTCCACCTCACGCTGAGGTTGGTGTCTTCCCTGGTCACCGTCAGTCCCAGCGAAAAGTCGTCGGCGCCGGCTCCGGTGACCCTTCCTCCCATGGTGAGCGCGGCCTGAAATCCAAGTACGACGCCCAGCAGCAGGAAGACGAACGACAGAGGAATCCAGACCCATCCGCTGCGCGCGCGCGATTTGGCCGAGGTGGTGTAGGCGTACGCAGGCTCCGGCGGGCTGGCAAGCGGTTCCGCGACCTCCTCGTCCACGCTGCTGCGAACCTCGCGGCGGCGAGGAACGCGCTCCAGCATCGTGCGCCGCGGAGGAGCTTCCTCGCCTGTCAATTCGCGGCGCCGGAATGGAAATTCGAGCGGCGCGACGGACGGAAACAGGCCGTCCTCGCGAAAGAAAAAACTCGCGACGCTGACCTTTGTCGCGAACGGTTTCACCAGCAGAGCGACGTGCGAAGGCGAGGGAAAATATTCCTCCATCAGCTCGATATCCTCGGGCGCCAGAGAGAGGCCGTCGCGCGTGTGACTGCGGAAATACCCGACGCCATAGGTGGGACGCGAGGAATCGGGCTCCGAACGGACGCAGGCGTTGTCGAAGCCGGCACCATCGTCGGCGGTGAAAAGGTAAGAGGGGCCGCGTTTGTAATCGCAGACGACGGCCTCGAAATCCTCGACCTTCACGATGGTCTGCTCGCCCTGTTCGATCGTGCCGAGCAGGACGCCGCCGACCTCGGCTCCGCGCTTGGGCACCAGGCCGAACCCGCGCATTACCTCCGCCGACATGCGATCGACGACGCCGAGATGAAGATGAACCGCGACGGGTTTTCCGGGCAGTTCCCAGACGTAGTAACCCGGCACGGGTTGTAAGCTTGGGTCCATTTCAGGTAACGTTTCATCGTACTACGGTGAGCAAACCGCTCTACATCGTCGCCACGCCGATCGGCAATCTGGAGGACATCACCCTGCGCGCGCTGCGCGTGCTGCGCGAGGCCGACCTGATCGCCTGCGAGGACACAAGGCAGACGCGCAAACTGCTGGATCATTACGGAATCGCCAAACCGGTGACCAGCTATCACGATCACAACGAACAGGAACGCACGAAGGAGCTGGTCGAGCGCCTGGAAGGAGGGGAGAGCGTTGCGCTGGTTTCCGACGCCGGCACGCCTCTGATTTCCGACCCGGGCTACCGGCTGGTGCGGGCGGCGATCGAGGCGGGCGTCGTTGTCGTGCCGGTTCCAGGACCGTCGGCGGTGACGGGTGCGCTGGCCGCGGCGGGACTGGGAACCGATGCGTTCCGGTTCTGCGGATTTCTTCCTCCGAAAACCTCGCAGCGCCGGAAGATTTTAGAAGAGCTGAAGAAGGAAGACTGCACGCTGGTGTTTTATGAGGCTCCGCACCGGATTTTGGAGACGCTCGATGACGTTGCTGCGGTGATGCGGGGGCGTCCGGTGGTGATCGCCAGAGAGCTGACGAAGCTGCACGAAGAATTTCTGCGCGGGACGGCGGCGGAGCTGCATGAGGTGCTGTCGGCGCGGCCGTCGGTGAAGGGTGAGATTACCCTGTTAATCGGCAAGGCGGAGCGCGCGGAGCAGGATGACACGCCGATTGAAGAGGCGATTCGCGCGCTGGAGTCAAGCGGAGTGTCGCGTATGGACGCGATCAAGAACGTTGCGAAGGCGCGGGGACTCTCGAAGCGCGAAGTTTATAAACTGATGCTATGAAGAACCGTTCGGTGCCGGTGGATACGCTTCTTGTATCATGCTGATCAGGTAACTTATGTCTCTCGCCAAATTAACGGCAGCAGGCGATGTCGAGGTCGCCCGTCCCTGGGCGCGACCAGATGCGTACGAAACATGGCTCTCGCTGCTTCCTCGGGAAGATTTCGAAGCCGTTGTCGACGCTATGAATACTGCGATTGACCGCATGGATGTCGTCCGAGCTCAGTACATCGTGTGCTTGCCGGGAGGCGGGCAAGAGTGGTACCCGGTATATGAGGCCGTCTACGAAGCGATGAACAGCGACCACGAGTATGCTGGCAAGTTCGTCGGTCTCATCTTGTGGGAAGTAATGTATAACCGCTCCGAGCCTTGGTACTTTCAAAAGATCGACAAGACGATTGTCAATCAACACAATCTAGTCGAAGATATTCAGGTTATGGAGTACTTTAGGGCGACGGATTTCCCTCAAACCGGGCGATGGCGCTCGGACACCTAGCGGACCGTACAAGTCATCCGATGGCGCGGTTTAGAGAAAACTTTGCGTTAACCTCGACGCCGTCGAAACTAGCGCGCGGGCCGAGCTCCTGGCGCAGCGCAGCAGCCGGCTTGGCAGAGCGCCGGTTCCTGTTCGATCAGCTCGGCGATCATGCGGATCATGGCTGGATGCGTTTCCACTGTTCCCGCGCGCGCCATTTTCACGCCTAGTTCCTCGCACACCGCGCGGGCTTCGGTATCGAGATCGTAGAGCACTTCCATATGATCCGAGAGGAAGCCGATGGGCGCGATTACCGCGTCAGCGCGGATCTCGCGCAGATAATCGCAGATGTCGGGCTCGAGCCAGGGCTGACCGGGAGGCCCGCTGCGGCTCTGATAAACCAGTTTCCAGTCGCCGCGGCCGACGCCTTCCGCCACCGCCGCGCAGGCGCGATTCAGTTCATCG
>CAVVNE010000066.1:0-13383 GCA_963749245.1 Bryobacterales bacterium
AGCTAATGTAGTCTATCTGAAAGATGGGCGTAGTGCGTCGCAAATTCTGTCAGTTATGTGGCGCACGCACCTCGAAAATAGCAGAGTCTGCGAAGAATTGGGGACTGCCTACTTATCTTGCAAGGCGCCCGGTCGCTCCGAGAAAACCCACTCCCCTTCGCCGCCGCGTGGACAGAGCGGGCTGTCCCCAATTTTTCGCCCCCTCCACTGGAGCCGGGTGTTTTCATACCCATCGTTATGCGGAACGCAATGGGAACACTCATGCGTGCCGCGTCGAGACTCAGGGTAACACGGTCCTTTGAAATCTGTAAGTTGCTGATTCTCCATCCGATATACAGGTGCTTGCCGTGCGTAACGTGCGTATCGGACGGCAAATTTGATACTTGTATCAGCCTCAAAGACCCATTCAGGATAGTAATGAAAACTCCCAACTGTCGATGTAGAACTCGTTTTTCTTGACGGCGACCTTTCCTGATCGGAACGGTTCCGACTGACGAAGCGCCGCAAGTCCTTTTGCGTATGGCGATGCTTGAAGGAATGTGTAGTGCTGTCTGTCCGCATTGTCAGGGCCTCAACACGTTCCCCGGCTTTTCGAGCGTCGATGCGTACATCTGCCGGGAGTGCGGACAGGGCGTGTCGGTGAAGAGAGCCGTTCACTAATTCCACGGCCATTCCTTACGCACAATCTTGTAGAGGGCGAACACGAATAGCAAAAGTAGCGTCAGCCGGAAAAGGAAGAATTCAACCTGCTCGAATGTCAGGCTATAAAGGAACTCGAAGAGAGCAACCACAGTTCACACACTTTCCGCATCGCCGGGACGACACTAAAAAAGCATCGTGAACTGCATCTCCTTCTTTTCATCCACTCGATCACACTTCCCCGGAAGCGCTATAGCGAGTTTGGTAGTTCCAATCAGGCTTCGGTTGGAACTGGACACCTTTAGGTTGCAACATCCAAATGGCCTTGTCAAGGCACGATTTGTGCCTCAAATCGCTCAGGCAAAATGGTGCGGACACGTCGGCCCGTCTGGTAAGATGAGTGCGTCCAAAAAAGGAGACGGTCCCAATGATAAAAATGCGCTACGATTCTGGTGGTTCTTTTTCGCTTGTCATCTGTGAGGATTGCCACGAACCGATCTTGAACGCAAGGCTTGGTATGGCACTATTCATACGGAAAGGTCATGAAGGAGAATCAGAGATTCATTTCCTTCACAAAGGACAGTGCGACAAGGATTATGAAAAAGTTGTGGGCAAGCCGCATCCTTGGATCGAGTTAACAAAGTTCTTGATACAAATCTGCTACAACACTGAGTATCCGCCTTCCGAAGCGGCAAAGGACCACAAGCACAGTGAGGAAGTTGGCTATCTGCCGTGAAAATTGAACTTGAGGACGATGCCCCACCGCTGATGGTCCAGTACCCTTGAACATTACGGAGCGTACCTGAAAGCGTCGAATCGAGACGACTCACGCTATCAGGCGATTGCCGAAACGTTCAAGAAAAACATCGGTGAGTTCGGAACAGGCGGAACCGGAGAAACGGAAACGGAGAGCATGAAGTACGAGGATGCGCCCGAAGCACTATGCTTGAATCATGGTAGCCAAGCTCACGCTGCGGCCAATCGGTTATACGGACAATTTCGTTCGGGGAGATCACGCTTATCAGTACGAAGTGGAGGGACTCGCCAGGAGAACAGGCTTCGATTGCAGAGATGCCGATGGGAAAACACTGCTGGCAAATCCTCCGCACCAGGGATGGTATTCGGGGAGATTGGACGAGAGAATGCAAAAGCGTTGAAGATGCCTTGGCTGCTCTCCAAGAGGAATTTCAAACGTGAAACACTTGTTTTTGTCCCTGGTAACATTGCCTCTCGCATTTGGACAGACCGCCGATGGCATCCCAAGGGACCGTCACTGAAAGAGACCCTTGACTGGCTAAAAGAGAAAATTCCTTTGGCGTCAAATCATTATTTGGTGGAGTTTAAGTGGCCGATATTTTTTGACGGGAGTAAGACGAAGGATGTAAGCCTTCGGAGATGCGATACGTTTCGATTCTTGCACTGTGATTTTCGATCTCACGGAAGTGGACACATGGGAGAAGTTCCGTCAACGCCCCATAGTTACGACAACACGCTATACGGTGCCCCTTGGCGCAATAACCGGAGGAACCGTCGATGCAGACAATGTGATCCTTTCAATTTCTCCCGATTCCAAAAAACTTGATCGGTGGACGGTTGACTTGAACCTCACTTCTAAGGTCGTCCTTAACGAAACGCACGAAGACTTGAACAACACCACGAAATCTGAGGGCCAAAAATGGGCTTTCATAATTTTCTATGACGAATCGGTAGCAAAGCGAGTCCTAGAGGCGTTCAAGCACGCAGCCGATCTTTGCCGAATGAAGGAACCGTTCTAAGCAGTTCGAGTGCTTAAATCGCCAAACAAAACCCTCGTCAACGACCACGACAGGAAAGCTCCAGATACCTTGAGGATATCGCACTGGAAAAATCGTGACCTGTTTCATCACGCCGTTCCAAAAGGCGTATGATGGGGACTCCGTATCTCTTGCCATTACATTGCTCCGAACAGCGGAAAAGGAGCCGCTAAACCGTGAAGGCTGTTACAATTTTGATGCTGATGCTGCCTGTCGCATTTGGACAGGCCGCTCTCACCACGGCTCAGATCGCCAAGCGGGTGGCACCATCTGTCGTTGTGATTCAGGGAAAAACGGATTCCGGCGAAGTCTCGGGCAGCGGCTTCATCATCTCGAAGGATGGAAGGATCGTCACGAATCTTCACGTCATCCGGGACCTTCGGACGGCTCAAGTTCAGTTGGAGAACGGTGAAAGTTTCAATTCGATATCGGTTCTTGCGACAGATGAGCGCCATGATCTTGCGGTGATACACATCGCTGGCTTCGATCTTCCGGCATTGGATTTGGGAAATTCGAATACCGCAGCGGTCGGTGAGCCTGTGGTCGTCGTCGGAAACCCACAGGGACTCCACGGAACCGTGACGGCTGGAATCTTGAGTTCGATCCGTGATGGTGGCGATGGATTCAAAGTCCTCCAGACGGATGCTGCTGTTAATCCGGGAAATAGCGGTGGTCCCCTCGTCAACGGTAAGGGGCAGGTCATCGGCGTTGTCTCGTTCAAATTGCGCTCTTCAGAAGGGCTGAATTTTGCTGTTCCGATCAACGATGTTCGAGGACTCCTGACCAATCTGCACGACCCTACCACGCTGAACCAGATGCGACGAGATTTGACGGCAGATCAACCCAATAAAGGAGCGTCGCTTAAGGAAACCCTGGACTGGCTGAAAGCGACTATCCCTTTGGCGACCACTGAGTTTTCCGCTGCTTATAGCTCCAGAGGACCCACAGAAACGACCTCACGAACCGTCCCTGTATCGTTCGCCTCCTGCACCGTCGCCTTAGATCAAATTTCTACGGATCGTCTGAAACAATATTCTGACCTCCGGGTTGTGGACACGACCCGCTATTCGATTCCGCTCGGCGCACTCGACTCGGCAGGCCATTTCAAATGGAAACCGCCGAGCGACTTGTCCTACAAGGGTGAAACGTGGGTGGTTTCGCTTCACAGTACCTCGAAGGTCATTCTCAGCGAGGCGCATGATGGTTTAGCAGACCGAACAAAGAACGAGAACTTGAGTGATGTCTTCCTTACCTTCAATGATGAAACCGTAGCGGAACGAGTTCAAGATGCGTTTAGCCACGCTACGGAACTTTGCCGGGGAAGTGCGCCGACGCCGACAGTCGTGCCCGATACCAGCGGCCCATCGTTCAAAGAGACGCTTGAATGGCTTAGAGAGAAACTTCCGCTTGCGGCAAATCACTACATTGTCGATTTGACGACGGGTGGTGACCTTCTCGGGCTTGCTCAGAGAATGGGAAGATTCAAAGATGTGACGCAGACGACGGCACCAATCAGATTCGATTCCTGCACGGTCGTTTTCGATGTAACTGAACTGAGCCTGTGGGAGAAGTTTCCCAAATTCCCGGACACGTCTACGTCCCGCTTCACGGTTCCTCTTGGTGCAATTACGAAGGTGTCCGTCGCAAAAGACGGTATCCGTCTCTCGCAGTCCACAACCGTCGAAACGTGGATCGTGACTCTGACTGCTTCATCGAAGAGCGTGCTAACAGAAACTCGTGAGACGAGCATTGACGCCACAACCCATGAGACGTTGACGAATTCCACAAAGAGCCAGTCCATGTACGTTGCAATACTCATCTTTTACGACGAGTCAATTGCAAACCGTGTTTCTGCGGCATTCAAGCACGCCGCCGAACTTTGCCGGGGCAAGGAACCGTTCTGTCCCTGCTATCACGACTGTGGTGGTGAACTCAAGGTCTTATCGAAGAGAATCGTTGTTGCTCGACGGTTGATATTTCTTCACGTTGTTTGAATCGTAGTGCGTGTCACAAAACCACTTTTCAATAGTTTCCGGTTTGTCCTTTGCAATAGGGACGTGCATTGATTTGAAGGCAGGTGACTGGCATCCGCCGTCTTCTGCACATCGCCTTGAGGGTTCGATTCATAGGCTCTACTTTACACCCTTCTTCGCAACCTTCTTCCGTTTCGCCCACGCCTTCTTCATCGCCGCTGACATTTTTGCCTTGAACTCCGCATCCTCGGGCGGTGCGATCACATCGGCCAGCTTTTTCGATACCTTCGGTGAAGACGCTTCAGCCTTCGCTGAGTTGATTGCGGCCCATCGTTTCCGTTGACCTTCGGCCATGCGCTTTCTCGCCGCTGGACTGACCTTGCGTTTCTGTTTTGTAGGTGCTGGTGCGGCGACAGATGAAAGTTTGAAATCGCTTCTGACCCAATTTGGAAGGTCTGCATCAGGATCTCCCGGCGACAGAGCATCTATGGCCGACTGGATACGGTCACGTTCTTGGAGCAAGAGTGTAACGATGTGCGATGTGGACATTGCCACATCTTACCTCAATCGCCCTACATCTTTTCAAACGAAAACCTCAGGCTTATTCAGTGCCCGAGTCGTGCGCGGACCAGGGGTGTCCCACCTACGTCAAACGCGCACGGCGTTCCTGGCGACATACTCGTCCACTTTTGTCCGCCCGGACGGACGATCGTCGACGTAATAGAATCGCTCGGCGTATTGCAAGCCGTGAGGCTTCGCGAAATCGCGGTAAGGGTCGAGCAGGAAGCGGCGGATGTACTCGCGGTCTGCGGTGCGGTCGTCGTTGCCGAGGAGCGGAAGGCGCTTCCCCTGTTGAGTCAATTGCGCAGACAGTTGAGATCCAAGGTTGCCTCCGCCCTGCGACCTGCATTCGGCGATGGCGTCGATTTTCTTTTCGATGTGCGGGCCGATGTCCACCACACGGTTGAACGGCGCCTCCGCGCTGGTCGAGAAATAGTAACGCTCGTAAACCGGGCGCGCGGCGAAGCCCGCTTCCACGTGCTCCCAGTTCTCGGTCGCGTTCGCGCACATCGACGCGGCTTCCACCGCCACGCGGCCCGTGATCAGGTGATCCGCATTCTGCCCCGTCGCGTCGGGATGAAAGGAGACGATCGTATCGGCCTTCAACATCCGATAGATCAGCATCAGGCGGCCGCGAAGATCCGACTTGGAAATTTCCTCCATGCGGTCGTTGCGGTAGTAGAGCTCGAACACATCCTTGAAGCCGAGGGCCGCGGCCATCTTCGCGTGCTCCTGTTCATTACTCAGAATATTGCGCGCGTTCGTGCTGCTGCCGGAGTGTTCATCGTTCGTGGTTCGCACGATGTAGCCTGTGTAGCCCTCGCCGATCAGTTTGGCGCAGAGGCCACCGGCGAAATACGGCACGTCGTCCAGGTGGGCATGTACCGCCACGAACACTTTCCCCTTGTGCGGCTGGCCCGAAGCGGCCTTTTCAATCACGGCGTGCGCAGCGGTTTGATTCATGGTGGCTACCTCCTTTCGGCGTGTTCATCGGCGTACTTCCTGATTTCATCCTGGTAGTTCGGCTCCGGACCGATGTAGCGGAACGCTTCCGCGTAGGCCAGGCCGCCGAACATGGCGCCCATTCGCCGCCAGTCCTCCATCAGGAACTGTTTCACGTACCCGAAGTCGGCGGATTCGTCGCTGTCTCCTAGCAAGGCGAGCTTCTTTCCCTGGCGCGCCAGTTGCTGCCACAGTTGCGCACCGTAGTTGCGCGCGGGACCCTTACCACGGTTAGCGACATTCGCCCGCACCTTGGCGTCGATATAGGAGCTGATGTCCACGATCCGGTTCGTCACATGGTGTCCTTGCGGCGCACGCGAAAAATAGTATTTCTCATGCACGCTGGCGGGTTTCAGCCCCGCTTTAAAATGCTCCGGATAATCTCTGGGGCCGCCCGCCATCCAGCATGCCCCTTCGACCGCCTTGCCGTTGACAATGTGATCCGGATTCTCGTCGTATTGATTGTACGGATCCATCGCGACGATGGTGTCCACCTGGAGCAGCCGGAATAAAAAAATTAAGCGCGCGCGAAGCTCGACGACAGCACAGTCGTCCATGCGGTGATTGCGATAGTAGAACGAATAGACTTTTTTGCAGCCCAACGCTTTGCCGGCTTCCTGAATGTCCATCTCGTTCTGCACGGCGCCGTGGCCGAGCGTTGTGCCCGAGGCCTCGTCGTTGGAGAGGCGGACCAGATATCCGGTATAGCCTTCGTCGATCAGCTTGGCGACGGTTCCGGCGGCGCCCAGCGTGATGTCGTCCGAATGCGCCTGAACCGCCGCCAGCACCTTCCCCTGATGCGGTTTGCCGGGACGGTTCCGTTCGATGACCAGGTCGTCGGCGAAAGAGTAATAATCGGTTGCGCCGAAGGGGTTGTAAGGCGCCCGTGGAAACTTGTACAGCGTGGGCGTAAAGCGCGACGGCAGGTCCGAGCGTGGCGCGCTCTGTGCCTCCAAAGACGGCGGAATCGCGAAACCGGCCGCCATCGAGCCCGCCACCGACCGCTTGAAGAATTTTCGTCTGTCCATAACGGCTCCTAAGAACTATTCAGCATATACTACGCGTATGCGAATCACCCGCAGAGATCTTCTTAAGGGCGCGGCGGCCCTCCCGCTCTGGACCCGGCAGGCGCAGGCCGCCGCTGACGGCGTAGGTCCGCTGAAGATCACGAAAATCGAAGCCGTTCGTTTCCGCTCGGACCTGCATCTGGTCCCCGGCATCGAGCCCAACTGGACCTGGGTCCGCCTGCACACCGACAAAGGCATCGTCGGCCTCGGCGAATCCTACCCCGGTTATGAAGCGCATCGCGGCGCTCTCAAAGAACTCGCTCCTTTGATCCTCGGCAAAGACGCGACCCAGATCGAGCGCTTGTGGCAGGACCTCTTCTATCACATCTCCTATCAGCCCTGGGGCGGAGCCGACACGCGAATGCTGACGGCGATCAACATCGCGCAGTGGGATATTCTCGGCAAGGCGGCGGGTCTTCCAGTCTACAAGCTGATCGGCGGCAAGGCGCAGGAGAAACTCATGGTGTACAACACCATGAACGGGTGGCCGATTAACGGCATGAGGGAGCACACCGCGCCCGAAAAGCTCGCCGAATTCCTGCTTAAGCGCGGCATCAAAGGCATCAAGATCTATCCATATGATCGGGGTCCGGTCAACGCATACGCCAAACACGGCGGCACGTTTATCACGCAGACGGAGCTGCGGCAGTCACTCGACCCGATCCAGCGTATCCGAAAAGCGGCGGGCGACGAGATCGAAATCGCGCTCGATCTCAGCAGCAAGTGGAACCTGCCCTGTTCCCTCGAAATCGCCCATTCCCTCGAACCGTACGGCATCATGTGGATTGAAGACGCGATGCTGCCGGACGACCTGACGGCATACGTTACGCTGTGCAAGGAAACGTCGATCCCGATCTGCAATAGCGAGCGCCTCGCCACGCGGTTCCGCTTCCGCGAGATGTTCGAGCTGCACGCCGCCGACGTCGTGATGTACGACGTGACCTGGTGCGGAGGAATTTCCGAAGCCAAAAAAATTTCCGACATGGCCGACACGTACAAGATCCCCACCGCGCCGCACACGGGCGGGGGCCCCATCCTGTGGTATTCGTCGATTCACACGGGGATGTCGCTTACGAATTTCTACATTCTCGAGAGCGTGTATCACCTGTACAACGATCTGTACCCGCACTTTCTCAAGAATGTCCCGGTGCCGGTGAACGGCTACGTAAGCGCGCCGGAGCTGCCCGGCTTGGGCCTCGAGGTTCGGGAGGAACCGTTCCAGAACGGCGACGCGGTGGTGGAGACGATTGCCGAGCTGTAGTGGGCTATCAAATGGAGCCGCGACCTGCGGGAGCGGTCAGAGTCGTGGCCGCCGGCATCTTGCGGACAGCCCATTAGGTCATTTGCACGCCGGCACAGGTAATGTCGCCGCCGGAACAACTCCCACTTTCTGCTTCACCAGTTCGCCGTTCAGCTTCGAGAGATCGGTTTTCATCAGCTCGTTCCAGTTTTCGGCGGCAGTGGCCAGCTCGCGGCAGTATCCTTCGTAGGCGGTCTGCATCGCGGGTGTAGGTGCAGCATCCTGACCATCGACAACCGTAGCCAGCGACCCGATGGAGCGATTGAGCAGAGCAAACGCCGGCGCTTGACGCCCTCCGCGTCCTCCTCCGCCGAAACCCCCCTCGGAACCTTGCAGCCGCTGCGCTTTCTGATCGAACTCCTTCAAAGCGGCGAGAGCCGCCTCGCTGGCGGGATTTTTTTCGACCTGTTTCTGATCGCCGGCCACAGTCTGGCGCAGGCTGACGGCCTTCCGATAGAAGTCGTAGCTCGCCGCGACCAGGTCCAGGATCTTCCGTTCCAGGGCGAGCTGCTGCGCCAGCGCATCGGCCGAAACATCGACGCGTGGATCCAGCGCGACCTCCAGAGGCTGCTCAAAGGTACGTCCATTCACCGTCAGGCGGACGTTGTATTTCCCCGGTACCACCGGAGCGCCAAGAGGCAACCCGGGCGTGTTCTGGTACATCGCGGAAATAGCATATTCATGGCGCAGCACAGGTGGAGGCGTGTAGCGCAGGTCCCAAACAAAGCGGTTCATGCCTGGATTCCTGGTCAACGGCTCGGGATGTTGCAGCCAGTACTCGGGGACGTTGGGCGGAGGCTCGATGGACGCAGCCTCGGCCTTGGTGGAATAGTTTCGCACCAGTTGACCGGCGCTATCGAAGATCCCGAGCGTAACGTCGTCAGACGGCTTCGACGCGAGATAAAAATCCACAATTGCACCGTTCGGAGGATTCTCCCCAGCCGGCATTTCCGGGGGCAGGGGAGTGTCCTGGTTCTGATCGAGGCGGACGCGCAGCGCCTTTTCAGGCCGGAATAAAAAGGCCGAAGCGCTGGTCAGCTTCCGGTCGATCTGCCGCAGAGGCGTCACGTCGTCCAGAATCCAGAAAGCGCGGCCGTAAGTGGCGACCACCAGATCGTCGCCGTGAATCTCCATGTCGCGGACGCTGGTCGTAGGCATGTTGAGCTGCAGCGAGCTCCAGTGGTCGCCTTCGTCGAACGAAACGAACGCGGCGTTCTCCGTTCCAGCGTAAAGCAGGCCCTTCCGCGCGGGATCTTCACGCACTACGCGCGCGAAGCAGCCCTCCGGTATGCCGTTCGACGTTTCCTGCCACGTCTTGCCGAAGTCGTGCGTGCGATAGAAGTGCGGGCGGAAATCGTTTTCGTCGTGGCGGTCGATGGCCATGTAGGCGGTGCCCGCATCGAAGTGCGACGCTTCGACGATGCTGATCTGCGTCAGCGGACCCAGGCCCGGCAGCGAGACGTTCTGCCAGGTCGCTCCGCCATCGCGCGTCAGTTGGATGATGCCGTTGTTGGTGCCCGCCCAAATCTCACCGGCGGCGACAGGGGATGGAGAGAAAGTATTGATCGCCACCCGATTGTTGGGCTGGATGGTTTCCTGCTGCTCCTGCGCGCGAGGCCGTGCGGGAACGGCAGGCGTCGCAGCGGCCGTTTCGGAAGGAGGAGGCGTTTCGGCGCGCTTCGTCAGGTCGGGACTGATGGCTTTCCAATGCACGCCGCCATCGCGCGTCTCCAGTAAAAACTGGGCGCCCATATAAAAGACGTGCGGGTCCTGCGGCGAGAACCCAAGCGGCGGATTGGTCGCCATGTGGTATTCGTTGTCGCGCGTGACGTTGGGCGATATCGTAGCCACCTGTCGATTCGTCCGATTAATCCGGACCACGCCGCGGCTGGGCCCGCCAGCGTAAACCAAGTTGGGATTCAAAGGGTCCGGAACGATGTAGCCGAACTCGTATCCACCCACCGGATCCCAGTCCATGAACGTGATTTCGCCATAATCGCCGCGGCTCAGCGTCGCCACCGAACCGCTGTCCTGTTGCGTGCCGTAGACCCAATACGGATATCGATTATCGGTGGACAGATGATAGATCTGGCCCAGTCGGCTGGTTGTACCAGGAGCTCCACGATTTTCCGCCGTCCATGCTGATGGTGGCGCCCTGATCGCTGGCCATGATCATGCGCAGGGAATCGGTCGGGTCGATCCACAGTGCGTGATTATCGTCGCCGCCCGGCGCGCCTTTGTACGAAGTGAACGTGCGGCCGCCGTCCTCGGACCGATAAAGCGAAGTCTGCGCCACGTACACGACGTCGGAATTGTTGGGATCGAGAAAGACGCGGCTGAAATAGCCGCTACCCTGAATGCGCGGGTCCTGGGTGCTCTTCGCCCAGTGCGCTCCTCCATCGTCGGAGCGATAAAGGCCGCTCGCCGAGCCGCCGCGTCCCCCACCGCCCGCGACAATGGCAAAGACTTTCTTCCCGTCGGGCGAGACAGCGACGCCGATGCGGCCCAACCGCCCGGTAGGCAGCCCTTCAGTAAGCTGCGTCCAGCTTTCTCCACCGTCCGTCGTCTTATAGATCCCCGCGTACCCTGACGATTCGATGGCCCCGCGCGCGCCGGGCGCGGTGTAGTGCTCCCACAATGCCGCATAGCCGGTCTTCGCGTCGGCCGCGAACACTAAATCGACCGCGCCGGTGATGTCGTCTTTGTACAGAACCTTTCGCCAGGTCCTGCCGCCATCGGTGGTTTTGAACACGCCCCGCTGAGCGTTCTTCGAATAAGTCCGTCCCAGCGCGGCGACCAGCACGACGTCGGGATTGTGCGGATCGACCCACATATTCCCGATGTGCTCCGTCTCATCGAGCCCGACGTGCTGCCAGGTCTTGCCCGCGTCGGTGGACTTGTAAACTCCATTCCCCATGTTGACCGAGCCGCCGACCATGCTGACATCACCCGTGCCGAAGTACACCACGTCGGGTTTCGACGGAGCTACCGCCACCGCGCCGATCGACGAGATGGGCACCGCATCGGAGATCGGCGTCCAGACCACACCGCCGTCGACTGTCTTCCAAAGCCCTCCGCCCGGCGTGCCCATATAATAGACAGCCGCGTTTCCGGCGATGCCGGAGACCGCCGTCACGCGACCGGCGCGGAAAGGTCCGATCTGCCGCCAGCACATCGCTCGGTACAGGCTGGCGTCGAACGGCTGCGCGAGCAGCGAAACAGAAATAGCGACCAGAAGCGCACATGCATTGCGGGAGACCATGTAAGAATTGTCCTACACATCGGGGGCCGCTTCAATTTTCGCATTGCTGCGGAACAACGCACCGACGATCAGCAAAATCACAAACGCCCCCGCCGCCGAACTCAGCCAGAACGTTTTCCAGTCGCGAACCGCGGCGGCGCCCGATCCTGTGGTGAAAAAATCCAGCGCATTGCCCGAAATCACCGACCCGGCATACATCCCCACGCCGTAGGTCATAAACGTGAGCAAACCTTGCGCCGCGCTGCGGAGATGCGCGGGCGCCTGCTGATCGGTGTAGAGCTGGCCTGTCATGAAAAAGAAGTCGTAGCAAATGCCGTGCAGCAGAATCGCCACGTAGAACATCCATACGCCGGGCCCGGCATCGCCCACGGCCAGCAGCGCATAACGCACCGTCCATGCCGCCAGGCCCGCCATCAGAATCGCCTTCACGCTGAACCGGCGCAGCACCAGCGGCATCACCAGCATCATGCCGACTTCCGACACCTGCCCCAGCGTCATCTTGCCCGCCGCGTTTGTCACATGAACGTCGTTCAGGTAGTTGTTGGTGAAGGAAAAGTAGAACGTCAGAGGGATGCACGCGAATATCGAGGCGATGGCGAAGACGAAAAACGACTTGTCCTTCAGCATCACCAGCGCGTCAAGCCCCAGCACCCGCCGGACGCTGAACGACTCCGCCCTTCGCGCCCGGAGGCGTGTGCGGCAGCACCAGGCTGAACAAACCCATAACGACCGACGCCGCCGAGGCCAGCAGAAAGGGCGTCGCGGATTTTTCGATCGCCAAGGAGCCGACCACCACTCCGATGGCGATCCAGCCCAGAGTGCCAAAAACGCGGATCAGCGGAAAGTCGCGGCCCGCATCCCGGACATGTTGCAGGGTGAGCGAGTTGGTCAGGGCGATGGTCGGGAAATAACACAGGCAATAGCCCAGCAGCAGTCCATACACCGCGCCGAAGGACTGCGCGCCGGCCACGCGCCACAGCAGGATCGCCCCGATAAAATGCAGCGCCGCCAGAACGCGTTCGGTGGAGAAGAGGCGGTCGGCAATCAGTCCGACGAAAAACGGCGAGATCATGGACGCCAGCGCCGTGGTGCCGAAAATCGCTCCCGCCTGCGTTCCCGTGAAGTGCAGCGTGCTCGTCAGGTAGGTGCTGAGCGTGACGTACCACGCGCCCCAGACGACGTAATTGAGAAACATCATCGCGCTGAGGCGCGCCCGGATGGAAAAGGGCATGAAGGAATAGCATGGCAGACATTGGGGCAGTAAAGTGCTCAAACAGACTCAGGAGGTTCCCTTCTTATGAAGAACCTGATGAAGTGCGCGGCTGCTCTTCTGCTGGTGTGGGCGGCTTCTTCCGCGTCGGCTGCGGACAAGGATGTCAAGGTTGTAAAAGCGCCGGGACCCAGTTACGATACCGCGAAATTGATCGAGGTTGATGCTAAGGTCACCGCGGTGCGGGAAGTTCCGAAAGATAATCCGATGGACGGCCTGCATCTGATCGTGCAAGCGGGATTGGAGACTCTGGATGTTTACGTTGGCCCGGCCGAATTCGCGAAGGTATTCGACGTCAAGTTCGCCAAGGGAGACCAGATCCACGTGATTGGTTCCAAAGTGCATTTTGAGGATGCGATGGTCGTGTTGGCGCGCGAAGTCTCGATAGGAACGGTGACGATCGTCTGTCGCGACAAAGACGGCGAGCCTTTATGGAAGTACTTTCTTAAGCCCCCCCAGGGATAGCTCGGTCTGAGCAAGGTGCGCTAGTGAGCAAAACGTCGCGTGCGCTATAGA
>CAVVNE010000067.1:0-58049 GCA_963749245.1 Bryobacterales bacterium
GGCCGAGCGGCGATTTATCGAAGAACGGCGCATTCTTGCGCTGCTGGACCACCCTCACATCGTCCGCATGATCGACGGAGGCGTGTGGCAGGGACGTCGCTATCTGGTGATGGAACTGGTATCGGGCGAGCCGGTGACCGAGTATTGCGCCAGGATTCCGCTGCGCGAGAAACTGCGGCTGTTTCAATCGATCTGTGCGGCGATTCATTACGCGCATCAGCATCTGATCATTCATCGCGATCTGAAGCCGAGAAACATTCTGGTGACCGCGGAGGGCCAGGCAAAGGTGCTGGATTTCGGCATCGCGCGGATGATGGACCAGGGGGAAGATCCTTCGGCGACCGCGCTGAATCCCATGACGCTGGCGTGTGCGAGCCCGGAGCAGGTGCAGGGACAGAGGCTGACGTTAGCCACCGATATCTACTCGCTGGGCCTGATTTTGTACGAATTGTTGACCGGCACGAACCCGCAGTCGTCCGGACCGAGGCTGGAGCTGGAACAGAGAATCGTCGCCGAGGAGCCGCGCACGCCGGGGAGCCTTACACCGGGATTGCCGCGCGATCTGGACGCGATTGTGATGAAGGCGCTGGCCAAGGAGCCACAGAGGCGATATGCATCTGCCGGCGAGATGGCGGCCGACGTCGAGCGGTTTCTCGATGGGCGGCCGGTCGAGGCGAGGCCTCCTTCGCGCCTCTATCACGCGGCCCGGTTTTGCGGGCGAAATAAAGCCCTCACCGCGGCCTTCGCCGCCCTGGCGCTGGCGATTCTGGCCGGAGCGGGGGCATCGCTGTGGCAGGCGCGGCGCGCGGAACACCAAAGAGAGATCGCGCAGAGGCGCTTCGACGAGGCCCGCCGGCTGACGTATACGGTGATTCATGAGATTCAGCCGCAACTGGCGGGCATCAACGGAACGCTGACCATGCGGGAGGTTCTCATCGAGAAGACGCTGAGCTATCTGGAAGCGCTCGCGAAGGATGCGGCCGATAGTCCGGCGCTGCTGCGCGAATTGATCGACGGCTATGTAGAGCTGGCGGGGGTCGCCGCATCGGTGGGGCAAGCCAACCTCGGCGACGTCGGAAAAGCCACCCAGATTCTCGCAAAAGGACAGGCGTTGGCCGACACACTAAACCGGGTGGAGCCTTCCACGCCAGATTCCGTCCGTACGCTGGGCAGTTTCTATCGCGCGTCGGCGCAGCACGCGGGGTCGTACGGGCGCCGCGACGTTGCGGTCGGGTACGCCAGAAAGTCGATGGACGCCGCGGACAGACTCGCGGCACTGCTTGGAGACTACGCATCGCGGGATCAGGCTGCTTTAGCGGCCGTCGCCCTGGCCAGTTGGCTCCCGGATGCAAAGGCGCAGGTTCCCCTCTATGAGCGGGCGCTCGGCATCTGGAGGGAGGAGCTACAGAAGGGCGGACACGACGAGGCGAAACTCACGTCGAATATTGCATTGATGTACCGCGATATTTCCAGCGCGTGGGCGAACAACCGGCGCTTTCGGGAAGCACTCGAATCCGCCAGTAAAGCGCGGGATCTGGATGCCGCGCTGCTCAAACAAACCCCATCGTCGCCAGGGGCGCAAATGAACCTCTCCTTCGATCTGACGGCGATGGGATCAGCCTACGCGGACATGAGGAATCCGGGCGCCGGGCGTCCATACCTGGAGCAGAGCGTGGCGCTCCGCCAACAGGTGGCGGCGGAGAATCCGGACGACCGCCGCGCATCGGAACGGCTGGCCTATGCGGTGTTCATACTGGCGAAGTGCGAAAAGGATCTGGGCGACCGGCCGGCAGCGCGGCGAGGCTTTGAAAGAGCTGCCGGGATTTACGATCGGCTATCGAAGAACGCTCCGCTGGTCTCCCAATCGGTGTTGAAATTTGCGACGGCCACCTACTGGTTGGGCCGCTTCGAGACGGAGGCCGGCAATCGGAGCGAAGGATGCCGAAGCTTTCGGCGGTCGGCGGAGCTGATCGAGGCGTACAACGCGAAGGAGCCGAAGGGTGCGGCGATCGCGGACGACGTACGCCTCGCGGCGCGCGGCTGCCGGCCTTGAGCTTATCAAGAGTTTTCATAAACCGTTGGGCAACGATGTAGGGCGGCCACTCATGGGTGCAGCCGCCTCTTCAGGCGGCTTTTTTCATCATAGAAGCCTGCTGAGAGCAGGCTGCAGCCATGAGTGGCCGCCCCACATCAGGACCTGCAGGAAACGGCTCAAGGCGGCGCCGTTTATCTCCTTTAATCATTACGCAAACTGGGTTACACTCGTAAATGAAGATGTTTATCCGCGCAATTCCGGTTCTTCTGACGGCGAGCCTTGCGGCTTTCGCGCAGGACGCCGCGCCTGCTGCCGCCAAGCCGGCGGCGAAGACGTTTCAGGTCGAGCCGGGCACGCACATTCCTCTCAGCCTGATCAACAGCGTCAGCACTAAACACGCGGCGGCGGGCGACCGGGTGTATCTCGAAACGGTGTTTCCAATTCTGTCGGGGGGCCGCATCGTGATTCCTCCGGGCAGCTACGTGATGGGCACTATTACCAACGTCGTGCGTCCGGGCAAGGTGAAGGGACGCGGCGAGTTTTATCTGCGCTTCGATTCGCTGACACTGCCGAATGGTGTGACGCGCGATTTTCGGGCTCGAGTTTCGCAGCTCGACGGACGCGCGAGCGAAGAACTGGACCGCAGCGAAGGCGCTATCAAGAGCGAAGGAAATAAATCCGGCGACGTGCGCACTATCGGCGAAACGGCCGCCGCCGGCGCCAGCATTGGAGCGCTGGCCGGCAGCGCCGCGGGAGCCGCTGGAATGGGCGCGGGCATCGGAGCCGCCGCCGGAGCCACCGCGGGTCTGGTAGGCGTGCTGTTGACCCGCGGACCGGAAGCGGTGCTGGCCAAGGGCACCACCATTGAGATGATGCTGGATCGCACGGTTTCCTTCGACGAAACGGAGCTCGATTTTTCCAACACGCCGGGACGCCGCGTGAGCACAAACGACGCCAATGGTCCTCTGCCCAGCCGGAAAACGCCGGCCGTGCGGCGGTTTCCTTAACCGACGCCTTCTTTCCTTAATAAAGTTATCGGGCATATCGGCCGAAATAAGGTATGTGTCCGCACAAGCCAGGGATCGGTGTGGAAATGCGATTGGATTCGCGGCCCTGACGCTGTCGTGTGCATGTTGGAGGAGGGAGCGGTGAGGTTATGACGGGATCCTCCCAAAACGAAGACCCTGTGGTGCGCGAGGAGCAGTTCGGACCCGACCACGGCTCAGTGGATTCACGGAGTTACTCTCCGCCTGCGCTGTGTTATCGTGCACCTGTGGATCGTTCTAACCTTTCCGGTAAGGTGCACGGCGGTACGGCCGGTACGGTACCTTTTTTCTCGCTGTTCGGCACGCCCCTGCGTTTGCATTTCAGTTTCATTCTGTTGGTGACGGTGGTGATCGTGAAGGATCTGGCGGGTCACCAGACCACGTCCACCTATACGTGGTTCCTGCTCGCGATGCTGGGCAGCGTGCTGTTGCACGAAGTGGCGCACGCGCTGGTGGCCAACCGGCTGAAAGTGCGCACCCTGGAAGTGGTCATGTTCCCCATCGGCGGATTGCCGCGCATGGAAAGGACGCTAAAGCCGGGCGAGGAGATCTGGATTTCGATCGCCGGTCCGCTGGTGAACGCACTGATCGCGGCAGGGCTGTTCACCTACCTGGCGAACTCGCACCACTCCACGCCGTTTCCCAAGCCGTCCGACCTGATGCAGCCGAACGATGTGAATCTGCTGGGGCTGATCGCCTTCGGCAATCTGCTGCTGGTGGGGATGAATCTGTTACCCGCGTTTCCGATGGACGGCGGTAGAATTTTGCGCGCGCTGCTTTCCTACATCAGGCCCGAAGACGAAGCCACGCGCATTTCCGCCTGGATGGGACGGATGCTGGCGATTTCCATGGGGCTATACGGCCTGCTGGCCTCGCAGTATATGCTGGTATTTTTCTCGCTATTCGTTTTCCTGGGCGCGGCCATGGAGTTCGCCGCCGCGCTGGGGCGTTCGCTGACGCATGGCATTCCGGTGCGCGCCGCGATGATGACCCAGTTTCGGACTCTGGAGCACGGTAAGACCATTCGCGACGCTGCGAACATGATGCTGGCGACCTCGCAGCAGGATTTCCCGATCACCCATGGCGACCAGGTGGTGGGGCTGCTGGGTCGCAGTCTGCTGCTGAAGGCGCTGGCGGCGGAGGGTCCGGACGCGTATGTCGCGGGCGTGATGGATCGCGATTTTCTCTCTATCGAACCTGCGAACGACCTGGCGGAAGTTCTGCCGTTAATGGCGCAGGCGGGGCGCTGTGCCCTGGTGATGGATGGCGAGAAGCTGGTGGGCCTGTTGACGACCGAAAATCTCTCTGAGTTCCTGCTTTTGCGGCGGTTCGGGATGGAGCCAGCTTCGTAAGAAGTAGCCAGGAGCCAGGAGCCAGTAGCCAGTAGAACGGCGCCCGTGGCCGGATTTGTTTTTTGAGTTCCTCGCTGCTACCATCCTTGAGATAATCGCGAGCGTCGGAATCGTAGTTTTGTAGCGCTATAACCCCGTCCCGTAAGGGCGGGGATAACTGCCTCCACTTGCGTTGAGCCCACCGTATGCGAGACACTAACAGGTTTTCCCGGGTGAATTTCCTTCATGAGGATGAGAATTCTCTATCACGATCATTGTTTCGATGGCGCGGCCTCGGCGGCGTTTTTCAGCCGCTTCATCGAAGCGAAGTTTCATCCCGGGGCGGAGTTCGTCTTTACCGGCCTCGCCCATAAGGCCTCGCAATTATTTGAACCCGGATTGTTCGACGGCGACGAAAATGCCATTGTCGACTTCAAGTACTCCACCGATCCACACCTGACCTGGTGGTTCGATCATCATCAGAGCGCCTTTCTGACGCCCGAGGATGCCGAGCATTTTCGCAGAGATACCAGCGGGCGGAAGATGTACGACCCGAGTTTCAAATCCTGTACCAAATATATCGCCACCATCGCCCGCGACCGTTTTGGCTTCGAGGCGCCCGACCTGAACGAACTGGTCACCTGGGCCGACATCGTCGACGGCGCACAATATGCGGATGCCCAGGAGGCGGTGGATTTGCGCTCGCCAGCAACCCGATTGACGCTGGTGATCGAGGGCGCCAATGGCTCCGACACGGTGCAGAAGATTATTCGCAAAATGAGGCACTGCACGCTGGAACAGATTGCCGGCGATGCGGAATTGAAGGCGATTTATCAACCATTATATGAGCGGCACTTGAAATCCATCGACGTCATTCGCGAAAAATCGACCTTCGACGGCGGCGTGGTGTTCTTCGACCTGGTCGGCGACGGCATCGAAGGATATAACAAATTTATTCCGTATTATTTGTTTCCGGAGTCGACCTACACGGTGTCGGTAAGCACGTCGAGTTTCCGCACCAAAGTCAGCGTGGGGTCGAATCCCTGGGTGAAGCAACCTCTGAAGTACAACCTAGCCTCGATCTGCGAGCGCTATGGGGGCGGAGGCCATTCCAAAGTCGGCGCGATCAGCTTCGAAATCGGAGCCGTGGATCAGGCGCGCCAAGCGGCGCAGGAAATCGCCGCGGAGCTGCGCTCCTAAGGCGCCGGAGCGCCAGGCGCCGGGCGCCAGGAAACCCAAGCGCCTGTTCCGGACTGGCGCCCGACGCGCGGCGCCCCGCGCCTAGGGCTTCAGGCGGAGCTGCGCTCCTGCGGCGCCCTGCGCCCTCGACGAGGCGCCCCGCGCCTAGGGCTTCCCCAGCGAACACAGCGGATCCCCGATCACCACATTCTGCCAGCTTAGCGACCGGATCGACAGATAAAAACTCTCGGCAAGGTTGCGGCCTTTGTAATAGGCCGGCAGCAGCAGCTCAGGATGGGGCGTTTGCAGCAGGTACGGCTCGTAGACGTGTCCCGACGCGCCGGTGGCGCCCTCCAAAAGATAATCCGCGGTCATGGTCTGCGGGCTGCCCGCAAACGCTGTGGGGCCCGACCACTCCTTCCCGATATTCCAGGAATCGGGAGGCTTCTTAAACGTCCGTGCATTGGTGGAGACGAACTCGGTGGCGATGCCTCCGGGCAGCCAGTGAAAACCGAGAAACCGGCGGTGACGGTTCGTGTCGTTCGACCCCCAGCCGGCATAGGCGATCACGTCGGTCAGATCGTATAGCACCTTGGTGGAGGAGTCGAGCACCACGCGATCCTTGGGCAGCAAGATCGCGGCGTTCTGGAGCCACTCGTCGGCTCCTTCCTCGCCCGAGTTTTTTTCGTCAATCACGAATTTCCCCACATTCCGGGCTTGGAGCGAACGGTCGATGATGGCCTTCACCCCGTCGAAATCGTAAGCGGCCAGGCGCGTCACCAGGTACATCGGGAACCGCGGATGCGTGAACGGCTCGTCTTTCTTGCCAAAGAAAGGATTGGGAATCGAGCCTCGAATCGGGTGCGGAACGCCGCGCTTCATGTCCGAATAGAGCAGCGTCAATTCGCTGTCTACGGCCGCCTCGTCTCCATCCATGTTGCCGCTGCCCTGGATCTTAAGAGGCACTCCCATGGTGGTGACGATGTAGAATACGCGATCGACTAGGCCGCTCTTGCGCAGGAACCCGGCGATGGACGCGGCGATCTCGCGATTGTAGACGTCGCGCGAAATCTCCTCGTCCTCGGTGGTGCGGATGCGGCAGATATTGGTTTGCGGAATCGAGCGCCGCCGCGCGTAGTAGTCGGCGATGTTGCGCGAGAGCGAGGAAGCGTCGTTGACCACCAGCAGCACGCGGTGGCCGTCCTGTGCTTCGGCCACCGACGAAGCAAACATGAAAAGTGCAATGCAACGAAGGATGAGCATCGGATGGATCAAAACCGCTAAACTCAAAGATATCCCGTTGCGGGCCGTACATGGACCTGGATCAGCTCCACACATTCTTAGAAATCGTACGCCTGAAGAGTTTTTCCAAGGCCGCGCAGTCGTGTTTCCGCACGCAGCCAGCGGTCAGCGCGCAGGTGCGGCAGCTCGAACAGGAGCTGAACGCGTCTTTATTTGAGCGATTAGGGACGAAAATCGCGCTCACCGCCGCTGGCCGCATCTTCGCCGATTACGCCGAACAGATCCTCGAACTGCGCCGCCGCGCCCAGAACCAGATCAACGAACTGGAGCGCGTCCCCCGTGGCGAACTCGTGATCGCCGCGAACGAAGCGACGTGCATTTACGTGCTGCCGCGGGTGTTCAGCGAGTATAAGAAACGTTTTCCCAACGTCCAGATCCTGGTGGACCGGTCGTTTGGATCGCGCGTGGTGGACGCGGTGGTCGACAATCAGGCCGATTTCGGCATTGTGCAGCTTCCGGTGAAGGAAAAGCGGCTACAGGTGGCCAAGATCCATGCCGATGAGATAAAAGTCATCGTGCCGGCGAAACATCCTCTTTCCGGGAAAACGCAGATCTTTCCGCAGGATCTGCGGGGGCTGCCCCTGCTGCTGCCCAAAACCGGCATGACGCGCAACCGCATCTCGGCATGGCTCGATCCGGTGGAGGAGGATTTGCGGATTTCGATGGAGTTGGACTCCACGGAGATGATCAAGCGCTTCGTGCTGGCGGGCTTGGGCGTCGGCTTCAGCGCAGGCGCGCATTGCCGCGAAGAAGTCCGCACGGGCACGCTGGCGGCGATGCCGATGGGCCCCGACCCCATGTTCCGCCAGATTGGACTAATCTATAGGAAGGATAAGGCGCTCTCGAAAGCCGCGCTGGGGTTTATTGAAGTGACCCTGCAATACGCGGCAATCGAAGGGACGCGAGCGGTGGTCCGCATGACGGACCGAGGCAGCGAGCGAAAGCCGTTGCCGGCGGAGGGCTGATGTATGCAACGGGTAACCGTGAAGACCTCGACGATCTTCATCGCCAAGGGCGGCAAGACGCAAGTGTATCGTTCGGTCAGCGAAGTTCCACCCCGACTGCGCAAGGAACTGGAAGAATCCACAAACAGCTTTAATTCCGCGACCATCCTGATCGCCGACCGCCGCGGCCGAGAAGAGATTCTGCGCGCTCTGAACGGTCTCCCATCAGGATTGCGGACGCGCCTGGCATCGTCGCTGGCGTCCAAGCCCGCCGAAAAGCCGACCCTCCGCACGCTGGCGGCGAAGAATCAAGCAGTCGCATTTGTGCGCCGCAACTGGGCGGAGATTCTGCTGCCCGGAGCGGTCGGGTTGATTGTTTGGTTGGCGTTTAACTATCGGTAGGCTCGAACGGCGGCTAGCCCAACCAACGAGTCCACACGATCTCAACGCAGTTCTGGTCGGCGTACTCCCGAACTCCGCAGGGAATCTCGGTGTCGCCCGCCACAATCAACAACAATCGCTGCGCTTTATAAATCCCCGCGTCTTCGACCAGTTTCTCGACGTCGCGATATGTGATGAAACCCTTGTCTTTGGCGTCCCCGACGGCGCGATCGTTACCTTGCCATGCGGCGAAATCTATCCGGTAACCTCCAGCAAGTGGCTTCTGACGCTGGCTGGTCCAACCTCGTGAGGGGGAAAAACGCCGGAGCCAAACCCCGCTCCAAACATGATCCTCGAAGGGCGTGCCGATAATCTGCGGCATGCCTTCAGATTACCGCAAATAGACCGATGTCTGTCCACCAGCATCTTGCGCGAGGTCAGGCTGGGGATTTTAAAGTCTGGTGCCCCTCCTGCCGATTCTAAGCGCATGCCAATTCCACTGATAGCTGCCCTCGCGGGCGCGGCTCTGGGTCGAGCAACTAAGAAGGTCCCGAAGAAAAGGGCTGTCTCGAAGTACACGACCAAGAACGGAAAGAAAGTAAAGGCGTACACCAAGAACGCCTGAGGACGATAAGTGTTTTGCCCCTCATGTGGACAACAGAATCCGGAGAACGCGCGTTATTGCAAAGTTTGCGGAAAGCGCCCGGACGCCGCACTAGAACCTGTTAGGTCGGCTGCGCGGAAGGCGCCAGAACGAAAATCACACGCGCCCAGGAACATACTCCTGGTTCTTGCGGGGTTGGTCGCATTTTATGTATTCGTTGTCAGCCCCGGCGCTGGCGGTTTCGGCGAGTCTCACAGCGAGGCGCTGACGCCCACTCAGTTCACCGTCAAGGCCGGCACGATATATTACGTCAGGTTCAACGTCGGGAGCTCAGCACGCGTGGTCGGCCGCTTTGAGGCGTCAGGTGGAGAAGGGAACGACGTTCAAGTCGTCCTCGCAAATGCTGACAGCTTTGAAAATTGGAAGAACGGCCACACAGCCCAAGTGCTCTATCAAACGGAGAAAACAACGGTTGGCAACATAAACGTCCTGATCAAACAGCCCGGCACATATTTCCTGTGCTTCAACAACAAGTTTTCGCTATTCACAGATAAGACCGTCTCTGGCGACATCCAGCTGCGCTACTAGCCGGGCAACCTCACCGTAGGCCGCACCACGCGGCGAGACTCCCGGTCGAGAACTCGATCACAGCCTTCACCTGCTCCCGATCCAGCCCGTCGAACCATTCCATGATGTCGTCGATATTGGCTCCGGCCTCCAGATTTTCGAAGATAGCGGACACCGGCATGCGCGTACCCTTCAACACCCACGCGCCGCTCATCTTGCCCGGGATGCTTTCGACCGCCGGACATTGTGACCAATCGAGTGCCATAGCACTTTCATCGTATCAGCGATTGACTTCCCCCTCCCGACCGCGTTACGTTAACCTCTAGCGCGAAGGGCGCATCCAGTCCGCGGAAAGGGCCGTGCCCACCTTCATTCTTTCAACCGATTTTCGAACATTTCTTTCAGCCTGACCAGGGCGGACTCCAGGCAACAATGAAAGGAACGTTCGCATGAACATAAAACCTCTTCCGGCTCGCCCTAACCTGGAGCAGTACCGCAAACAAGCCAAAGACTTCGCGAAGAAAACCGGTTCCAAGCTCGCCGACGCGCAATTCACTCTCGCCCGCGAACACGGTTTTGATAGTTGGCCGAAATTTGCGAAGCATATTGAGGCCCTAGCCCGCAAAACCTCGCTCGTCTCGAAATTCGAGCAGACCGCCGACGCCATCATCGCCGGCGATGCGCCCACTCTCTCGCGCCTCTTAAATGAGAACCCGGAACTGATTCGCGCCCGCTCCACCCGCGTTCATCGCGCCACGCTCTTGCATTACGTCGCGGCCAACGGCTTCGAAGACTACCGCCAGAAGACGCCACCCAACGCAGTCGAGATCGCGAAAATCCTCCTCGACGCCGGGGCCGAGGTTGACGCGGCCTCCGACAGCTACGGCAAGGACACGACGCTCGTCCTGGTCGCGACCAGCATTCATCCCAAACGCGCCGGCGTGCAAATCGCTCTGATGCAGCTCCTGCTCGACCACGGCGCAACGCCCGACGGCGTGAACCCGTGCCTGCGCAACGGACGCCCCGAGGCCGCCGAATTTCTCGCCCAGCATGGCGCGCCTGTCGATTTGGAAGCAGCCGCCGGTCTCGGCTTCCTCGACCTGGTCCAAAAACTCATCAGCGAAACCAACCCAGCCAAGATAAACGCCGGCCTCTGGTGGGCCGCCGAGTACGGCCGCAACAACGTCGTCGATTTCCTGCTCGACAACGGCGCCGACCTCCGCGCCGGAGAGAACACCGGACTGCCCGCCCTGCACTGGTCCATCGTCGGCGGACAACTGGAAACGGTGAAGCTGCTTCTCCAACGAGGCGCCTCTCTTGAAGCGAAGAACCAGTACCGCGGAACGGCGCTGGGAGCGGCCCACTGGTGCGTCTCCAACAGCGATCCGAACATCGACTACGCGCCCATCGTGAAACTGCTGATCGATGCCGGCGCAAGGTAACCCCATGGATCAGCGTGGGAGCTATTTCCCGCGCCCTCATCAGTGTGAAAGTCAGATCAGACCGCTCCGTCGAAAATACACGATCAATGATTACGGTGGGGCGGACGCCCTCGTCCGCGCCGGACCCCCTGGTCCGGCTTCCGCGCGCAGGCCGACGAGGGCGTCGGCCGCAGGCCGGGGGGCCTGCCCCACAATCTGATTTTCATGGCTCCGGCATGGGCCATCGGCCCATGGACACTCCTGCAAGTCGCGGCTCTATGTCGTGCCTCGAAGAGAGCCGCGACCAGCGGAAGCGGTCAGCGCGCGAGTTTTCACGCAGACTCTGACGCATGGGGGCCCCGCGGCCATTCTATGGCGCGTGAACTTAACTATTCCGCCCGTCGTGCCGATAAGCAAGGCATGGAACGTCGCAAAGAGCCGCGGCTGAAGGCGAATCAACCTGTCATGGTGACTCCTCTCGGCATGATAGGGATGCCTCCCATGTCCGGCCGCGTCCTCGATATGTCCGGCAGTGGATTGCGCCTGCGCCTCCCGAATCCCGTCCCCTGCGGCTCGCCCATCAAGGTGGAATCGCAGCACATGGTCATGCTAGGTGAGGTCAGCCGCTGCCAGGACGATGACGGCGATTACATCGTCGGCCTGATGCTTCTCCACACCGCCTCTGTTGCCGGCAAGCCTTCTCGCGCAATAATGGGAGAGTGAAGCGCGTCGCGATCTTCGGCAGTGGTGGACAACTGGGCGTAGAACTGAAAGCGGTGTTTGCCGCGCGTGAATATGAGCTGGCTTGCTTTGAGCGATCCAAGGTCGATATCACCGACCCGGCGCAGGTAGAGCACGCGCTCGCCCGATACGACCCCGCGATCGTCCTCAACGCCGCCGCCTATAACCAGGTCGACGTTGCCGAAAAGGAACCTCTCGCCGCGCTCGTCGTCAACGGCCTCGCCGTGCGCAACCTGGCCATCGCCTGCCGCCAGATCGATGCGCGACTGGTCCATTTCTCCACCGATTACGTCTTCGACGGGCTCGCCGGCCGCGCCTATACCGAACACGACGCCACTCGTCCCCTCGGCGCCTACGCCGTTTCGAAACTGGCGGGCGAGCTTTACGCGCGCGCCTACCTCGACAAGGCGTTGGTGATTCGCACCTCTGGCGTGTACGGTCCCGGCGGCCTCGACACGGCGCGCGGCAATTTTGTCGAAATCATGCTTCGTCTGGCCACAAAGGGCACGCCCATCAAAGTAGTCGAGGATCACGTCGCCTCGCCCACCTTCGCGCCGGCCCTGGCCGAGCGCACCGCGCAACTGGTCGAACGAGAGATCGATGGCATCGTCCACCTGGGCGGCGGCGCGCCCATCTCCTGGTTCGATTGGGCGGTGAAGATTTTCAAGGCCGCGAACGTGAATCCGCCCGTCAAGCCGACCAACGAACGCGAGTTCCGCACCGCCGCCAGGCGTCCGAAATATTCCGCGCTATCGAACGCAAAATCTGAGTCTTTGGGAATCGCCCCCATGCCGACGCTGGACGAAGCGATTCGCCTCTACATGGAAGCGCGCGCCAAAAAAATCGCGCCGGTCTCGGTTTAACAAACCTTGTCCACCTTCCTCCACCGCCTGCGCCTGACCCTGCGAAAAACGGGGACTGCCTACTCTGTCCCAAGGCGCGATCAACGCCTCGCGAAATCGCTCCATCGTTCGCCGCCGCGTGGACAGAGCGGGCTGTCCCCGCTTTTCGCCCGGTCCCAGCCATGACCACCTTCCTCCACCGCCTCCGCCTGACGCTCGAAATGATCAAATTCGAGCACTCCGTCTTCGCCCTTCCCTTCGCCCTTACCGGAGCCCTCCTCGCCTGGCGCGATGCCGATTTCGCCCAGCAGGGACTCCTCTATCGCCTCGGCTGGATCGTCGTGTGCATGGTCGCCGCACGCTCCGTGGCGATGGCCTTTAACCGTGTGCTCGACGCCGATATCGACGCGAAAAATCCGCGCACCGCGTCGCGCCATTTACCCGCCGGGCTCATCAGCCTGCCCTTTGCCTGGGCATTCATCGTTGTCTCGTGCCTGGTCTTCATGTTCGCGGCCAGCCGATTGAACCCACTCTGCCAGCTTCTGGCGCCCGTCGCACTCGCGATCGTGATGTTTTACTCCTTCACTAAGCGATTCACTGCCTTCTCGCACATCGTGCTTGGCTTCTCGCTCGGCATCGCGCCGTCGGCGGCCTGGATCGCCATGCGAGGCTCGCTCGACCCGCGCATCCTCTGGCTCACCGCCGCCGTCACTCTCTGGACCGCCGGATTCGACATGATCTACGCTTGTCAAGACTACACCTTCGACGTCCACAGTGGCCTGCACAGCGTCCCACAGAGATTCGGGATCTCGGGCGCGTTGTGGATCGCGCGCGTAATGCACCTGGGCATGCTTGCTTGCCTCATTGTCCTGGTTCGCGTGTTTGCGCTCGGCGGAATCGCCATGGCGGGCATCGCCGCCGTGGCTGCTCTGCTGCTCTGGGAGCACCGCCTGGTCAAAGCCGACGACCTTTCAAAAATCGACGCCGCCTTTTTCACCATGAACGGCTACGTCAGCGTGATATTCTTTCTATTTTGGGCTACTGATATCTATCTCAAATGAAACCAGTCTTTGACGACACGCGCCTGGCGCCCATCGCCGACAAAGTGACCGCTGGAGCGCGCCTCGATTTTCAAGACGGCGTGACGCTCTTCCGTTCGCCCGATATTCTGGGCGTCGGCTGGATGGCGAACCTTGTCCGCGAGCGTCTCCACGGCGACAAGACTTATTTCAACGTCAATCGTCACATCAATCCGACCGATGTCTGCGTCGCCAGTTGCCGCCTCTGCGCCTTCGGCAAACGCGCCAAGGACCCCAGCGCATATACCATGTCGCTCGAACAAGTGTGGGAGCGCGCCGGCCACGGCGTCAGCGAAGCGGTCACGGAATTTCACATCGTCGGCGGCCTGCATCCCGAATTGACTCTCGATTGGTACTGCCAGATGCTGCGCGGCCTCAAAGAACGCTATCCGCAGGTGCATCTCAAAGCCTTCACGATGGTCGAGATTGGATACTTGGCCAGCCGCGCGAAAATCAGCGTTCGCGAGACGCTGGAAAAACTACGCGACGCAGGGATGGACTCCATGCCCGGCGGCGGAGCCGAGATTTTCTCCGAACGCGTCCGCCGCATCATCTGCGACCACAAAATCACCGGCGAACAGTGGCTGGAGGTCGCCCGCACCGCGCACGTCCTCGGCCTACATTCCAACTGCACCATGCTCTACGGCCATGTCGAAACCGAAGAGGACCGCGTCGATCATTTAATCAAACTGCGTTCTCTGCAAGACGAGACGCACGGCTTCGTGACGTTCATCCCTCTCGCGTTTCACCCCGAAAATACGGCGCTGGAGCACATTCCCAAGACCACCGGCTTCGACGATATCCGCGAAATCGCCGTCTCGCGCCTGATGCTCGACAATATCCCGCACATCAAGGCCTACTGGATCATGATGACGCCGCGCATCGCGCAAATCGCCCAGCGCTTCGGCGCGGACGACATTGATGGCACCGTGATTGAGGAAAAAATTTATCACGACGCCGGCGCAACGACGAGCCAGGACCTCCGCCGCGGCGACCTCCTCCGCCTGATCCGCGAAGCCGGCCGCGAACCCATCGAGCGCGACACTCTCTACCGCCCCGTCGAGCGCACAGAAAACGTCTTCACAGTCCTGGTCTAACAATGCGCGAAAAAATGGGGACTGCCTACTCTGTCCCAAGGCGCCAGAATTCCTAAGGAAGCGCTCCATCCCACGACGCCGGTGGACAGAGCGGGCTGTCCCCATTTTTTCGCCCGACGCTCCACACTTCAAACTGCACCAGCGTCATCTTTCTTAGTGCTCCGAACTCTCGCAGCGTTCTTAGGTGCCCTCGCGCTCTTCGCCCAAACCCCGGCCTTCGAAGCCGCGTCCGTAAAACCAGCCGCGCCATCGCCGATTTCCGGCCGCGTGACCGTCAGTGGCGACCGAGTCACCTACGCCCACACAAGCCTCTTAAACGTCCTCGCCCGCGCCTACGGCGTGAAAAGATACGAGGTCGACGGCCCCTCCTGGATCTTCCAGGAGCGCTACGACATCGTCGCCAAAGCTCCCGACAACACGCCTAAGGATCAAATCCCTCTCATGCTCCAGGCCCTTCTCACGGAGCGTTTCCAACTCAAGCTCCATCGCGAATCGCGCGAAATGTCCGTCTACCTGCTGGTCACCGGCAAGGGCCCAGCGAAATATCAGAAGAGCGAAGGCGCAGTAGGCTACGACTTGGCCAACGGCCGGGTATTAAGAAACCACACCATGGCCCAGCTCGCCGATTTCCTCACCTTCACCGTCCAGCGCCCCGTCCTCGACCGCACCGGCCTTGAGGGCGCCTACAACATCCCTCTCGAAATGTCGCAGGAAGAACTCGGAAAATCGGATGGATCGTCCCCGTCGATTTTCACCATCGTCGAAAGCCTCGGCCTCAAACTCGAATCCAGGAAGGTGCCGGTCGAAGTCATCGTCGTCGACAGTGGTAACAAGGTCCCCACGGAAAATTAGGCCGTTTTAACATTCCTTAACGCTTCCAATTGTAATGCTCGGCCCACCGCGTGCATCCAAAACTTCATGGGGAAACGACTACTCGTTTGTTTTCTTGCAATTCTTCCAATTTATGCCGCCCGGCCCGTGTCCAACCGCTACGCACTGTTGCTGGAGGACCCGCCCGTTTCGCGATTTTACGGCACACGCGCCGCGATGTTCTCCGCCCCTGCCTCCGCCTACCGGCAGCAAATCCGCGCCGCCCATGCCGCCCTTCAATCCGAGCTCGCCTCCCGATCGCTGACCGTCACCGGCGAAGCGGACACGCTCCTCAATGCCGTCTTCGTCGCCGCGCCGAAGGATAGCGCCGCGCAACTGGCCGCCATTCCCGGCGTCGCCGCCGTCATCCCTCTCCGATACTACAAGCTCAATCTCAACCGCGCGGTCACCCTGGTCGACGCCGCCGGAGCCTGGAACGCCCTCGGCGGCGTGACCAACGCGGGCCTCGGCGTCAAAATCGCGATCCTCGACACCGGCATCGATCAGACGCACCCCGCGTTTCAGGACCCCTCGCTCGTCCCTCCCGCCGGTTATCCCAAATGTACCGGCGCCGATTGCAATTTCACCTCGAATAAAGTGATCGTCGCCCGCAGTTACGTCAGCATGCTGGCCGCCGGCACTTCCTCGGCGAATCCCGCCGCCGATTCGCGTCCCGACGATGTCTCCCCGCGCGATCACATTGGCCACGGCACCGCGGTCGCGTCGGTTGCCGCAGGCGAAACCAATACCGGACTCGTCACCATCACAGGCATGGCCCCGCGAGCTTTTCTCGGCAACTATCGAATCTTCGGCTCGCCCGAAGTGAACGACAGCACCTCGGACGACGTCATCATCGCCGCCGCGGAACAGGCCATCGCCGACGGCATGGATATCATTTCGCTCTCGCTCGGCGCGCCCGCCTTCAGCGGCCCTCTCGATACCGGATCGGTCTGCGGCCAAAGCGCCGGCGCCCCCTGCGATCCTCTCGCCTCCGCCCTTGAAACCGCCGCCAAAGCCGGCATGATCATCGTCGTCGCCGCCGGAAACGACGGCCAACTGGGTGTCAATACGCCCACCTTCAACACCATCTCCTCGCCCGGCGACGCGCCCTCGGTCATCGCCGCCGGCGCCAGCACCAATTCGCACACCTTCACCGAAACCGTCAGCGTTGCGGGAACTTCGCAGAACTACGCCGCCTATCTGGGCGACGGAACCGCGCCCTCGTCCCCGCTGACGGCTCCCGGCATCGACGTCTCGACCGTCGGTAACGGCACGCTGGCCTGTTCCTCCTTGCCCCCCGGCTCGCTCACCGGCGCGATCGCCCTCATCGAACGCGGCACGTGCACGTTTCTCCTCAAGCTCCAGAACGCCGTTGCCGCCGGAGCCGTCGGCGTGATCTTCTATATGGCCGATTCCTCCGCCACCATCGCTCCCGGAGGCCTCGGCGGAACGCCGCAGCCCGCCGCCATGATTTCCAACGCCAACGGCGCCGCGCTCCAAAGCTTTCTCGATGCCAATCCTGGGCACCTGGTCACCATCGATCCCACACAGGTCGAGCAGTCTCTCACCGTTTACAACCAACTCGCCAGCTTCTCCTCGCAAGGCCCCGTCACTGGATCGAGCGCCCTCAAACCCGACCTCCTGGCCGTCGGCACCAACATGTATATGGCCGCCGAAACTTACGATCCTCTTGGCGAGGTCTACGGCGCCAACGGCTACACCGTCGCCAACGGCACCAGCTTTGCCACACCCATGATCGCCGGCGCGGCCGCGATGGTCAAACAGCAGCACCCCAACTGGACCGCCGCCCAGGTGAAAAGCGCGCTGGTCAACAGCGCCACAGGGGACGTCACTCAGGACGATTCCGGCAACACCGTCACCGCCCAATCCATCGGAGCGGGGAAGCTCGACGCCGGAGCCGCGCTCGCCGCCACAGTTACAGCGAGCCCCGCGACGATTTCTTTCGGCGCCATCACCCGCCTCCCGTCGACGCAACAGTTCGTGCTCATCAATAACGGTTCCGCCAGCGTCACCCTCGCCATCGCCAACAACAATTCCCACGGCGCATCGGGCGTCTCCATGACCTTCAATCCGTCGAGCCTGACCCTCGCCGCCGGCGCCTCCGCTACGCTGACGGTCACTCTCTCCGGCAACACCCCCGCCCCCGGATCCTATTCCGGCGCCGTCACCGTGACCGGCCAGAATGTGTCGCTGAGCCTCCCCTACCTCTACATGGTGGCGAGCGGCGTCGCCGCCAACATCATCCCCATCTATGGCGATCAGTACGACGGCACCGTCGGCGATACCACGTTTGTCGTTTTCAAGATAGTCGACGGCAACGGCCTGCCCGTCACCAACTCCCGCATCGGCTTGACGTCCTCCCCCGGAGCGTCGATTCTGGGCGCCGATACCCTTACCGATAACTACGGCATTGGCGAAGCCGAGGTCTCGCTCGGCTTCACCCCTGGCACCTACGCCTTCACGGCGACCGCGGGCGGCCAGCGCTACACCTTCACTGCCTCCGCCCGCCCCGTCCCGACGATCTCCCTGAACGGCATCTTCAACGCCGCCAGCCTGGCAGCCGGTGTGCCCGTCGCGCCCGGTTCCTACATTTCGATCTTCGGATCGTTCCTGAGCGATGTGACCGGCTCTGCCTCCACTGCACGCCTTCCCCTGGCCATCGATTACGTAATCGTCAGTTTCGATGTGCCCAACGCGGGCATCAGCGTCCCCGGCCATCTCACCTACGTCAGCCCGACGCAAGTGAACGTGCAAGTCCCCTGGGAACTCGCCGGTCAGTCGACCGCCGAAGTGAAGGTCACCATCGATTACTCCTACGGCAACGTCGTCGGCCTGGGCATCGCCGCGTTCTCCCCCGCGTTCTTCGAAACGGCCACCGGCGTAGCCGCCGCGCTCGATTCGAACTACAACGTGATCAACGCATCGCACCCCGCCGTCCGCGGCCAGACCATCGCTCTGTACGTCAACGGCCTGGGCCCGGTGACCAACACCCCCGCCAGCGGCGACCCCGCCTCCGCGACCAATCTCTCTCTCACCACCTCCACCCCCACCGTCACCATCGGAGGAGCCAACGCCCCGGTATCCTTCAGCGGCCTGGCCCCAGGTTTCGCGGGCCTCTATCAGATCAACGTAACCGTCCCGACGGGCATCTCCGCAGGCAACCAGCCCATCATCGTCTCCATCGGAGGTCAATCCTCAAAATCCAGCGGTATCGTCGTGCAGTAACCCGGTAACAAAACTCCAACAGAGCGGTATTATTAGCTCTCATGGATTCGAAAACGCGCGAAAGATGGGGACTGCCTACTCTGTCCCAAGGCGCCAGGATGTGCGGGCGAACGCTCGATCCTACGACGCCGGTGGACAGAGCGGGCTGTCCCCATCTTTCGCCCCGAGGTATATCGGCCGCCGCATGCTAGACTCCCTCATCCAAGACCTCCGCTACGCCCTCCGAGCCCTCCGCTCCAGCCCAGCCTTCGCCGCCGTAGCGATTCTGTCGCTGGCCCTAGGCATCGGAGCCAACACCGCCATCTTCAGCCTCATCGATTCGGTGATGCTCAAAACCCTCCCCGTCCAGCATCCCGAAGAGCTGCTGCAAGTGACGACGCTCCTCTATCACGACGCCTTCTCCAACCCTCTCTGGGAGCAGGTCCGCGACCGCCAGGACGTTTTTTCCAGCATTTTCGCCTTCAGCCTGAACCGCTACAATCTGTCGCAGGGCGGGGAAGCCCGCTACGCGATGGGCAACCGCGTCAGCGGACAATATTTCGAAACTCTAGGCGTCCACACAGTCCTCGGCCGCCATCTCACCGTCGCCGACGACAAGCCCGGCTGCTCTGGCACCGCTGTCCTCAGCTACGATTACTGGCAGCGAGCCTACGGCGGCCGCGAGGATGTGCTCGGGAAGTCCATTTCGCTCGACGGCCATCCCTTCGAAATCGTCGGCGTCTCGCAGCCCGGATTTTTGGGCGTTACCATCGGCGAAGCGGTGGACGTCACGGTGCCCATCTGCACCGAAGCCATCGTCCTGCCGGAAAACAATTCACTCAGGAAGGCGACCGACTGGTGGCTGAACGTCATCGCCCGCCCCAAGCCCGGTATTTCCACCAGCCAGGCTGTAGCCCGTCTCAATACGCTGGCTCCCGAGATTTTCAAGGCCACTCTGCCGTTCAATCTCCACGGGGACAATGCCGGCAAGTATCTGGCGAACACCTTTACCATCGCGCCCGCCGGCAACGGCCTCTCTCAGATTCGCTCGCAATACCGGCTGGCTCTTCTCACACTGATGGTCGTAGTGGGGGCAGTGCTGCTCATCGCCTGCGCCAACGTCGCGAACCTGCTGCTGGCGCGCGGAGCCGCCCGGCAGCGCGAGATCGCCATCCGAATGGCGCTCGGCTCGGGTCGCTCGAGGATCATCCGCCAGCTCCTCACCGAAAGCCTGCTGCTTTCCCTCGCGGGTGCGACGCTGGGCCTGGTTTTCGCCCAGTGGGGTACCCACGCGCTGGTCGGATATCTTTCCACCTCGCGTAGTTCCGTCTTCCTCGATCTTTCGATCGACGGCCGAATGCTGGCCTTCACCGCCGCCGTCGCGATCCTCACCGGCCTGCTCTTCGGCCTCGCCCCCGCCTGGCGAGGCACGCGCGTTCAACCCCAAACAGCGATGAAGGCCAACTCGCGGGGCGTGATCGAAGGTGCAAAATTTGGCCTCGGTAAAGCGTTGGTCATGTTGCAGGTCGCGCTCTCCCTCGTCCTGGTCGTCGGCGCCGGACTGATGCTGTCGACCTTCTGGAAACTTACCTCCATGGACACCGGCTTCAACCCCCAGAACGTTCTTCTCGTCCGCGTCGATATCCGCAACGCCAACTATCCGGTGGAGAGCCGCCCTGCTGCCTGGCAGCAAATGCTGGAGCGCGTCCGTGCCATTCCCGGCGTTCAATCGGCCAGCATGTCAGGGCTGACCCCCATCAGCCGCAGCAGTTGGACTGAATCCGTGCTGATCGATGGCGCAACCTACGGAGGCGTGGCGTACAATTCCGTTAGCTCCGGATACTTCGAAACCCTCGGAACGCCGCTCATCGCCGGACGTGACTTCAATAAATACGACACAGCACAATCTCCTTCCGTTGTAATCGTCAACGAGACTTTTGCCAGGAAGTTCTTCCCCAATACCAATCCCATTGGCAAAACCTACGTGTGGCGACCGAATTATGTCAGCACGCCAGTCGAGATCGTCGGCGTGGTAAAAGACGCCAAATACTACAACTTACGAGAGCCCGTTCCTCCCACCAGTTATCGCGCCGAAAGCCAGGAAAACCCTCGCTTTTTCGCGACCATCGAGATTCGATCCAATACCAATCTCGTCGCCGCCGTAAAATCCGCCATGGAAGAGGTCAACCGGGACGTTTCGCTCCAGTTCACCACGTTTTCCACGCAGGTCGGCGAATCGCTGGTGCGAGAGCGCCTGCTGGCGAGTCTTTCCGGATTTTTCGGCGCGCTCGCGTTGCTCCTCGCCACCATCGGCCTTTACGGCGTCATGTCCTACAACGTCGCCCGCCGCCGCAACGAAATCGGCATCCGGATGGCTCTGGGCGCCGAACAATCCCGCGTCCTGCGCATGGTGCTGGGTGAGGTTTTCTTGCTCATTTTCATCGGCTTAGCCGCCGGATTTGCCGCCTCCCTCGCGACCACCCGTTATGTCGCCAGCTTCCTCTACGGCGTGACGCCCAACGATCCGAGAACCCTCGCATCCGCGGCCGCCGTTTTGGCAATTGTCGCCGCCTTTGCTGGATATCTTCCCGCACGCCGCGCTTCCCGCCTTGACCCGATGACCGCGCTTCGCGAAGAATAGAGGAATGAGTGAGTTAAGGTGGCACCCGCTGCTCGAGCAATGGGTGGTGGTGACCGCGCACCGTCAGGGCCGTCCGCAACTGCCCGCCGATTGGTGCCCCTTCTGTTCCCTCCCGTTCCCGTACGACGTCTACCTCTATCCCAATGATTTCCCGGCGTTTGAGGGTCACTGCGACGTCGTGCTGTACAGCCCGGAGCATACGAAACTTCCTTCCGAGCTTCCGGTCAGCCAGTGGGAAAAAGTCATCGACCTGTGGGCCCGCCGGACGGCGGAATACGAAGCCGATCCAAGCGTCAAGCATGTCGCCATTTTCGAAAACGCGGGCGAAGCGGTCGGCGTCACCATGCCCCATCCTCACGGTCAGATATATGCCTTCCCCTTCGTCCCGCCCCGCATCGAGAAGGAATTGGCAACTGTTGCCAAATCGGAGCAATGTTTATATTGCCTTATTTCCTCAAAAGAGCGCGAGAATGACACGAGAATGATCCTTAAGAGCGAGCATTTTGACACTTTTTCGCCATTTTTCTCCCGTTTTCCCTACGAGACCTGCACTTACGCCCGCCGCCACGCGAGATCGCTCAACGACCTGACCGCCGCGGAAAAGGCCGAGTTTGCCGGCGTTTTGAGCCAGATGCGCAAGAAGTACGACGCCCTGTTCGGCTTCCCGATGCCCCTGATGATGGTGCTGCATCAAAGTGTCCATTTTTATGTCGAATTTCTTCCACTACAACGTTCCCCCACGAAATTGAAGTACTTGGCCAGCGTGGAATCGGCCTTTGGAACGTTCCTCGAGGATGTCACTCCGGAAGACGCGGCGGCTCAGCTGAGAGCTGTATAGCCTTTGTTTTGAAGAAGATCGCGCGCTTTGGCTTCGTTTTTTTCGTCGACATAGAAGAAGGCGCCGGTGCGCTCGGCTCGGAAAATGATGCCGCCGACATAGGTGTCGGCCTCGACTTCGTATTCGAGCGCAGCTTGCTTAAAAAGCTCCTCGATGGCGAGCGCCTCTTTCAACCGCTTCGAAATGTAAACCAGGACCATCAGGGCGCCACGCGCGCCGCGAAGGCTTTAAAGGTCTCCGGGCCCATATATTTGGCGAAGGCTTCGGCGACGGTCTCCATGTTCTTCCAGGCGTTCGGGTCCTCGTTTACATTGCGGGCCGCTTCGACGACCGGCTTTAGCCGGAGCCAGAAAAGCAACAATTCGCGATGGCTTTGGAAGAACAGCTCCTCGTTCAGCACCCCAGAGGTGACGAAGCTCGCAACCATATCCCAGTAGGACACCGCCTGCCGGAAGAATGCGTTTCCGTCGGTACCGGGGCCGGCGATGGCGAACATTTCCTGTACGGTCTTGGGCTTGAAGTTGGTCACATACCAAGCGCGCGCCGCGCGAAGCTTCTCTTCGCGGCGGAGATCGTAAAGGCGCAGGATGAGGTTCACGTCGTCGTAGGTTGCTTTGTTCATATGAACTCCAGATTACCGCAGGCAGGACGCTGAGTTCCCGGCTGTCATCTCCTGACTGACGAGTCTGTGTGAAAACTGCCACAAGAACGTGTGGGGCGGGCTATCAGCCGGCAGCCTGCTTCCAGCAGGCTTCTCGATGTTGCAAACAAGAGCCGCCCAGAGGGCGGCTGCCGGCTGATAGCCCGCCCCACATTTTTCACACAGACTCTGACGTCAGGGGTTATAACCCCGCTCGTAAGGGCGGGGATTTGGCCTCGACAATGAGAATTCCGGGATGGTTCCCACACAGACAATCATGCAACCTGCGCTCAGTTCGGAAGAATCCCTGCATTGGCTGGCTTTACGGATGTCGGCGGGGGTGGGGACTCGCAAAGCGGGGCAGCTGGTGGAGATTTTCAGGTCGCCGGTGGCGATTTTCCAGGCTTCGACCGACGAATTGGAGGCGGCGGGGTTGTCCCGGGCAGTCGCACAAAGCCTTTCGAGCGGATGCGCGTTCGAAGAGGCCGCCGCACAGCAGGAGAAGGTTAGCCAGATGGGCGTGGAACTGGTTCCGATCACCGACGCAAGGTATCCAGCCCGGCTGCGGGATATCTTCGATCCTCCCCCGCTGCTGTACGCCCATGGCCGTTTGGACCTGCTGGGGCACCTGATGCTGGGCGTCGTGGGAACCAGGCGACCGACGCCGTATGGGACCCAGGTGACAACCCGATTGTCTAAAGATTTGAGCGAGGCGGGGTTAACCATCGTCAGCGGTATGGCGCGGGGGATCGACACGGCGGCGCATCGGGCAGTTTTGGAAGCTGGGGGCGATACGATTGCTGTATTCGGCTGTGGGGTGGACGAGGTTTATCCATCCGAAAACCGGAAGCTGGCCGAAACCCTGGCCGAAAAAGGCCTGGTAATCTCCGAGTTCCCGATGGGCGCGCCGCCGTTTCCCCAGAATTTTCCCGTCCGGAACCGAATCATCAGCGGAATGAGCGCGGGAGTGCTGGTGGTGGAGGGAGGGGAATATTCGGGGTCGACCATTACCGCTAAGCTCGCTTCGGAGCAGAATCGCGAGATGTTCGCGGTGCCGGGAAATGTCACCAGCAAGATGAGTTGGGGGCCGAATCTGCTGATCAAGCAGGGGGCGAAACTGGTGCAGGAATGGAACGACGTAGTGAGCGAACTGAAGGCCGGGGATCGGCGGACCCTCGTCGAACAGGTGCGTAACAGATTGAATTTAAATGATAAAAATGGCGATGAATCCAAGGCGTCGCTCCCGGCATCCGAAGTACAGGCCGACGCCCGGCGAATTCTGAACGCGCTGAAGCACGACGCTCCAGTGGCTTTGGAGACGCTGATCGACTCGCTCGAGGGGCTGAGTTTTTCCAGCATTATCGCCGCTCTGTTCGAGTTGGAACTGAGCGGGATGGTCCGGCAGCTGCCCGGTAAGAGCTATATTAAGGTTTGGGCGGAATAAGATCTTAGCGCCTGGCCGTTCCTGACGGTCGCGGACCGGGCGTGGTAAGATTTCGGTTGTTTCGCTCTCATAAACAAGAAAGACATCGTAACTCCTATGGAAAAAAGTCTCGTCATCGTCGAATCGCCGGCGAAGGCGAAAACAATCGGTAAGTATCTCGGCAAGCAGTTCGTGGTGAAGGCCTCGATAGGCCATGTGAAGGATCTACCGAAGAGCAAGCTGTCGGTGGACGTCGACAACGACTTCAAGCCGGTCTACGAAGTCATCGAAGGCAAGAAGAAGCTGATGGCGGAGTTGAAGGCCGCAACCAAGGGCGTCGACAACGTCTACCTGGCGGCTGATCCTGATCGCGAAGGGGAGGCCATCTGCTTTCACCTGCAGGAGGAGTTGGACACCAAGAAGGACGGACCGAAGTTTTTCCGGCTGATGTTCAACGAAATCACCAAGAACGCGATTCAGAAGGCCTTCGAGAAGCCGCTTTCGGTGAATCTGCATGTGGTGGACGCTCAGCAGGCCCGGCGCATCCTGGACCGGCTGGTAGGCTACAAGATCTCGCCGCTGTTGTGGGACAAAGTCCGCCGCGGGTTGTCCGCCGGGCGCGTCCAGACAGTCGCGCTGCGGCTGATCGTGGACCGCGAGCGCGAGATCCGGGCGTTTCAGAAACGCGAATACTGGACCATTGACGTCCACCTGGCGGCTAAGAAGCCTCCGCAGCTTTCAGCGCACCTGGCCAAGAAGGACGGGGAAAACGTCGAAATCGCGGATGAGACGGGCGCAAAGTCGATCGTCGACACGCTGGACGGGGCGGCGTATGTCGTCAAGTCGGTGGTCAACCGGGAGAAGCGGCGGAATCCGGTGCCTCCTTTTATCACGTCGACGTTGCAGCAGGAAGCGGCGCGCAAGCTGCGGTTCAGCGTGAAGCGCACCATGATGCTGTCCCAGAGGCTGTATGAAGGCGTAGAGCTGGGGCCGGATGAAGGCTCGGTCGGGTTGATCAGCTACATGCGTACCGATTCGACCCGCGTATCCAATGAGGCGCTGGATGAGGTGCGGGCCATGATCGGCGAGCGGTATGGCGCGGATTACGCCCCGGAGAAGCCGAATTTTTACAAAAGTAAGAAGGACGCGCAGGATGCGCACGAAGCGGTGCGTCCGACTTCGGCTCTGAGAACTCCGGAAAGCATTGCACCTTTCCTGGACGAAGACCTGCTAAAGCTCTACCGGCTGATCTGGATGCGGTTTGTGGCGTCTCAGATGACTCCGGCTGTATTCGACCAGACCACCATCGACGTGGAAGCGACGGGCAAGGACAAAGCAGTCTACCTATTCAGAGCGACGGGCAGCGTTCCGAAATTCGACGGGTTTTTGCGGGTTTATGAAGAAGGCAAGGACGCAAAGGACGAGGACGACGCGGAGTTGAAACAGAAGCTGCCGGTGGTGGTGCCGGGTGAGACGCTGAAGTTCCGGTCGATCGATCCGGAGCAGCATTTCACCGAGCCTCCGCCGCGATTCACGGAAGCGACGCTGGTCAAGGAACTGGAAGCGGACGGCGTCGGCCGGCCTTCGACCTACGCGTCCATTTTGTCAACGATTCAGGAGCGCGAATACGTCCGCAAAGAAGGCGGCAAGTTCGCGCCGACGGAGCTGGGCGAAGTCGTCACCGACCTTCTGCTGGAAAGCTTCAGCGATCTGTTCGACGTGACCTATACGGCGCGCCTCGAAGAAGAGCTGGACGAAATCGAAGACGGCAAGATCGACTGGCGTGTGGCGATGAGCGAGTTCTATGAGCGGTTCACCAAGGATCTGGACCACGCGGCTCTGCACATGACCGACATCAAGAGGATGGAGGAGCCGACGGACCAGATCTGCGAAAAATGCGGCAAGCCGATGGTGATCAAGTGGGGGCGGCACGGGAAGTTTATCGCGTGCACAGGATATCCGGACTGCACCAACACGCGCGAGCTGCCGGCGGCTGAGTCGGGCGAGGTCTCCGAGCAGGACGAAGCCGAGATGTGCGACAACTGCGGGCGTCCGATGGTCCTGAAGAAGGGGCGATTCGGGCAGTTCCTGGCGTGCAGCGGGTATCCGGAGTGCAAGACGACCAAGCAGTTGGGCGCGGCACAGCAGCAGAAGGACGTGCCGCTCGAAGAAAAGTGCCCGAACTGCGGCAATCATCTGATCAAAAAGTTCGGCCGCTACGGCGAGTTCGTGGCGTGCAGCAACTATCCGACCTGTAAATTCGTGAAGCAGAAGACGATCGGCGTGAAGTGCCCGAATTGCAGCGAGGGCGAAGTGGTGGAGCGGCGGTCGAAGCGCGGCAAAACGTTTTATGGGTGCAATCGGTACCCGGACTGTGACTTCGTTGCCTGGGGCAAGCCGATTGCGGAAAAATGTCCGCAGTGTGGCGGCAGCTACATGGTCGAAAAATATTTGAAGGCGGGGGCGTTCGCGCAGTGCCCCAACGACGAGTGCAAATTCAAGAAGCCCCTTGAGGTGGCGGTACCGGTCGAGGCTGTTGTTTAATGGCGGCGGAGGCGAGCGCGCCGGATTACGGCCTGGACGCGCCGGTCTTAGTCAAGAGGATGTTCACGCGCGCGGCGTGGACGGCGGCCATCGGCGCGGCGGTTTTCCTCATCAATCGGAAGGACAATCCGGGTCCGGCGGGGACCCTGCTGGCGGTGTTCGTGGCGATTGCCGCGATTTTCGCGGGCATCGGCTGGTACATGGTGTGGTCGAGCCGGACAGGAAAGCTGCAGTTGCGCGACAAACTGATCGATTCGCTGGCGCTTAACGGCGACGAGAAGGTGCTCGACGCCGGATGTGGGCGCGGGTTGATGACGATTGGGGCGGCGAAGATACTGAAATCGGGCAAGGCGACGGGCGTCGACGTTTGGGATGCGACGGTGTTGTCGGGCAACTCGGCCGACGCGGCGAAGGCCAACGCGAAGCTCGAAGGAGTCGCGGATAAGGTGCGCTTTGAAACCGGCGATATCCGCAAGCTGGTGTATCCGGAGAAAAACTTCGACGTGGCGATTTCCTCGCTGGCGATCCACAATATTGGAGATCGCGACGGGCGCGCGAAAGCGGTGCGCGAGTTGTTTCGGGTGCTGAAACCGGGCGGACGGCTGCTGATTTTAGATCTTTTTCACGTACGCGAGTATGCGGCGGTATTGACTCAGGAGGGGGCGCAGGATGTGACGGTCGCCTCGCACGGATTCCTGTGGTGCCTGCCGACGAGAACGGTGGCGGCGAGAAAGTAATGCGGCGTTTGATCTGCCTGCTGGCTGTAGCAGGATGGGTTTTCGGGGCGGACCGATCGGTTCCGTTGTTCACCATCGAGAAGAGCTCGAATGCGAACCGCGTGCAATACGACGCCAGGCTGAAGCCCGACGGGCACATCGATCCCAAGCAGCCTATCGTGGCCTATTGGGTGATGGCGGCGGAGGATGGGCGCAGGCAGGAACTGAACATTCTCGAAAGGGTCAAGGCTTACGGCTTCACTCTGCGTCAGGATGGCCTCGATTCGTACCGGCTGTGGGTGGTGAGCCATCCTAATAAAGAAATTCATGTGTTTCGCGATGGCGGGACGGTGAAAGCCGAGGCGGTGATCGCGGGCAAGGTCGCGCTGGTGGAGAAAATTTACATCCAGATGCGGAGGTCGTTTCTGTTGAGCCTGCCGGATTTTGGCGAAATGTTCGGCTTCGACCGGGAGACGGGCGAGAAGCGTACGGAGATGGTTTTTCGAACGGAGTAGTGCGGTATGGTGAAGCTATGACGTATCGCGTGGCGCTTCGCAAGACCGAAGAAGGATTTGCCGTCTGGTGTCCAGGCTTGCCGGGCTGTTGGTCTCAGGGCGTGACACGAGAGGAAGCACTTGAGAACATCCGGTCGGCGATTCAGGAATATCTGGAAGTTCGGGACGAGATTCTGAGCGAGCCAGGCGTGCAGCTTGCAGAAGTAACGGTATGACGGGTGGGCAAACTCGCCGGGATTACGCATACTAAAGCGATTCGCGCCTTTGAAAAAGCTGGGTTCCGGGTTGTTCGCCAAAGCAAGCACGTTGTGATGTCGAATGGCGTCCTGACTTTGACGATTCCGCGCGGCAATCCCGTCGATGCCTTTACGATGGGCGGGATCATCCGGGACGCAGGGCTCACGGTGGAGCGATTTCGTAAGTTGCTGTGAGCGAGGTTTCCATTTGGACGAACGGGCCAAAGATCCGAGGATTTTCCTGGCGGCCGAGAGGACTTTCCTCGCCTGGATACGCACCGGCCTCGCGCTGATGGGGTTCGGGTTTGTTGTCGCGCGATTTGGATTATTTTTGCGCGAACTTAGTCTAGTAACGATGCCCGATCCTCGGACAACGCATTTTTCCGTTTGGACCGGCACGGCGCTGGTGCTGATCGGGGTTGCGGTGAACGTTCTTGCCACGCTGCGTCATGTGCGCCTGGTGCGGGATCTGAACCGGGGAATCACGTCGTTCAATCGTCCGTCGACGCTGGCGATCGGCGTGGCGCTACTGCTCGCGGGAGTTGGAATCGCCATGGCCGTGTATCTCGCGTTCGTGAGATGATCTGAACAAATGGCTGCTGGCAAGGGACTGGTGACGAGGCCGAGCGCGCATTCGGTTGAGGAAACCATCGACCGTCTGGAAGCAGTCCTGCGCGAACGAAATATCCACATTTTCGCGCGGATCGACCAGCGGGCGGAGGCCGAGAAAGCCGGCCTCGAAATGCCCGCGATGGAGCTTCTGATTTTTGGGAGCCCGAAGGCCGGCACGCCGTTGATGGTCGCGGAGCCGACCATCGGGATCGACCTTCCGTTGAAGGCGCTGGCCTGGGAGGATCGCGACGGCAAGGTGTGGTTGAGCTACAACGCGCCGGAGTATCTGGAAGATCGCTTTGACATGGAGCTGAAGCCGATCAGCGGGGTCGGCGCACTGATCGAGCAGGCGCTAGTGTAGCAGGAAGCGGGCGATTTGCGCCGGTTTGGCGGATTCGAGCACACAAGTCCGAGAGCCTTCCCGGCCTTCCACTCTCACAGAACCACACTGTTCGCTCACTCGATAAGCGGTTTTGGCGCCATGATGCCAACTTAGGGAGTCGAGCGGCCAGTCGGAGTCGGCGAACATTTTTATGTGGCCGTCGTGGCCGATCAGGATGGTGGTGTGCGAGCAGGCGCCAGCCGATTCCGCGGCGTCCAGGATGTTCATCGCTTCTTCTGCGAACCGGCTCACTCTGCACTTATCGGAGCGCGCGCGTCTAAAAATAGGTCCGGCCCAGCCATTCGCAGACCAGGGCGGGTTTTTCGCGTCCCTCGACCTCCACGGTCGACAACCAGGCGATTTCGACGCCGCCTTCTACATCTTTAATCGATTGCAGAGTGAAGCGTCCGCGGATGCGGGAGCCTGAGGGGACGGCTCCGGTGAATCTCAGACGGTTGAAGCCGTAATTGACGCGCAGTTTCACGTCCCCAGTAATCTCGACGGCCTCGGTAATCAACATCGGTAGCAGAGAGACCGTCAGGAATCCGTGGGCGATGGTCGTGCGGTAGGGCGATTCGCGGCGGGCTCGGTCCTGGTCCAGGTGGATCCACTGATGGTCGCCCGTGACGTCGGCGAACTGGTCGATTTGCGACTGCGTGACTTCGTGCCATTTGCTGATGCCGACTTCCTGGCCGACTTTATTGCGCAGGTCGTCAAGCGTCATTTCCCGTCGACCGAAAAAACCAGCAGAACGTTGCCCGCCGCGCCTCCCCACATTCCGTAGCCGGAGGGCGTAAAAACCATGCCGTTGACAATCACCGGACCGGGAGCGTTGAAGGAGCCTCCCTTGGCGGGGACTTTGTTGACCGTATCGAAGGGGCGAGCCGCGTCGAAATCCCAGACGATATCGCCGGTTTTCGAGTCGTAGGCGCGGAAGTGCTGGTCGACGCCGCCGGCAAAGACGATGCCGGGGATCACGGAAATCGCGGCGGACAACATGGTCTGGCAGCCAGGGGTGCCGGGCTTGCATCCTGTGTCAGGCGTGAGCTTGGTCCATAACTTTTCGCCGGTTTTCAGATCGACGGCGCTCAGCAGGCCGGGGCCTCGGGGAAGGTCGGAGATGGCGGCGTAGGCGCGGTTATCGTCGACGGCGTGGCCCCATTCGATGCCCCCGAGGGCTCCGCCTCTGCCGATGCGGGTTTGCCACAGGATTTTTCCCTTATCGTCCGGATCGAAAGCCCACAGGATGCCGGACTTTTGGCCGACCACGACCACGTCCTTGCCGCCGACCGTGCGCAGCGCGGGCGAGGTGCCGAAGTCGAGATCGGGACCACGGGTTTCGGGGCAGTTGGCAACACCTGCCTTGCCGCACGCCATGGTGAAGTTGTCCTTTGCCAAGACTTGCGTGGACCATACGAGCTTGCCTGTTTCCAGGTCGAAGGCGACGAGCGAGTCGCTGGTGTTGATTTCCACGTCCGTGTAAGAATCGCCGGTAGCGGCATAGACGAGTTTTCGTTTCGGGTCGATGGTGACCGACCCCCAGATGGGCGCGCCGGCGGGTCCGTAGAGCTGAGTGCCGGTCGAGCTGGTTTTGTAAGCCTTGGCAGGGTCGAGAATGGTGAAGGATTTCCACAATACCTTGCCGGTTTCAGCGTCGAGCGAGGCGACGCTGCCGCGGAACTTGCAGCATTCGTACTTGGCCGACATGGCCGACGCTTCTTCGATCGACGAGATGGGCACGTACAGGCGCCCGCTATAAAAATTCGGCGTGCCGGTGATACGGGCCACCGGATGATCGTCCAGCTTGACCTTCCACAGAGGCGCGCCGGTTTCCGCGTCGACGGCGTGGGCGTTGGCCTTCACATCGCCGAAGAAAACGATGTAGCGGGAGCCGACTTTCCCGATGGTTGGTGCGTTGCGGATCGAGGCGCCTGCTTTATAAGTCCAGTAAATGCAGCCTGTGGCCGCGTCGAGCGAATAGACGTTGCCGCTGACGCTGCCGATGAAGACTCGTCCGCCGACCACGGTTGGCTGCGATTGTACGGAGACGTCGCCCGGGAAGCCGAAGGCCCATTTTAATTTGAGCTTCGGAACGTCGGCCGCGGCGAGGCCGGGATTCGGCTGGTAGCGCGAGTTGCTGATGTCCTGTCCCCAGCCGTTCCAATCAGTGGGGGCGATGGTGAAAGCTTTCGGTTTCGTCGTGCATTGGCCGGCCATGGCGGCGGCGGAAGCGGTCGAGAATTCCTTCGCGGTGATGAAGCGCGCGATGGCTCGTCCTTCGTCCTCGGTGAGCCCGGCGGCTTGCGGTTGCATGACGCCTTCGAACATGGCTTTGAACACGGTCTCCGGCGTTTTCGCGACGAGCTCATCGTGCGAAGGCATGTGGAGTTGCGGTTTTCCGTCGTGGCAGGCGGCGCAGCGGGTTTTATAGAGCGCGGCGCCATCGGGGGCGGCGAAGCAGGCAGTGGCGACGGAGAAGGCGATCAAAATGCGACTTAGCATAATCTGGGGCTCACTTTAGCACATAATTGACACTGTGCCGGAACCTCCGAAGTTTGAGCAATTTCGATGCCCGGAGTGTTCGGGCGAGATGGATTTCGATCCGCAGTCGGCGATGATGAAATGCCAGAGTTGCGGGCACACGGAGGCGGTTCCGGCGCCAACCGCCGTGTTAGTGGCGCATGCGCTCGACGACGCGTTGAAACATATGACGCCGCTAAGTGAACACGCCTTGGAGGTGACGTGCAGCGGGTGCGGCAGCGTGGTGGGGTTCGAGCCGCCGGAGGTGGCCGGCGCGTGCTCGTTCTGTGGCGCGATGATTGTGGCCGAGGCCAAAGCGGCCGATCCGATGGTCGCGCCGGACGCGGTGCTGCCCGTGAAGGTGACGAAAGACGCGGCGCAGAAAGAAGTACGCGAGTGGATCGCGACGCGCTGGTTCGCGCCGAACGCGCTTCAGAAAATGGCCCAGCAGGAAGGCGTCGCGGGCGTGTATCTTCCGTTCTGGACCTACGCGGCCGACACGGAGAGCCAGTATTCGGGCGCTCGCGGGGTTCATTACTATACGACCGAATACTACACGACGACCGACAGCAACGGGAACCAGGTGCAGATGTCGCGGCAGGTGATGCACACAGCGTGGTCGCCTGCATCGGGCCGCGTGGGGAGGAAGTTCAGCGACGTCCTGGTGCCGGCGACGAAGTCGGTCAACGAGCAGAGGTTGGACGCGCTGGAGCCTTGGGATCTGCCTTCGTTGTGCCCTTACGAGCCGGCGTATCTGGCGGGGTTTAAGGCGCAGCGGTATCAGATCGATTTGCCGGAGGGGTTTGAGAAGGCAAAGCGGATCATGGAGCGCCAGATTGAGCAGGATATCCGCCGGGACATCGGCGGCGATGAGCAAAGGATCGATCAGGTGCAGACCGCGACATCGAATGAGACGTTCCAGCACTTGCTGCTGCCGGTGTGGATCGGCGCGTACCGGTTTCAGGGGAAAGTGTTTCAGGTGGTGGTGAACGCCCGGACAGGCGAGGTGCAGGGCGAACGGCCGTATAGCGCGATGAAGATCACGCTGCTGGTGTTTGGGATTATTTTCCTGATTTTGATTTTGTGGTTGATGGGGCAGAGGTGATGATGCGTCACCACGGACCGCCCCGTAGACGGTTGCTTCTGAAGCCTGAAGCCTGGGTGGGGCGGGCTTTCAGCCGGCAGCCGACCTCCGGGCGGCTCTGCAGGGCGACGAACAAGCCTGCTGGAAGCAGGCTGCCGGCACGAATGCCCGCCCCACAAGAGCAACTGATTTTCATGGGAATCGAATGGGCCATCGGCCGATGGAGACTCTCGATAGCTTAAAGATGCAATAAAGCCTTGACCGGTCGGACAGCCGCTAGTGTTAGTTCTGCGCTCGGCTTGGTCATGGCGTCGAGCGCTGCGTCCTCGCGCGCGATCCAGTCGGCGGGCGGCATTTCCTTTTTCTCGATAAACGCCAGCATCTCCAGCCCAATGGCTCCCGCGGCGGCGAGATCTTCGGAGAGTGGCTTCAGTTCGTCGATGGTAACTCTGTTCTCTTTCCATGCAGTGAACGCGATCTTGAGAGCCGCGTAGTCGCGGCGGCGGACGGCTGACTCCAATTGCCGGATCGGCTCGCTTTCCGGATGCGCGGCGTCCGCCAGGCGGTTGAGCGGGATGAGGCTCGAATATTTTTGCGCCTTGCGCCGGACTTGGACGGGGGCGGTTTCTACGGCGTCGGCCAGGATTCGGAGGGGCTCAATTGGGCCGAGGCGCGCGAGCATTCCCTGCTGATAGGTGTGAAGCTGAAGGCCGACGAAGTCCAATTGGCGGCTGACAGATTCCATGCGGTCGTACATGGATTCGATGTTGGTAGTGTCGCGCGAGGACCAGAAACGCTCCGCGATCGCGATCATGCGCGGCCAGATGCGGCTGTCGACGTTTTCAGAGCTGACGTATTCGTTCCACATGCACGCCTCGCCGCCCAGGACGTGAGGATCGTCGCCGGGGTCGATTCCATAGTGATAACTCGCGGGGCGCAGGTGGTCGAGGTAGTAGCCGTAGGAGAGGAGCCCGCGATAATCCGCCTTCGCGGCGGCGGCGAGGCCGGACGGTCCGCGCCAGGATTGAATAACGGTGTCGGGCGCGAGGCCGGGTTGCAGCACTTCGTCCCAGCCGATCATGATTTTTCCGTACTTCTTGAGCATCGCCTGCACGCGGCCGTTGAAGTATCCGTGGATTGCTTCCTGATTATCAAGGTTGTGCTCGCGGGCGAATTTCTGGATGGCCGCGGATTCTTTCCACGCGGAGCCTTCCACCTCGTCTCCGCCGATATGGAAGTAAGGGTCCGGGAACAGCGCCGTCATCTCCTGAAGAAAGCCGTCGAGGAACGTGTACACGGCTTCGTTCGATGGGTCTATGGTCGGTTTGAAAATTCCCCAGAACCGCTCGATCGTGTAGGGGCCCGGCGCGCTGGCGAGCTCTGGATAGGCTGCGAACCAGGCGGTGGTGTGGCCCGGGATATCGAATTCGGGGACGACGCGGATGCCGCGGTCGCGGGCGTAGGCGAGGACTTGCCGGATTTCGTCCTGCGTGTAGAAAAATCCGTCGGAGCCCAGCTCCTGAAGCTTCGGAAAACGCTTCGATTCCACGCGAAAACCCTGATCGTCGGACAAGTGCCAGTGAAAAACGTTCAGCTTCACGGCGGCCATTCCATCGAGATTGCGGAGGACGACATCGAGCGGCATCCAGTGGCGGGAGACGTCGAGCATCAGGCCTCGCCAAGGGTATCTTGGACGGTCGGAGATGGTCATCGAGGCCGCCTCAAAGCCGTTTTTCGCGGGGACAATTAACTGCGCGAATGTTTCCATGCCGCGGAGGGCTCCGGTGGTTGTCGCGGCGGTCAGTTGCGCGCCTTGGGGCGTGACTGTCAGTTCGTAAGATTCATCTTCCCCAAGAGTCGGCCATTCGGGCGATACGCCTTTGACCGAGACGGTAAGCGTCGGATCGGAAGCCGTGTGGATCGGAGGGACCCCGGTTTGACGCGAGATGCGCATGACCAGCCGGTCGGCGGCGGATTTCAGGCGGGCGTCGGAGTGCGCGGTCAGCGTGACCCGCAGCATGGAATTCATCGCGAGCGCGCCTTCGGTGGGCGTGACCTTGGAAGGCATCGGCATCAGGCTCGCGGCTGAGGCCAGCGTTGCCAGGAGGAAGGACAGGAGATATTTCATCGGCTAAAATGATTATGTACGCCCCGATAGCTCAGTTGGTAGAGCGCCAGTTTTGTAAACTGGATGTCGCTGGTTCAATCCCGGCTCGGGGCTTTTCGAATTTCCGCTAGACTGTTTTGATGCGGACCTCGATACTTTTCCTTTCCTCTCTGTCTTTATTGGCTCAAAACCCGCCTGCTCCGGCTGCAACCGGTGGGGGACGCGGCGCGGCAGTGGCGGCGCCCACAGGTCCTACGGGACAAGTCAATCCCAACGACACGGTGCTGAAGGCGCTCGACGACGTCATGTGGGTGCAGAAGCTGAGCGACATCGCCGACGTCGACAAAGTAGCATATACCAGCCTGCCAGCGGCGCATACACCCAACAAGACCGCGCCGGGGGCGGGGAATCCGCTCATCATTCGCGCCTATACTTTCATTCCGAAGAAAATGGACCGTTCGAAGAAGCAGCCGTTGCTGGTGCTGGCGCATCAGGGGCTGCACCGCGACGTGTCGTCGGTGGAGCTGGCTCATATTATTCGCGAAATGATGGAGCAAGGTTACGCCGTGATCGCGCCGGATTACCGGGGCAGCACCGGTTACGGGCAGGGCTTCTACAACCAGATCGATTACGGCGGGCGCGAGGTGGACGACGTGTTGGCGGGCAAAGCTTGGATGCTGGAGAAATATAGCTTCCTGGACCCCAAGCGGGTAGGCGCGATCGGCTGGAGCCACGGCGGTCTGATCACGCTGATGGAGATCCTGGCGCGTCCGGACTCCGGTTATGCGGTGGCATACGCGGGCGTGCCGGTAAGCGACCTGGTGCTGAGGATGGGCTATGAGTCGGCCGGGTACCAAGCGCAATACTCGGCGGCGTATCACATCGGCAAGTCGGTGCGGGAAGACATCAAGGAGTACGAGAAAAGGTCGCCGATTACCTACGCGGCGAAGCTGGCGATTCCTCTGCTGATCCACTCCAACACCAACGACGAAGACGTCAACGTGCTGGAGGTGAAGCGGATGATCATGGCGCTGAAAGCCGAGGGCAAGCCGTTCGAATCGAAAATCTACGAAGATGCGCCGGGAGGCCACATGTTCAACCGGCTGGACACGAAGCTGGCGCGCGATTCGCGCCAGGAAATTTACGCGTTCCTGGCGAAGTATCTGAAACCTTAAAGGATGGAGCGGGAGACGGGAATCGGACCCGCGACCAACAGCTTGGAAGGCTGTGACTCTACCACTGAGTTACTCCCGCGCTCACCCCTGATTATAACGTGGCGGCTAGCGTTTTGCGACCAGTTCCGGGAACTGTTTTTGCAGATCCCGCACCTTCGGCAGATCGTTGTAGACGATGTAGGGATCGTTTGGGTGGTGGTCGAGGTAATGCTGATGATAGGCCTCGGCGGCGTAGAAACCGGTGAACGGCGTTAGCTGCGTCACGATGCGGTGGCGGAAGACTTTCGCGTCGTTGAGCTGCTGGATATAGGCCTCGGCGACGCGTTTCTGTTCGTCGTCAACATAGAAAATCGCCGAGCGGTATTGCGTCCCTTCATCCGGACCCTGACGATTCAGCTCGGTCGGATCGTGGGCGACGGAAAAGAAGATCTGCAAGAGCTGGCCGTAAGAGATCTGCGAAGGGTCGTAGGTGATCTTCACCGATTCGGCGTGGCCGGTGCGGCCTTCGCTAACGATTTCGTAGTGCGCGGTTTCCTTTTTGCCGCCGGCAAATCCAGCCACGACATCCGTGACGCCTTTCACCCTTTCGAACACGCCTTCGACTCCCCAGAAGCAGCCTCCGGCGAACACGGCGGTGGCGGTTTTCGCGGCGGGAGTTTTGATGTCGGTGGCGGGAGCGGGAATGCGCGCGCCAAACGCGCAGACCGCAGTAAGGAACAAGGGAAGAAGCTTCATGACCGTTTATCCTTTCGCTTTCGGTTCAAAATTGAGGGCCGCGGAGTTCATGCAGTAGCGCAGGCCGGTGGGTTTCGGTCCATCGTCGAAGACATGGCCGAGATGAGCGTCGCAGCGGGCGCACTTCACTTCGGTGCGATCCATGCCGAAGCTATGGTCGCCTCTGTTGGTGATGTTTTCCTTGGCGATGGGGGCCCAGAAGCTGGGCCAGCCGGTGCCGGACTCGAACTTCGTGTCCGAGCTGAACAGCGCCGTCGCACAGCAGATGCACCGATAAATGCCCGCTGCGTGATTGTTGGCATACTTGCCCGTGAAGGCTTCCTCTGTCCCCTCGCGGCGGGTGACGTCGAACTGCTCGGCGGTTAATTGCTTGCGCCATTCGGCGTTGGTCTTCACGATCTTCTCCAGCGTGACGACGCCCGTTCTGCGGCCGGCGCTGTCGAACTCGACGATCCGGACAGTGGCAGCCTGTAGTTTCGGAATCAGCGTTAGAGCCGTGGACGAACCAAGCGCCATGAGAACCTGCCGTCGGGTGAATGGCATAGTTTGAATCTCCTGCTACCATTTTCGATGATAGACGATTGAAAGTTACGGTGAGCTAACTCTACGTTCCTTTTAACACCTCGGCGATCTCTTTTTCGCCGATGGCGCCCTCTTTTATGACTCGCCAGTAGGGTTCCGTCACGTCGACCGTTGTCGCGCCGGTGCCGGTCGCCAGACCGCCGTCGAGCACCAGGTCTACGCGCCCGTCCATCATGCCGAAGCATTCGATGCCGCTGGCGCAAGTCGGCTGGCCAGAGAGATTCGCACTGGTCGAAATCAGCGGCTGGGCGAGCCTGTCGAGCAGTGCGTTGGCCACCTTCGATTTCGACTGGCGCATGGCGATGCGGCCGGTGTTGCCGGTGACTTTCAGAGGCACTCGTGAAGATGCCGGAGCGATGATGGTCAACGCGCCCGGCCAGAAGTAGCGGGCCAGAAGCCGGAAGCGCGCGGAGACTTCTTTGGCCAGTTCTTCGGCCATGATTACGTCGGAAACCAGTAACGGGAGGGCGCGGTGAATATCGCGACCCTTGGCGGCGAACACGCGGCCGACGGCGTGCAGATTGAGCGGATCAGCGACCAATGTGTAAAGCGCATCGGTCGGGATGGCGACGAGGTCGCCACGGCGCACGGCGGCGGCGGCGCGTTCAATCGCGGTTTCCGAGGGACGCTCGGCGTCAATCTCGATGAGATCGGTTGCCACCGAATTAGTTTAGCCGTTTCGACTGCCTATTCGCGCGGACCGATTGCCTCCGCCACTTCAATCGCCATTTGATACCGTCCGAAGGGAGCGCTCAATTGCACGCCCGCGACCAGCGGACGGACTCGTTCCACCATCTGGCGGGCGATGGCGATTCCCTCGGCGCGCGCGGCTTCGGCGCTTTCGGCGGCGCGCATGCGGTCCATATATTTCTGCGGAACGGGCACGCGCAGCTCGTTCACCATGAACTCGGCGTTGCGGAAACTGGTGAGAGGCCAGATGCCGGCGATGAACGGCAGCTTGTGATGTTCGGTGCGCTTCATGAACGCTTCGAGCAAGTCCAAATCGAACACCGGTTGTGTGACGACGTACTCGGCTCCGGCGCGGACTTTCCAGTCGAAGCGTTTCAGTTCTTCGTCCATATTTAGAGCGCCCGGGTTTGCGCCGACGCCGATGAGCAGGCCTGTTTGCGAACCCATGGGGTTGCCGCCGATGTCGAGGCCGTGATTCAGATTGTTCACGATGTTGGTCAGTCCGATGGCGTCGACGTCGAATACGGCGGTCGCGTCGGGATAGGTGCCCATGCGCGGCGGATCGCCGGTGATGCAGATCAGATTTTTTACGCCGACCGCGTAGGCGCCTAGCAGCTCGCTTTGGATGCTGAGAATATTGCGATCGCGGCAGCAGAAATGAAGCACGGCCTCGATATCGGCGTGGCGCTGGATAAGCTGGCAGGTGACCTGCGCGCTCATGCGGGCACTGGCGCGAGGGCCGTCCGGCACGTTGATGCAATCGATGCCGGCGGTTTTGCAGAGTTTCGCGCCATCGATTTCCTTCGACGCGTCGATGCCGCGCGGAGGAAGAATTTCGACGAAGGCGACGAATTTTCCGGCCGCGAGTTTCCCGCCGAGCGCGCTTTTTTCAGGGATGGGGATCTTTTCGAGAGACTTGGTGCGAGTGGCCGGTTCTTCCACCGTCACGTCGAGCTTGCGGATGGCTGGTTGGAGGCTGCGCGCCTCGCTGCGAATTTCCTTGATGTGCGCGGCGGTGGTGCCGCAGCATCCGCCGACGATGCGGACGCCGGCCATCAAGAATCGGCGTGCGTACTGCGCCATGTATTCGGGCGAGCACAGATAAATATTGCGGCCCTCAATGGTCGCGGGCAGCCCGGCGTTTGGCATCGCGCTCAAAGGCTTCTTGGTGAAGGCGAGCATCTTCTCGATCGCCTCCAGCATGACCTTCGGCCCGGAGGAGCAGTTGACGCCGATCACATCGACGGGCCATTCATCTAAACGGCGCGTAAAATCCTCGGTCGACGTGCCATCGCGGAGGCGGCAATCGTCCTCGATGCTGACCTGCGCGATGATCGCGATGTCGTCGCCGGCGGCCTCGCGCGCGGCGAAGATAGCTTCGCGAATTTCGTTCGAATCGCGGAAGGTTTCAAGGATCAGCAGGTCGACCCCGGCCTCCACCAGCGCTTCCACTTGTTCGCGAAAGATGGCTCGGGCTTCCTCAAAACTGGTGGGGCCGAGGGGCTCCAGACGAATGCCGAGAGGTCCAACAGTGCCTGCGACGAACGCCAGTTCCCGAGCGGCCTCGCGAGCGATCCGTACGCCGGCCTGGTTGATCAGGCGCACTTTTTCGCCGAAGCCGTAAGCAGCGAGGCGCTTGCGATTTGCCCCGAAGGTATTGGTGCCGAGGATCTCCGAGCCGGCCTTGATGTACTCCTGATGAACGTCGCGAACCAGCGCGGGGAGCGAGAGATTCAGCTCGTCGTAGCAGCGGTTGATGAAGACGCCTTTGGCGTAAAGGGTGGTGCCCATAGCTCCGTCGGCCACCAGGACGCGGTTTTCGAGCGCCTCGCGAAATTCAGCCGAGCGGGTTTGCGTGAGAGTTACACCCATAATTCGCTAATACTTTACGATACCGCGAACGTCAACCGAAATAACGCCCCGATAGCGCGAGGGGGTTAGGTCAGTTCCTTTCATGCTAAAGACTCTGAAAGACTTCCGGCTGACGGCCGGAAGGTTGCTTTCGGAAAATAACGCCCGAAACGCCCGATTTCGTTGATCGGCTCCTAGTGGAATCAGCACTGCTCCCTTCCAGATTAGAGTACACACGAGTCGAGCGGGGATGCGGCGGGTAAAAGTAGGTTGAGTATGGAAATAGGGGAGATGACGGCGCAAGATTTATGTGTTTTTCCCTGCGGAATTCGGTCTTCGCGTTAAAATAGCCATCACGGGGTCACGCTGGGAGGGTTGACCGGGTTAAGCTAAGGAAGAGAACATGAACTTGACGCTGCCCATTCCCGACGATCTTGCCAACCGTCTCAGCGCGGACGGCGAAGACCTGTCGCGCCGGGCGCTCGAAGGTTTCGGCCTGGAAGAATACAAGGCCGGTCGTATCACGAAGTCGGAGTTACGACGGTTGCTGGGGTTTGAAACGCGCTATGAGCTGGATGGTTTTCTGAAGGCCCATGACGTGTGGATGAACTACGCTATTGAGGATTTGCACCAGGAAGTCGCTACACTTCAGCGCCTGGGAATTTGAGGGGTGCAACTGGTCATTGCGGACGCGAGACCGATCAACTGGAAACAAGGGCAGCTGACACGGGCGCTACGACACCTCATGGTAGTGCGCGCGCGGCATGCAAGCGTTCGACGGAGCCATCCACGAGTCTCCGCGTTCCTCCCCGGAATCTCGGATCGAGAACCCTTCCGTTGAGCCGTGCCAAGTCGGTAAGAATAGCCTCCAAATGATCCTGTAGCCGATTGGCCGACATTGGAGCAATCGCCAGTTCGATCTGAGCGGCGCCGCTCACATTCATAACTTTAAGTGGCGGATAAAAGAGGTCCGTGCCTTTGAGGTGGTCGTTCGGGCCGAATCCTGGGAAACCGTCAAACAGACTAACGACGCCGGACGTCATGCTGACCGCGAGCACACATGACCCATAGAACCGAAGGGCTCTTTCATAGAACAGGGACGAGATGCAAATGAAATCCATCAGGGTCCGGCAAAAATCCATCGGTACGAAAAATACGCCGGTGCCGGTCCTAATCCCGGGAAAGGAAACGAACCCGATCCCCCCTTGTGCGGCGAGGCCGAACCGCTGCTCGCCATAAGCTTGGTCGCGCGTTTGGAATATCGTCGCGTTTGCTGATCGGATAACTGGCCCATCATTTAGGGGTGCGCCCAGTACGTCACGGATGCATTTCCAGAACAGGTGTTCGGTCGCAAAATTCATCCGCACGCGCGGCCCAACGTTTCGAGGTGAGAGGATGAACCTGAAGTTTTCGGAACTGACCAAATTAGAACCGCGCAAGACTCTCAGTTCGTAGTCCGACTCCGTTTCGGTCGGTCCTCGGGGCTCGGGGGGTGTTGGCACGTGGAGGAAGGAGCTTGAGCCGAACATCTCATTCGTGGAGGGGACAGCCTTCGATGCATTCTTTGCTCGTTTTTCAAGCAGACCTGAGAGTTGTAGGTAGTCTGCCTCGACCTTTTGGGCGCCAATGCGAATATATACTCGATGCTGCCCGTCCTTCGAGTACATGTACGGCGGGTTACGACCCTCCTCGACACGCAAAAGCGCTACTTCTTTTTTCGGGTCTTGATCATGCGTGACGACCCGGACGGCGAAATCGGGACGGGGCTGGATTCGGTTGATAACCATGCTCGTAAGCTTGGTTTTCATCTCAACGCCGTGGGGGTCGAAACCGGTCAGCCTCAGCGGTTGATCGTTCTTGCTCTCGACGCCAAAGACGATGAGACCTCCGAAGCTGTTTGCAAAGGCCGCCACGGATGGCGCCCAGGTATCTTTTTCCGAGACGTCGCTTTTGTAGTCAATCAAGGTTCCTTCGCGCTGACCGCTGTTGACCAGTGCACGGACGTCCTCTAGGATCATTTTGTCGGTGTAGGTCTTGCTCTCAAGGTCATCCAAATAAAGGTCACCCATATTTCCTATCCTGGCACAATAAGCTGATCGCTTACGGGGTCAAGATCGGGGCTCCTTATGTGGCCTGCGATTCCGCTAAAGTGAGGAGTTCATGAAGCTCGCTTGCACCGAAGAGGAGCTCCGGCAACTGCTTGCCGACGTTGCGTTTACTCGGAACCTTGGGTTCGTTTTGCAAAAAATCGATGATGGGGAGTGCACCCTCGACGTCCCGTTTCAGGAGGCGTTTGAGAGGCCGGGTGGGATTGTCAGTGGGCAGGTTTTTATGGCGGCGGCCGATGTGGCGATGTGGCTCGCCATTAAGACTCGGCTTGGGCTTGCGGATGCTTCGGTCACGGCGGAAATGAAGACAAATTTCCTGGGCGCGGCGAAACGGGAGAGCTTCCGGTGCTCGGCCAAGGTGCTGAAGTTCGGGCGGCAGTTGATTTACGGGACCGCCGAGTGCGTCAGCGCCGATGGCAGGCTGCTGGCGCATCATACGGTTACATATATTCGCGTGTAACCCGGACCGCTCCCGGTGGTCGCGGCTCCATGTGCGAATGGACCGGAGTGCAGGAGAAGGAACGAAAAGCAGTACAATCCTGTTGTGAATCGGCGCGACTTTCTGCTTACCAGTGCTGCGCTGGCTCTGCCGCAATCCTCCGCGGACCGGCCGGCCAACGCCGTCCGCAGCGTGCAGCGGCTCTTTACCAGCGAGGTGGAGGACAAGCCGTGGTTTTACGATCGCGAGATGTGGCCGCGTTACCTGGCGATGCTCGCGGAGAACCGGTTCAATCGATTTAACCTCAGCTTTGGCATCGGGTACGACTTTCTGCGCGCGGTCACGGACGCCTATTTCCTGTTCGCGTACCCCTTTCTGCTTTCCGTGCCCGGGTACAACGTCCGCGCTGTGAACCTTGCGGAAGCCGAGCGCGACCGCAACCTTGAAACGCTGCGCTTTATCAGCGAGCAGACTGTCAGCCACGGACTCCAATTCCAGTTGGGCATCTGGATGCACGGGTATGTGTGGGAGAACAGCCCGCATCCGACCTACACCATCGAAGGGTTGAATGCGGAGAATCACGGGCCCTATTGCCGCGATGCGCTGACCGCGCTGCTGCGCGCGTGTCCCGCCATTTCGGGAGTTACGCTGCGCGTTCACGGCGAAAGTGGGGTCGCGGAAGGGAGTTATCCATTTTGGGGCATGGTGTTCGATGGCGTGAAGCGCTGCGGGCGGAAGGTCGAGATCGACCTGCATTCTAAGGGCATCGACCAGGGCATGATCGACCTCGCGCTGGCCACCGGCATGCCTGTCAAAGTTTCGCCGAAGTTCTGGGCCGAGCACATGGGAATGCCGTACCATCAGGCCGATATTCGCGATCAGGAAGTGCCCAAGCCGGACCATCGCGATAGCGGGCTGATGGCGCTGAGCACGGGCTCGCGCAGTTTCACCCGCTACGGTTACGCCGACCTGCTGCGCGAGGATCGGCGTTTCGAGATACTGTGGCGCATCTGGCCGGGCACGCAGCGCCTGCTCACGTGGGCCGATCCGGTTTTCGCCGCCGGTTACTCGCGCGCGTTTCAGTTTTGCGGATCGAGCGGCGTGGAGATCATGGAGCCTCTCTCGTTCAAGGGGCGGCGTGGATCGGGCCTGGCGGGAGGACGCTGCGCCTACGCCGACGCGTCGCTGCGTCCGCGCTGGGATTGGGAAAAGTACCTCGACACGTATCGCGTTTGGGGCCGGAAATTGTATGACCCGGACGCGAGGGTCGACGTCGAGCCATCGCTGGCCGCTGCGAGCCGCATACTGCCGATCGTCACCACGGCGCATCTGCCGTCGGCGGCGAACAATAATTATTGGCCGGAGATTTACACCAATCAGTCGATGGTGGAGGCGGCCAGGACCGAATATAGCGATACGCCGTCGCCGAAGGTTTTCGGCAATACGAGTCCTCTCGATCCGCAGCTGTTTTCGCGTATCAACGACTTCGCGGGCGAGTTGCTAAAGGGGGAGAGGAGCGGGAAATATTCGCCCATCGAGGTCGCGCAGTGGCTGGAGGATCTGGCGGGCGCGGCGCGTCCGGTGAAAGACCGGCGGGTGGATGTGGATATCGCCATCCAGTCCGGATTAGGCAGATTTTTCGCGGCGAAATTCCGCGCCGGGGTTCTTTATTCGATCTCACGAACGTACGGGCGATCGCGCCGCTCTGGAGGAGGCTCTCAAGGCATACCGTGCCGCGCGTGCTGCGTGGGCAGGGTTGGCGGAGAAGGCCAAGGGGGTCTACGTTGCGGATATCACGGTCGGCGAACTGCCGTGGCTCCGGGGCCACTGGCTGGACCGGCTCACTGCCATCGATGCCGATATTGCAGTCTTAGAAAAGCGGCTTCCCGCGGCTGTTGTCACTGGAGACGCGAAGGTGCAGGCGGCGATCGCCGAAGCGACGGGGCACCCGCGTCGCCCGTCCGCGCCGATGCGCCACGGCGTGCCCAACCGATTTCGACGCGGGCAGCCTTTGATGCTGGAGCTCGCCGGTCCGGTGCTCGCGTCGGCGGTTCTGCATTACCGGCATGTCAATCAGGCGGAGCGCTGGCGGTCCGTTGCCATGGAGCGAATGGGATCGCCCTACGCAGCGTCGATCCCGGGCGCGTACACGGACTCGGCGTATCCGCTGCAATACTACTTCGAGGTGAAATCGGCGCCGGATCGGGCGTGGCTGGTGCCTGGGTTTCCCGCGGATCTTGTTGGGCAGCCGTATTACGTCATAAGGGGCTCGTGAGCAGGTTGCGGGAAAAAATTGTTACGAGCCGCGATTGGCAGGCGGAACCGCCTGCCCCACCATGGCCAATCAAGCGGCTGTGGAGCGGCGGGGCAGGCGCGTCGCTCAGAGGGTGGTGTCGAGACGAGTCTCGACACGGCACGCACGAGTGCGTGCGCCACATAATTGACAGGATTTGTTAGCGCCACTTCGGAAACGGATTGCCGAGACCTCCGCTCGTGTTCTCGATCAGGTCCGGCACGCGCGCGCGGCGCTTCAGGAGACGCGCGAGAAGGACTTCGAAGGCGTCTTCATCCCCTGCGAGCCAACTCGGAGGGATCGACTTTACGGCCCGATCGACGATCTCTTCGGGGAAGTTTACGATGCGCGAGAGCCAAGGCTCGAAATCTGCCAGGCCTCGGACATTTTTATATACGTGCGGGCGGAAATAGAGGCCCTGGATCGCCGAATCGTTGAATTGCCAGTGCGGACCGTTGAAGACGAAGCCGTTGTCGATCATCTGCGCGACGTAGCCCATTTTCAGGCCGTGCGCTTCCGAGCCGGGGATCCATTCCTTCAATCGGGCACGAAAAAAGATCGACTGGCGCGCGTCGGCGTTGCCCATCCATTTATCGAACGCGAGGGCGCCGAGAAAATCTGAAAGATTTTCGATTTGGTCTAGAATCGCATCGGGCAAGAAATCGTAGACCGTGGTCGCCGATGGGTTGCCGGGGAAGCGGGAACCGAAATGCCAGCCGGGTTGAGGGGTGTCGCGGCGCGCGCCGAGTTGCAGATGCGCTTCGGGATTGGCGGCGAGAAAATCCTCGGAGATGCGGACCATGGCGGAGGCGGGCGTGGCGATTCCCAGATAGTCCAAGAACGTCGAGGAGATCCATTCGTTGATCAGAATGCGCCGGTGCTGAGGGTTATTGAGGAATTTTACGACGTAGGCGTGGCCGTCGGACGCTTCGATGAGATGCGCCTGCGCACCGCCGCGCATTTTACGGATGAGACGGCGGGCGTCGGTTGGCATGGAGGCGGGAATCGAGTACTCTTAGAAATTATATGACGGAAGAAAAAGAAACACCGCCGCGCACGGGCCTGAGCAAGGATGAAGTCGCGCTGGAATTGATGCGGTTCATCAGCACGACGACGGGGATGGGCAAGACGTCGGCGGGCGCGGGGTTTGGCGGGAAGTCGCCGAAGACTCCGGAGGAGCAGGTGGAGACGCTGCTTCAGTTGTTCGAGAAATGCCGGGAAGCGGTCGGAAAGTAGGGCATAAGCCACTGTGAAGGTGCGAGATGCGATTCGTCTCGTTGAGCGCGACGGATGGATGCAAGTTCGTCAAAAAGGAAGCCACCGTCAATATCATCATGGCGAGAAGTCCGGAACGGTCACAATAGCGGGACACCCTTCACATGGACCTCGATCATGGAACTCGACCCGAAGACCCAAAAGAGTATCCTGAAACAAGCGGGGCTGGATAAATGAGCAGGTACGTTGCACTTATTGAGAAAACCGGGACCGGATACAGCGCCCACGTTCCGGATCTTCCCGGCTGCATCGCTGCCGCCGAAACCTATGAGCAAACGGTAGAGCTCATTCACGAGGCAATCGAGTTTCACATTGAAGGCATGATCCTGCACGGCGAGCAGGTACCCGAGCCCATAACCCGGGCAGAGACAGTCGAGGTTGTGTCGTCGTAGCGCCACGCTCCAGGGCAAGATGGCGCTTTCAGAATGGTAGTTGCATCGCTTGAGCAAGTTTGTTAACCTTTAGTTTCGTATTCCCTTGGGAGGCTTGCGGGTCGAGTTTCGACCCGGGCCGTTTGGACCATTCACAACATGAGCCGCAAATCTGGTAAGAAGTATTCTGCTGCGTTAAAACAGGTCGAGACGAAGCCGTACACTCTCGACGACGCCGTTCCTCTCGTCAAGAAAATCAAGTTCGCCAAGTTCGACGAAACCGTCGAGCTGCACATGAGGCTGGGCGTTGATCCGAAACACGCCGACCAGATGGTGCGCGGTACCGTCGTGCTGCCAAATGGGCTCGGTAAGTCGAAGAAAGTGCTGGTGATCGCCTCGGGCGACAAGCTGAAGGAAGCGCTGGACGCCGGCGCCGATCTGGTGGGCGGCGACGATATGGTGACGAAGATCCAGACCGAAAACTGGACCGATTTCGACGCCGTGATCGCGACGCCGGACATGATGCGAGGCGTCGGTAAGCTGGGTAAAGTCCTCGGCCCGCGCGGGTTGATGCCGAATCCGAAGACCGGCACGGTCACCACCGACGTTGCCAATGCGGTGCGCGAAGTCAAGGCCGGTAAGGTAGAATTTCGCGTCGACAAGACGGGCGTGATTCACGTGCCGGTGGGCAAGGTGAGTTTCGATTCCCTGAAGCTGGTGGAAAACGCGACGACTCTGCTGAATGCCGTGATTAAAGCCAAGCCGTCAGCCGCGAAGGGCAAGTACGTGAAGAGCGTCACGGTCTGTTCGACCATGGGGCCGGGCGTGCCGCTGGATGTGGCGCCGTTTAACGCGAAAACCGTATAGGTCGACATTATTAGGTCAACGACATGAAAAAGAAACCTGAAAAACAGAAGGACATGGAGGCGCTGCGCGAGAAGCTCGCCAAGGCGCAGAACGTGTTCCTGACCGGCTACGAGAAACTGACGGTGGGTCAGGATTTCGAGCTCCGCAAGACCATTCGCGGCGCGGGCGCCAACTACAAGGTGATTAAGAATCGCATCGGCGAGAAGGCGGCCGAAGGGATTCCGGTGGGCGACCTGTTGAAGAATCTGAAGGGCATGTGCTCCATCGCCTACACGTCGGGCGATCCGGTGGCGCTGGCCAAGGCTCTGACGGCGTACGCGAAAGCGAACCCGAGCTTTACGTTTAAGGCGGGAATGGTGGAGGGCCGGGTGGTGGACGTCACCGGCATTCAGGCGCTGGCCAGCCTGCCTCCGAAGGAAGAAATTTACGCGAAACTGCTGTATTTGATCCAGGCGCCGGCCCAGAGGCTGGTGACGGCGATCGGCGGAGTGGGACGGAACCTGGCGGTGGTGATCGACCAGGGCGTGAAAGAAAACAAGTTTTCGAGCTAATTAGTAAAGGATAAGGGAAATGGCAGACATCAACGCGATTGCGGAACAGATTCAAGGGCTGACGCTCCTCGAGGCATCGAGCCTGGTGAAGTTGCTTGAGGAAAAGCTGGGCGTTTCGGCGGCGGCAGCGGCCGTGGCGGCTCCGGCGGCGGGCGCCGCGGCGGCAGCGGCTCCGGTCGAGGAAAAGACCGAGTTCACGGTGGTTCTGACCGCCGCTGGCGCCAACAAGATCAATGTTATCAAGGCTGTACGCGAAGTAACCAGCCTCGGCTTGAAGGAAGCCAAGGATCTGGTGGACGGCGCGCCCAAGACCGTAAAAGAGGGCGTGACCAAGGACGAAGCGGAGACGATCAAGAAGAAATTCGTCGACGCGGGCGCCTCGGTCGAAGTGAAATAGATTCTGCGCGCAGCGTAAACCAGATTTTTTAGCCACTTGCGCGGCGGGGCGGGGAACCTCTTGTCCTGGCGCGCAGGAACGCCGTTTGACAGAGTGAAATGGCGTTTGTTATGCTTTGATTAACTGGAGAAGGACACCGTAACTGGCAAAGGTGAATTTGGAACTCCGCGATCTGCTCGGCAGTTCGTCTGAACTACCGCTAGGCTTTGCCCTGCGCGCACATACCCCGCCCGAAGTGTATTCACACTGTCGGGCCTTTTTGTTTTGATTTACCGGCGGCATCCTGACCGCCCGCCGGCGTCCGATCGGAACTGAGGACTTTGGATCATGCAAACCCCGGAACATGTCTCTTACCGCGACCGAGTCGATTTTTCAAAAATTAAAACGACAATCCCGATCCCTAATCTGATCGAGGTCCAGAAAAAATCCTACGAGCGGTTCCTGCAAATGGATCTGCTGCCGAGCGAACGCGACGACACGGGTCTGGAGAGCGTTTTTAAAAGCGTTTTTCCGATCTCCGATTTTCGGGGATTGAGCCAGCTCGAATTCGTCGATTACGCGATCGGCAACTGGGAGTGCAAGTGCGGAAATCTGAAGGGCCTGCACCATCTGCGGTCGACCTGCCGCAACCCGGCGTGCGGCGCGACCATCAAGACGGATCCGTTCCATCTGGGCGATGTGCTATGCCATCGCTGCGGAACATTTAACAAGAATATTGTTACTTTCTGCAACCGCTGCGGCGATCCCGTGGGCTTGCAGTTGAAGTACGACGTGACCGAGTGCGAGGAGCGGGGCATGACCTACGCGGCTCCGCTGAAGGTCACGATCCGGCTGACGGTGTTCGATAAAGATCCGGAGACGGGCGTTAAAACGATCCGCGACATCAAGGAACAGGAAGTTTTCTTCGGCGAAATTCCTTTGATGACGGAGAACGGCACGTTCATCATCAACGGCACGGAGCGAGTGATCGTTTCGCAGTTGCACCGGTCGCCTGGAGTGTTTTTCGAGCGCCAGCAGGCGCAGGGGTACTTCCTCGGCAAGATCATTCCTTATCGCGGAAGCTGGGTGGAGTTCGAATACGACGTCAAGAATCTGCTGCATGTGCGCATCGATCGCAAGCGAAAGTTCTACGGCACGGTGTTTTTGCGCGCGCTTGGTCTGAAGACCGACGCCGAGATTCTGCGGGCGTTCTATAAGACCAACGACATCGTCATCAAGGACAAAAAACTGTTCTGGCGGCTGGTGGACCGGGACGGCAAAGTGAAGGACGGGATCGTCGGCCACAAGCTGTCGCATGCCATTAACTCGAAGGCGGGCGAGACAGTAGTCACGCAGGGCCGCAAGATCACCAACAGTGTTTTCAGGGACATTCAGAAGGCGAAGATCGAGCAGGTGGAGGTTTCGCCGAACGACCTGGAAGGCGCGTTTGTCGCTGCCGATGTTGTCGACATGGACACGGGCGAGGTGCTGATCGAGGCCAATCACGAATTGACTGCGCCGATCATCGCCAAGCTGATGGATTCCGGCATCACGACGTTCGACATGTTCTTCCCCGAGCTCGATGACGTGGGCAACGTCATCTCGATGACGCTCAAGAAGGACTCGGTGAAGGCGCAGAACGACGCGCTGCTCGAAATCTACCGCAAACTGCGGCCCGGCGATCCGCCGACCGTGGATACCGCGACGCAGCTTTATCAGGGCATGTTCTTCGACGCGCGCAAGTACGATTTTTCGCGCGTGGGCCGCATGAAGTTCAACATCAAGCTGCACGAGAAGGCGGATTATGCGCCCGAATCATGGCCCGCGGATAAGAATCCGATGGACCGGCGCGTTCTCGATCACGACGATTTTATCGGGACGATTAAATACCTGCTGAAGCTCCGCAAGGGCATCGGCGCGGTGGACGATATCGACCACCTGGGGAATCGCCGCGTGCGCGCGGTGGGCGAGCTGCTGGAAAACCAGTTCCGCATCGGCCTGGTGCGCATGGAGCGGGCGATTAAAGAAAAGATGAGCGTGTATCAGGAGATGTCGACGGCGATGCCGCACGACCTGGTGAACGCCAAGCCGGTAATGGCCGCGATCCGCGAATTTTTCGGCTCGTCGCAGTTGTCGCAGTTCATGGATCAAACGAACCCTCTGTCGGAAATCACGCACAAGCGGCGACTTTCGGCTCTTGGACCGGGCGGTCTATCCCGCGAGCGCGCCGGATTCGAAGTTCGCGACGTGCATCCGACGCACTATGGCCGTATCTGCCCGATTGAAACGCCGGAAGGTCCGAACATCGGTCTGATCAGCTCGCTGTCGTGCTTCGCGCGGATCAACGAATACGGCTTCATCGAAAGCCCGTATCGACGCGTCAAAGATGGCCATGTTGTCGACGAAGTGCAGATTCTGAATCCTGGCGACACCGATCTGAAGGTCGGCCAGGTGCTGCTGCACCCTGAATTGCAGAAGGCGATCAAATCCGCCGGCGGCAAGAAGGGGACGCTCGAATACGAAGCCCACTGCGACTATCTGTCGGCGTGGGAGGAAGACAAGTACATCATCGCGCAGGCCAACGTGGCGATGGACGATAAGGGCCACATCACGGCGGAGCTGGTGAACGCGCGGCAGGCCGGCAACTTCGTGCTGAAACACGTCGGCGAGATCGAGTATATGGACGTGAGTCCGAAACAACTCGTCTCGGTGGCGGCCAGTTTGATTCCGTTCCTCGAAAACGACGACGCGAATCGCGCGCTGATGGGATCGAACATGCAGCGGCAGGCGGTTCCGCTGCTGCGCGCCGATTCTCCTTACGTGGGGACGGGCATGGAGCGCGTAACGGCTCGGGATTCGGGTGCCGTGGTGCTTTGCAAGCGCAGCGGCATCGTGGATTCGGTGGATAGCGAGCGCATCATCGTTCGTGTCGAAGGCAACGTCCAGGAAGGGCAGCTTTCGCGCGAGGTGGGCGCCGACATCTACACGATGACGAAGTTCAAACGTTCGAACCAGAACACCTGCATCAATCAGAAGCCGATTGTGATGCAGGGTCAAAAGGTCAAGAAGGGCGACGTTTTGGCCGACGGGCCTTGCACCGAACTGGGCGAGCTTGCCCTGGGCCGCAACGTACTCGTCGCGTTCATGCCCTGGCGCGGCTACAACTTCGAGGATGCGATCGTCGTCAGCGAGAAGCTGGTGAAGGAAGACTACTACACCTCGATTCACATTGAGGAGTTTGAAGTCGACGCCCGCGACACCAAGCTGGGGCCGGAAGAAATCACGCGCGATATTCCGAACATCGCGGAGGGCTTTTTACGGAATCTGGATGAGAGCGGCATTATTCGCATCGGCGCCACGGTGAAGCCGGGCGACATCTTAGTCGGCAAGGTCACGCCGAAGGGCGAGACGCAGTTGACGCCGGAAGAAAAACTGCTCCGCGCGATTTTCGGTGAGAAGGCAGGCGATGTAAAAGACGCGTCGCTGTACTGTCCGCCGGGAATTGAAGGAACCGTGGTCGATTGCAAAGTGTTTTCACGCAAGGGCGCGGAACTCGACGAGCGCTCCAAGCTGATTCTCGAAAATCAGGAAGAGCGCCTGCGCCGCAACCTGGAAGACGAAAAACGCATTCTCAATGACGAGCGGTCGAAGCGCCTGTCGAACATGCTGGACGGCAAACAGTTGCTTGCCGATCTGCATGACGAGAAGACCAACAAAAAGCTGTTGGCAAAAGGCACGGACCTGACGCGCGACATGATCGAAAAGCTGCGCGCGCGCGATCTGAAGCGCATGAAGCTGAAGGACAAGGATCCTCGGCTCAATGAACAGGTCGACGAAATTGAAGAAATGACCTCGCGGCAGATCGCGGTGCTCGAAAAGATCACGGATGAGAAAATCGCCAAACTTCGTAAAGGCGACGAGCTGCCTCCGGGCGTCATCAAGCAGGTGAAGTGCTATATCGCCATGAAGCGCAAGCTATCGGTGGGCGATAAGATGGCCGGCCGCCACGGGAACAAGGGCGTCATCGCGCGGATCGTTCCGGAAGAAGACATGCCGTATCTTCCCGATGGGACGCCGGTCGAAATCGTTCTGAATCCCCTGGGCGTTCCCAGCCGTATGAACGTCGGGCAGATTCTCGAAACGCACTTGGGTTGGGCCGCGCATGCGCTGGGTGTAAAATTCGCGACGCCGGTATTTGACGGCGCTACCGAAAAAGACATCAAGGCGCAGCTCAAATCGGCGAACCTGCCGAGCTCCGGCAAAGTCCAGTTGGCCGACGGCATCAGCGGCCAGACCTTCGAACAGCCGGTGACGGTCGGCTACATATATATGTTGAAGCTGTCGCATCTGGTGGACGACAAGATCCACGCGCGGTCCATTGGGCCGTACTCGTTGATCACGCAGCAGCCCTTGGGTGGAAAAGCCCAGTTCGGCGGACAGCGCTTCGGCGAAATGGAAGTCTGGGCTCTGGAAGCATATGGCGCCGCTTATGTTCTACAGGAACTGTTGACGGCCAAGTCCGACGACGTTTACGGTCGCGCCAAGATTTACGAAGCGATTGTGAAGGGCGAAGCGGCGGCCGAGCCGGGAGTGCCCGAAAGCTTCAACGTTCTGATTCGCGAATTGCAATCGTTGTGTCTGGATGTCGAGTTGATGAAGAAGCAGACCGAAGAGATCGACACCGCTCTGGCGGCGGATTGATAAGGAGGCTACATGACCGAGCAGCAGTTGTACTTGTCGATCGGCATTCCTTCACTAGTCGCGATTCTTGGAATCCTGATAAACGTCAGCTATTTCATAGTAATCAACGCCAGGATTCAGGCTCTTGAAAATCGTTTGGATTCCAGAATCGGGTCCATGGAGCAAAAGTTCGAGATTCTGACCGGCAAGGTGATCGAGATGGACAATCGTATCATCCGCCTCGAAGAGCGTCTGAAACATTAGGGAACCGAGGAAATTATGTACCGTTCTTCTCCGTATGACCGTGCAAATTTGATCGCCGATTTTGACTCGATTCGCATCTCGCTGGCGAGCCCGGAGAAAATCCGGAGCTGGTCGCATGGCGAGGTGACCAAGCCCGAGACCATCAATTACCGGACCTTTAAGCCGGAGCGCGACGGGCTGTTCTGCGCCCGCATCTTCGGGCCCATTGCCGATTGGGAGTGCTTGTGCGGCAAGTACAAGCGCATGAAGCACCGCGGCGTAATTTGCGACAAATGCGGCGTCGAGGTCACGCTGTCGCGCGTCCGCCGCGAACGCCTGGGCCACATCGAACTCGCGAGCCCGTGCTCGCACGTCTGGTTCTTTAAAGGGTTGCCGTCGCGCATCGGCTACCTGCTCGATATCACTCTGCGTGAGCTGGAACGCGTGCTTTATTTCGAAGCTTTCGTTGTTGTCGATAACGGCGAAGTGCCGGATTTGAAGAAGGGCGAAGTCATTACCGACGAGCGCAAGCGCCAGCTCGATCAGGAATTTCCAGGAAAATTCGTCGCCATGATGGGCGCCGAGGGAATCAAGGATCTTCTCAAGAAGGTCGATTGTGAAGCCCTGAGCCTCGACATCCGCGAGAAGATGAAGACGGAAATCTCGCAGCAGAAGAAGCTGAAATACGCCAAGCGCCTGCGCGTTGCCGAGAGTTTCCGCAAGTCGGGTAATAAGCCGGAATGGATGATTCTCGATGTCATCCCGGTGATTCCGCCGGAGCTGCGCCCGCTTGTCCCGTTGGACGGCGGCCGTTTCGCGACGTCTGATCTCAACGATCTGTACCGCCGCGTGATCAATCGCAACAACCGGCTGAAGAAGCTGATCGAGTTGCACGCGCCGGACGTCATTGTCCGCAACGAAAAGCGCATGTTGCAGGAAGCGGTCGATGCTCTGTTCGACAACGGACGACGCGGGCGCGTGCTGCGCGGAGCCAACAACCGGCCGCTCAAATCGCTGTCCGATACGCTCAAAGGGAAGCAGGGCCGTTTCCGTCAGAACCTGCTCGGCAAGCGCGTCGATTACTCGGGCCGATCGGTCATCGTCGTCGGGCCGGAACTGAAACTCAACCAGTGCGGGCTGCCCAAGAAGATGGCGCTCGAACTGTTCAAGCCGTTCATCTATCATCGCCTGGAACAGCGCGGCCACTGCACCACCATCAAGCAGGCCAAGGAACTGGTGGAGCAGCAGGACCCGGTGGTGTGGGACATCCTGGAAGAAGTCATTAAGGATCACCCCATCCTTTTGAATCGCGCTCCCACGCTGCACCGCCTGGGCATTCAGGCGTTCGAACCCGTGCTGGTCGAGGGGAAAGCTATCAAGCTGCACCCGCTGACCTGCACCGCGTTCAACGCCGATTTCGACGGCGATCAGATGGCCGTCCACATTCCTTTGTCGCCGGAAGCGCAGATCGAAGCATCGACGTTGATGCTTTCGTCGAACAATATCCTGTCGCCTGCGCATGGCGCGCCCATCGCGGTCCCGACGCAGGACATGGTGCTCGGTCTTTATTATTTAACGAAAGCGCGCCCCGGCACCAAGGGCGAAGGCCGCATGTTCGCTTCGATCGACGACGTTCTGATCGCGCTCGAAATGGGCGAGGTCGAGACGCTTTCGCCGATCCGCCTGCGCTACACCGGAAAGGTCATCGACCTGACCAAGGCCTTCGACAGCCAGAACCTGATGCACACCGAGCCGATCGAGTTCGTGAAGCAGTACATGGACACGACGGTCGGCCGCGTCATCCTGAACGACGTTCTGCCGGATGAGATGCCGTTCATCAACGGCCTGCTCAAGAAGAAGGGCCTCGCGCAGCTGGTTCAATATTGCTATTTGAAATACGGCCTGCCGATCACGGTCAGCATGCTCGATAAGGTGAAGGCGCTCGGCTTCCTGTACGCCACCCGCGCCGGCATCTCCATCGGCATCGACGACATGATCGTGCCGGGCGAAAAAGCTGGCTTGGTCCGCAGCGCCGAAAAGGCCGTCATCGAAGTGGTCGCGCAGTATCAGGAAGGCGCGATCACCCACGGCGAACGCTACAACAAGATCATCGAAATCTGGTCCAAGGTGACGGAACGCGTTTCGGAAGAAATGTTCAAGACCATGGAGGAGGACGACCGGACGGGCCGTTACCTTAATCCGATTTACATCATGGCCGATTCCGGTGCGCGCGGTTCGAAACAACAGATCCGCCAGCTTTCCGGTATGCGCGGACTGATGGCCAAGCCTTCGGGCGAGATCATCGAACAGCCGATCACCGCGAACTTTCGCGAAGGTCTGGACGTGTTGCAGTACTTCATTTCGACGCACGGCGCCCGCAAGGGGTTGGCGGATACGGCGCTCAAAACCGCCGATTCGGGCTACCTGACGCGCCGCCTCTGCGACGTCGCCCAGGACGTGATCGTCACCGAAACCGATTGCGGCACAAGCGACGGAATTTACGTCGAGCCGATCATCGAATCGGGCGAAATCATCGAGCCTTTGCGCGACCGCATTGTGGGACGGGTGGCGCTGGAAGATCAGCTCGATTACGAAGGAAACCTGATCGTCGCGGTCAATTCCGAAATCACGGAAGACCTGGCAGGCGCGATTCAGGGCGCCGGTATCGACCGCGTCAAGATTCGCTCCGTGCTGACCTGCGAATCGAAGCGAGGCGTCTGCCAGCTCTGCTATGGCCGCAATCTGGCCACGGGCCGTCTGGTCGAACGCGGCGAAGCGGTGGGGATCATCTCCGCCCAGTCCATCGGCGAACCGGGCACGCAGCTCACCATGCGCACGTTCCACATCGGTGGAACGGCCACGGGTTCGGCCGAGCAGTCGAAGCAGGATGCGAAATCCGACGGTTTCGTGAAGTTCATCAACATCGTCACGGTGAAAAACGCCAAGGGCGAGTTGATTTCCATGAACCGCTCGGGCATCATCGCCATCATCGATGAAAAGGGCCGCGAAAAGGAACGCTACCAGGTGGTCTACGGCGCGAAGATTCATTACGCCGACGGTGCTCCTGTCAAGAACAACGCGGTGCTGCTCGAATGGGATCCGTACACGTTCTCGATCCTCACCGACGTCACGGGCGTGGTTCATTTCAAGGATCTGACCGACGGCCTCACCATGCAGGAACAGGTCGACGAAATCACCGGCCGCTCGCAGTGGGTGGTGATGGATTCGACCGATGAGAAGCGCGTCCCGGCTGTTCTGGTCCGCCCCGCGGGCGGCACCAAGGCCGAGGAAAAGCGCTACCTGATGCCGATGAACGCCCACTTGATGGTGTCGGACGGCGATGAAGTTCACGCCGGCGATGTCATTGCGAAGATTCCTCGCGCGACAACGAAGACCAAGGACATCACCGGCGGTCTGCCGCGCGTGGTGGAGCTTTTCGAAGCACGGAAACCCCGGGAGACGGCCGTCATCACCGAAATCGACGGCATTGTGAAGTACGGCGAAATCTCCAAGGGTATGCGCAAGCTCTACATCATCGGCGACGATGGTGAGCAGAAGGAGTACGCCATCCCCCGCGGTACTCACATCAACGTGCAGGAGGGCGAGCGCGTCAAACACGGCGATCCGCTGATGGATGGCCCCCGCAATCCTCACGACATCATGGCCGTGATGGGCGAAAAGGACCTGCAAAAATATCTCGTCAACGAGATTCAAGAGGTCTATCGTCTACAGGGCGTCAACATCAACGACAAGCACCTGGAAGTCATCGCCCGTCAGATGATGCGATGGGTGAAGGTCGACGACATCGGCGATACCGAATTCCTGCCGGAAGAAGTGGTCGACAAATTCAAGTTCCGCGCGGAAAATAACCGGGTGGTTGAAGCCGGGCACCAGGGCACGCTATACAGCCGGGAAGGCTCGATGGCTGAACGAGCTTTTCCCTCCCGGGTCCTGACTAGTGCCGCCGCTGCAGGGACGTGAGCATGCGGTTTAGGAAGAGCTGGCCGTCGGCCGTATCGAGGTCGAACCAGTACTCGTGACCCAGCAGCGGCTGGGAGTGGTAAACAAGCGGGACGGCCAGGTTTTCTTCACGGTGCTGTCATTTGTGTTACGGCATGATGAGTCGGGTGCCAGAGTCCCCGGGTCAAGGGAGACGGCCGGAGGCGGGTGCCCGGCGGCGCCGGGCGTCGGCGCGCGTGCGCCGCAGGCGTGCCGTCGTGGCGACGGTGGCCGTGGTCGTCGCCGCCGTTGTCGCGTGGTTCGCGATCCTCCCGCACGGCGGCGCCCGCACGCACGGGACCGCGCTGCCGCCGGTCCGGGTCGCGGCCCCGCCGCCCGTCCTGGATGCCGCCGAGTCCGGCTTGCTGCCGTGGCGCCTGGCGGCACCGCTCAGCCGTGAGGTGGTGGTGCCGGGATCGCCGGGCCAGCTCATCGTGCTGGGCGGGCTGACGTCGGCCGGCGCGTCGTCCAGCGGCGTGTACGTGGTGCGCACGGCCACGGGGGCCGCCCGCAGATCGGCGCGCTCAGCGCTCCGCTGCACGATGCTGCCGGTGTGACCTCCGGCGGGCGGACGCTGGTCTTCGGAGGCGGATCGCCGGTGACCGTGGGCACGGTCCAGGCCTTTTCCGGCGCTGGCGCCGCAGCGTGACGGGATCACTGCCCGCGCCGCGTTCGGACGCCGCGGCGGTCACCATCGGCGGCACCGCCTACATGGTGGTGGCGGCTACGACGGGAGCAAGCCCGATGCCTCGGTGCTGGCCACCACGGACGGCAGGACCTTCACCACGGTGGCGGCGCTGCCGGTTCCGGTGCGCTATCCGGCTGTCGCCGCTTGTACGGCAGATCTACGCGTTCGGCGGCCAGGCCATCAGGGGCCCGGATGCCGGGGCGT
>CAVVNE010000068.1:0-14577 GCA_963749245.1 Bryobacterales bacterium
TGCACCGGAAGCTCCCTTACGTTCCGCGCGATGTCGCTCAGGCTTCGATTATCCGAGTAGGTGTTGTGCTGATACCGCACGGTGCCGCCGATGATCTTCGCCGGAACATGCCCGAAGTTCGAGATGTGGATTTTGATTCCCGATGGGATTTGGTCAATGTCTCCGTAGGACAGATAAGCTCTTTGTCCGAGAACCAGCGCCTGCTGTGTGAGTGCATTGGCTCTCTTGGACTCGGTGACATAGACATACGTCAAAATGCCGATCACAACGGTCGCGAGTGCCGTGACCGCCCCGTTGTATTTCTCGAACATTTCAGCAAATCTGACAAGCCATCGAAATCGTGTTTTCGTACCACTGGATGAGTGAGGAATGACGGTTGAGCCAGCAGGTGCGCGCCCAATCAGCGACGGGTCACTTCGAACGGCTGCTACCTCGTCCCTACGGCCTTCATTTCCCTGGCGAGGTTCCGCCGCGCTGGGCGTCTTAGACTTCTTCGTAGAAGTTGATTTCGGCCCGCCTCACACTTTGAGCGCCTATCTGTTGGAATCCATTGAAAGCCCATCCGATAACCGAACTCGCTTCGCAACCCTGCGTGGGCCAAAGGAAACGCGGGGCTGCTTGCTCTCCGCCTCCAACCGCTTGAGGTCTGCGAAGATTGCATCAAGATCGTAATTGAATTCGGCGGCGTGCTCTTCGCGAATTCGCCGAACCTCTTCCACGATGTGATCGCCCATGTCCCTAGTCTCCCATCAACTGTTCCGGCGTGCAAAGGATCGGCATCCGGTATCCCAGTTCCGAACAAACCGCTTCAAGCCGCTCCACAACTTCGGCGTTTGCAATATGGCGGCAGTTCCACGTCAACAGAAAGTCCATCCCTTGAGCTGTAGCCACCGCAACGTGAAGCGCGTCCTCGACGGCCTTCTCAGGAATCAGCCTCCTTTCCATAAAGGCGCTTGCTAGGTCCCGCGAATGATCATCGAGAGCAAGTACATCAATTCCGCTCAGCTCAGCCAGACGTTTCGACGCGGCCAACGTGTCGCCCTTGGCCGCCTCCCGCAGCACGATATCGGAGATGTAGAGGTCGAACCGCACTCTGTGTTTCGCCCACCATTCGATGGTGAGCTCCTGATGCGCCGCCACGATCAGGTCCCGGCTCGGACGCGCAGTCAGATAGCTCGCGACAGTTGTTTCGATGTAGACTCTGCGCTTCACGGCAGCCCCTATCCTTCCGGATTCCCCGACGAATTCCGTACCCGCAACGTCGCCGGCAGGCGCACTGTTAGTGGCGGACCTTCGGCGTTCCCAGTCTCGATCCGCTGCAACAGAATCTGCGCCGCGCGGAAGCCGATGTCATACGCCGGCTGCACCACCGTCGTGATCGACGGCGTGAACAGATCGTCCACCGTCAGCTCGTCGAACGTTACCATGGCGATGTCTTCCGGCGTCCGCAATCCGCATTCCCGCAACGCGCGCAGCACGCCGAGACCCGTTGGGCCGTTGGTCGACAGAATCGCGTCCGGACGGCGCGCCGGGTCGGACAGGTGAGGCCCGCAAATTGCCGCAATATCTTCCGGTCGAAAATTTCCCTCCCAGATTAATTCGTCATCGGGAGTCACACCGGCTTTCACCAGAGCCTCCTGATACCCCATCAGGCGCCGCTGCTCGTTGCGCAGCGTGTGCGGACCCGTCGCCAGCGCGATGCGCCGGTGGCCGGACGCCAGCAGATGCTCGACTGCCATCTCCGCCGCCTTCGCGTCGTCGACCGACACCGAGTCGACCTCTTCGCGGTCCGGAATCCGGTCCAGATAAACGACGGGTATCCCCGACTCGATAATCTGCGAAATCTGTGGAGTCGACGTAGGCGCCGCCGCGACCACCAGCAAGATCCCCTCCACCCTCTGCGATCGCATCAGCGTCAGCAGTTCCTTCTGGCGGTCCGCGCGATCGTCCGAATTGACCGCCATGAGAGTGTAGTTCTGCTGCCGCGCCGCCATTTCCGCGCCTCGAATCACTTGCGGAAAAAACGAAATCGTCAGATCGGGAACGATGATCCCCAGCGTCCGCGTCCTGCTGGTTTTCAGGCTGCGCGCGATGTGATTCGGATGATAGTCCAGCCGCTTGATCGCCGCGTGGACTTTGCGCCGCAGCGGCTCCGTCACGGGAACCGAGCCCGTGATGACGTGCGAAACCGTGCCCACGCTCACACCCGCGAGTTCCGCCACTTCCTTGATGGTCGACAAAAGTTCTAGCGCTCCCTGACCTTCACCCACTGCCTGCTGGCGGCGGATTCCAGCACCGCATCCGTTACATCCTCGGTCGCCAGCGCCTCGCGGAACGTGGGAGACGCACTCTTTCCTTCGCCCAACGCGATGAGAAAATCCGCTACCTGATGGATGAATGTGTGCTCGTATCCGATCTGTAATCCCGGCACCCACCAGTGCGACATGTACGGATGCTCGCGGTCGGAAATATGGATGCTTTTCCATCCGCGGACCAGCCCTTCGTCGCGATGATCGAAGTATTCCAGGCGATGCAGATCGTGCAAATCCCACATGATCGACGCGTTCTCGCCGTTGATCTCCAGCGTGTAGAGTGCCTTGTGCCCGCGCGCATACCGCGTCGCCTCGAACGTCGCGAGGGAACCGTTGCGAAACCGCGCCAGAGCCAGGCTCGCGTCGTCGATGGACACCGGCTCCACTTGTCCCGTCAGATTATGTTTGCGGCTTTTGATAAAGGTCTCCGTCATGGCCGACACTTCCTCGATGCCGCCGTTCAGCCACAGCGCCGTGTCGATGGTGTGCGCCAGCAGATCTCCCGTCACACCGCTGCCGGCCACGCTGCGATCCAGGCGCCACAATCCTTCCCCGCCCTGCGGCAGCTCGGTTGAAATGGTCCAGTCCTGCAAAAACTTCGCGCGATAGTGGAAAATCCGCCCCAGGCGGCCCTTCGTCGATCAACTGTTTGGCCAGCATCACCGCCGGCACGCGGCGGTAGTTGTACCACACCATGTTGGCGACGCCCGCTTCTTCCACCGCCTTCACCATCTGTTCCGATTCCCACGCATTGCGGCCCAGCGGCTTCTCGCACATCACCATCTTGCCCGCTCGCGCGGCAGCCAGCGCGATCTCCAGATGCGTGTCGTTCGGACTGGCGATGTCGATCAGATCGATCTCCGGCGACTCCACCATCCTGCGGTAATCCGTCTCGACGTGTTCGTATCCCCAGTTCGCCGCGAAGGCCTTCGCGCGCTCGACATTTCTCGCGCAGATCGTTTTCAGCACCGGCTGAAACGGCATATCGAAAAAATTGGCGGCCTTCAGAAACGCATTCGAATGGGTCCTGCCCATGAACCCGTATCCGACCATCCCGACGTTGAGCTTTTTCATGCTTAATCCCACCCGTGCGCGTCGCGCACCGCGATCATCACGCTCAGCACGTCGTTCCACGTCTTCGGATCGGTCATGACGGCGTTCGGGAACATGCAGCCGTCCCAGCAGATGTGCGGCGTCGCGCGCGTCACCTGGTCATGATCGTCGCGCAGCCACGCCCCCGCGTCGCGCACGATGTCCAACTTCCCATTCGGATCGAACGGCAGACAATGCTTCCCCGTCTTATCGTGCGACCCGGAGCCCTTCACCGTCCCGTCGTTCTGCGCGACGTGAAAATCGATGGTCCACGGGCGCAGCGCGCTCGCCACTTCGCGATACGCCAGTTCCAGCACGCCGTCGATTCTGTCCTCCGGCGCGTTATAACCCATGGTGAACAGCATCGTGTGCGCCATGTCGGCCTGGAAACCCAGCGTCTTCGGCCTGCCGACCATCTCCAGCAGCTGCACGTTGCGGCGCCAGCTATGCATCCCGCCCCAGCAGATCTCGCCTTCGGCTGCCAGCCGCTCTCCAAAACCCTCGGCGATGTCGCATGCCTCACTGAACGTATCCGCGATGCGCTTCGTATTCGCCTCCGGGTCCTTCAGCCATTCCTCAACGCCTGTCGCCGAATCGATTCTAACCACGCCCGTCGGCCGAATTCCCAGCTCGCGCAGCTTCTTCCCGATCTTGCAGGCTTTTCGAACCTGAGTGAGAAACGCCCCGCGTTGCGTATCGTCGCCCATCGCCGACCCACCGCCCGTCCCGGCCCACACCGGAGCCACCAGCGACCCCACTTTCAGGCCCTTCGACGCGATGTGCGCGGCCAGCGCTTCGATGTCGCCGTCCGACGAATCGATGTCGGTATGCGGCAGGCTCAAGAATAAATCGACGCCGTCGAACTTGACGCCGTTCACCTCCGCCCCGGCCGTTAAATTCAACATCGTCTCCAGATCGATCGGCGGCTCCGAATCGGGACCTTTCCCGACCAGCCCCGGCCACATGGCGTTATGAAGTGCTGGACGTGCGTGCACGAACCCTCCCTGGCAGTCTAGCAGGCTGCTGAAAAAGTCCCCGGCATGACCGCTCCCGATGGTCGCGGTTCCATTAAGCCCTTGATAACAGGTGCTACCGACATGGAACCGCGACCATCGGAAGCGGTCAATTTGACTTTTTCATCAGCCTGCTAAACGTAGACCGTCTTGAATCGTATCAAATCGATGGTTTCGCCGGCGCAAACTCGCGGCGCTATTTCTTGGGCGGCCGGCTGATGCGTTCGATCGTGACGCCGATCAACTTGGCCGGGTCCACCGGACGGTCTCCCCGAACGCGCGCTCGACTGATCTTTTCCGCCACGTCCAGCCCGGAAACCACTTCTCCGAAAATCGTATACTTGCCCGACCATTGCGTCATGACATCGGCGGTGATAAAGAACTGGCATCCTCCCGAATCCGGGGCTCCGGTGTTGGCCACCGCCAATCTTCCCGCCCGGTCGAATCGCAGGCCAGGCAAAAATTCGTCGGGAATGGTGATCCCGCAGTTGTGCGATCCGGTAGCAGTCGGGTCGCCAGACTGGATCATGAGGCCCGGCAGCACGCGATGGAAGATCAGGTTCTGGTAGAGCGGACGCTTCACCATCGCGTGGGTCTTCGGATCCATCCACGCTTTGGTTCCCTGCGCCAGCGCGACAAAGTTCCGCACCGCGATCGGAGTGTATTTTTCGTACAGACTGGCCGTGATCGTGCCTTCCGACGTTTGGAACACCGCGTACAGCCCCGGCTTTAACGGCGAATTCTGCGCTCCGAGCGCGAGGGCAAATGCGACCAGTCCAATAAGCGGCTTCAAGCCGATTATTCTACCGCGCGCGCAGCTCGTTATTCATTTCTAAGCGCATCCATCGGCGAAATCGATGCCGCCCGGCGGGCCGGAATGACGGCGGCGAAGAATGCGGACATCGCGAGAGTGGCCGCGGCCACCGCCAAGGCAAGCGGATCCCAACTCGAAACTCCGTAAAGCTGGGCGGAAATCAGACGCCCCGCCCCAATTGCCAACGGTACGCCGAACGCCAGCCCCATGAGAACTCTCAGAGATGCCCCCCGCAAGACCAGGCGGACCACGTTCGTCCTCGTGGCGCCGAGAGCCATTCGTATTCCGATTTCATTGGTGCGCTGGGCGACCGAATATGCCGTCACGCCGTAAAGTCCGACGGCGGCGAGCAGCAGGGCGACAATCCCGAACAGGCCAGCGAGACTGGCAACCGCTCGCTCCTCAGCAAACGACAAATAAACCTGCTCCTGGAGCGTGCGGACGCTGATCATCGTCAGATTCGAGTCCACTTCCGCGAGCGTCTTTTTCAGCACCGGCTCCAGCGCGCCAGGCGAAACTTCGGTCTTGAGCATCATTCCGCCGATGAAGTGGCTGCGCAGCTCAAGAGTACGCATCAAGTCATCCTTATAATCGACACTCTGCGCCAGGGGCGCGTAAAACATGGGACGAGCTGGGCGGTTCAGGGCATATCCCGCAAACTTCGCATCGCGAACCACGCCGACGATTCGAAACGTCGACGCGTACTGCGGCAAATCCAGCCCGAAATGCTGATCGAGAGGATCTTCGCCATCCTTGAAAAAGCGCTTCACGAAAGCCTGATTGACGATCGCCACGGGCGCGGTGGTTTCGTTATCCGCTTCGGTAAACGCTCGTCCGCGCAGCGTGGTCATTCCCAGGGCTTGCATATAGTCCGCGCTGACGCGATCCCAGGACGACTCGGATTCACCGTTCAACGTGGCCGGAGGATGGCCCGCGACGAAGACGATCTCGCCCCAGTTATCGGTGAGCGGATTGTATAGCGCCAGTCCGCCATCCTGCACGCCGGGCAGTTTCTTAACCCTTTGCTCGATCTCGCGATAAAGCGCAGTCAGTTTTGGCGCTGTGTCGTCCGAATGCGGCATCCGCATCGCTACCAGGGTGCGACCGCCGGTACGATAGCCGAAATCCTGATGCTCAAGATTATTCAGGCTACGGCCCAGCATGGTCGCACCGGCCACCAGCACCACCGACAAAGACGCCTGGAGCACCAGCAGACTTCTTGTTGCCAGAGACGAGCGGCTGGCCGTGCTGCGGCCGGATCCGCGCAAGGCGTCGGCGGCGTCGGTACGCGTGGCCAGCCAGGCCGGGGCGGCTCCGAAAACGATCCCGGTGATCAACGCCAGTCCCAGCGCAAAGCCGAGGACCAGAGGCGAGGGCGAGACGTCGATAGGCAGGAAATGCGCGCTCCGGAAGGCCAGCGCGAGCAGCAATCGCGCGGCCGCGCTCGCCACCAGCAATCCGGCGATGCTGCCGCCGATCGCCAGAACCACGCTTTCCGTCAGCGCCTGCATCACGATTTGCCCGCGGCTGGCTCCAATCGCCATCCGAACGGCGGTTTGCCCGCGCTCCGATACCGACCGGGCGAGCAGCAGGTTGGCGACGTTCGCGCAGGCGATCAGCAGCACCAGTCCGCAAACCGAAAAGAGAATTTGCAGGCTGCGCCCGTACGCGTCCTTCATTTCCGCAACGCCGGCGCCGGCCGGCACGATGTTGATGATCTGCTTCGGAAGAGTGCGAATCACGTCCGGCATCCAGTTGGAAGGGTATTCGGAGTCGGTCTGGAGCCATTGCCGCAGAACGGCGGTGAGCCGCGCTGAAATTCCGGAAGTCGAAGCCCCGGGCCGCAAGCGTCCAATGGCGCGCAGCCAGGCGGACGGCGATTGCCGCAGCAAGGACCCGCCGGTGGCGATCAGGGGTTCCTGCTGAAGAGGAATCCAGACGTCGGGAGGATCGCTCCGCAGCGTATCGCCGAAAAATCCCGGTGGACCGACGCCGATCACCGTGAACGGCTGAGCTTCGATGAAAAATGACGAGCCAATGACGGACGGGTCTGAACCGTAGTTCGTTTCCCAGGCATGATGACTCAGGACCACCACGGGCGTGGCGCCCGGACGATCGTCCTCGGCCGAGAATAGCCTCCCTCCAAACGCGCGAACGCCGAAAGTGGAAAAATAGTTGCCCGTGACGTATTCCGCCCGCAGCGGCCGGGCGGCTTCTTCGACTTTCGCGCGACGGACGCTCAAGCGTCCCCCACCGGCCTGAAACGCGGCCAGTTCTTCAAACTCGGGAGCTTCGGCGCGCAGACGCTGAAAGAGGGGATAGGAAAACATTCCCCATTGGTCTTGCGGCCCACCCTCCACGCAGCAATCGTCGCCGTCCCCGACTCTGAAAAGCCGGCCCGGATCGGACACCGGCAGCGAACGGAGCATCACCGCGTCGACCAGCGTAAAAATCGCCGTGGTCCCGCCGATCCCGAGCGCCAGGGTGAGCACCGCCGCCGTCGTAAATATAGGCGACTTCCGGAGCCGCCGAAGTGCGTAGCGGACATTAGCGATCAAGGCTTGAATCTGGCGCATGTTCATCGATAGTACCGGCCAACCGGCGAACGGTTACCGGCGCGACTGCCATCATCTTGCGGACGAATCCCCTGGCTTGGGGTTATAACCCCGTCCCGTGAGGGCGGGGATTCGGCAAAACCGGGTTCGAGTAACGATATCGCTGGGACAGCCCGTTACCGTGATGTCCCCTCCATGACTGTCGGGGTTCTGTTGGAAATGCTGAGGCAGCTCCCAGATCTGGCACAGAACCCCGACTGTGAAGGAGGGGACATGCTAACGATCTCGCTGCGACAGGCCACTAGCCGGCGCGCCGCGTGATGCTAAGGTGGGAAAGAACATGCCCTCAATGGAGCCGATCGGGCACGTGAGAAGCCCATATACGAACACGCAGCAGATTCCGAAGGGATTGGGCGCGACGCACCTCGCCGAAGGGACTCTCGAAATACGCGAAGAGCTTGAGCCCGGCCTCACGGACATCGAGGGCTTTTCCCATCTCTTCGTGATCTGGGTGTTCGATCGCTCCGAAGGAGTCAACCTGGTGGGAAGGCCGCCCACGGACGATCGGCCACATGGCGTCTTCGCCACCCGCTCACCGCGCCGCCCGAATCCGATCGGGCTCACGGTGGTCGAGTTGCTCTCCCGCGAGGGAGCAATTCTCCGCGTCCGCGGCGTCGACATGCTTGACGGGACCCCGATTCTCGACATCAAGCCCTACCTGTCAAACGTGCCGCCGGAAAAACTGCGCCGCGGGTGGCTAGCGGAGGCCGAAGCGCGTGCGAGCGGTCGTGGGACGTGAAGGGGAAACCGGGACAGTCTTCCTTCGGACTGTCGCCCTCGAAAATACCCGCGAGCCCCTCGTCGCCAGCGATCAAGCATCGGGGACTGACACCTTTTTCGCCCCTCGCTGTGCGGACAATAAGAAAACCTTCGCGGCGAAAAAGGCTGTCCCTCGCGTCGCCCGGTGCTAATCTCAGCGTATGGACTGGGTTAAGGAGAATGAAGCCGCCATTCACGAGGAAACGAGGGCTTTCACGATCCGCGCCAACGTAGCGGGCTTCCGCACCACACATTCTTTGATTCGCAGAACAGTCCAGCCGTCTCGCCTCAAGGATCGCGCAACGCGTCTGTCTCGGCGTTTGTTCGTTTCGATTTTGTTGCGCCAGAATTCCGTGTTGGTGCGGGGCAAATACTTGCGGGGCGAAAGGGGGGCGAAAGGGACAGCCTGAAGTGACTCCTTTCATTTGACTCTTTTCCGCTATTGTGAAATGAGCGCTTTACAGCGATTTGGGACACACCAGAGTGGCACCTTCGCGAAGATCGACCCTTTAAGGAGTCGAAAGGCAAAAAGGGCGGAAAAAGGGGCAGACGCATTTATCGGCGACCCTCCGATACCTCTCCCCCCGATCCTAAAAAAGTGCGCCTGTCCCTTTTTTTCTTGCCGTTGACGCTTGATTTGCCTTTTCCCTCCCGCATCCCTTCGGACGCCCGGGCCTTTGATCCCTGCTTTGCACGAATTGCGCGGAAACCTGTAGAAGCTATTCGGCAAGGAGAAATTACGATGCTCAAAAGCGCATTCGCACAATCTGCATTGGCCCTGATTTCGGTCTGCGCGTTCCCAACCAATGCTCAAACCCTCATCGATCAAGCCACGGTGATTGCCGCCGGTGGTTTCCCTTATACAATCGCATCGCCCGGAAGCTATAAACTGTCCGGTAATCTGACCGCGACTTCCACCAGCGCCATCACGATATCCGCGGATTACGTGACATTGGATTTAAACGGCTTCACCATCTTGTGCAACTCGTGCAAGGTCAATTCCTTTACGCTCAACGGCGTCATGAGCACAGGCCACTCTACGACCATCGTGAACGGTAAGATCGTGGGCTTCCAAGGGCACGGCATCCTCTTTAACAACGATCAGGGTAACGTCGACCGCCTGGAACTGACCGGGAATGACGTCGGCATCCAGCAGTACGGGTCGAGCCTGACGGTCACGCACACCACGGTCACTGGAAATATCGATACCGCGCAGGGCATTGTGTCCGGTTTATCCGGTGCACTGCTGATCGCCGATTGCCGCGTGTCCGGCAACGGAGGAGATGGCATCAGCGTGGTCTCCAGCGGGTTGGTGACGGCTACTGCGGTGGTGGGCAACCAAGGGGGTGGCATCGTCCTGGGGAGTGGCCCCCAAGGGCCTTTGAACATCACGGTCAACGTCACGAATAACGTGCTCACCGGCAACGGCAATTTTGACCTCTGGGTAGACGGCGGACACGTGGGTTATGGCTTGAACACCTTGACCTCAGTAAGCGGCGGGGTTTCGATGAAGAATAATGTCTGCTCGTCAGGACCGTGTTAGGCGTAGCTTAGCCCTGCCGACCGAGGACCCCGAAGCCTACCAGACCCATCTAAAAGCCCTCACTGCATTACATAAATGTATGACAACACAGGAGATACCAACGACCCGTCCGAAGATGGCTTCGTTTTTACGAAAGCCCAGACCACGAAATCTGCTCTCCTTGGTCGTGGATCAGCGCGCAGTTTGCTTCCGAGCCACGAGCCATTTTGCCATGGTCTCCAGATATCGCGGGTCGATCGCGCCGCGCGCATCCCGCATGACATGGTCGTCGCCGTCAAACACCTGGATGGTGAAATTTTTGGTCACGGTTTCGCGAATTACCTGGACGCTTTTTTCGACCGGGATCAGGCGATCCTCGGCTCCGAACAAAAACAGGGCCGGGACACGCAAGGCCCGCAGCGCGGGCACTGGATCGTAGGTCATCTCGCGTCTGAACCTCAGGATGGCGGGCCGGTCGAGTTCGGACGGTTTTTGCAGCGGCTCGAACAAGCGATCCTGCTGCGCATTGACTGCGGGAAACCATCGTTTGGCGCGGGCCGCGTTCAACTCCCGGCGGGCCCGTTCGTATCCTTGGCCGGTGAACAGATAGGTCCAAACGTCGCGCCGCAACGCATCGGCCTCGCGCACATCGGCTTCCGGCACACCGCGGTCCCGCAGTTCGTTGGCATAGTACACCAGCATCTGATCGCCGGGAGAGACGCCCGGCCCGGACACGGCGATCACGAAGGAAATATCGGCCGAGCGCGAGGCCGCGAGCGGCCCCAGCCATCCGCCCTGGCTCATTCCAAACACGCCGATATGCCGCGAGTCGATTTCTTTCCTGGATTTCAGATACTCGAGCGCGGCCAGGCCGTCCTCGCATAAGTCCATAAAGGGCCCGGCCCGGAAGTCTCCGGTCGACTCGCCCACGCCGCGCTTGTCGTAGGCCAACGCGGCAAATCCCTGGTCCGCCAGTGCGTGGTTGACAGATCCCTCGCCTGAGGTCCCGAACCGTGGAACAGGAACACGGCCGGATACGGTGGATGTCCGGCGGGGAGAAACAGCGTCCCGGCGAGAGCGAGCTTGCCGCTCGCAAAACGGACGGGTTCCTCCCGCGCGATTTGCGCGGGCTCAGCGTGTTCCCGCATCGAGCAGCCGGCGCCGGCGGCCAGCGCCAGTAAGACCAAGGTTCGGCTTTTCATTGATGCCGCAGGGAAAACCCCAGACGGACGAGAGCGCCCCGCCCCTCCCACACTGCAGCATAGCGCGGATCGGGCAACCCACCGCGACGGAGGGAAGCCTCGCCACGATGCACAGGGAGGAACGCCGCTTCAACTCACCAAAAACTCCCAGCACTCCACCGGACCCAATATCTTCATCGCATTACAGAAATGTATGAAAACAGAGGAGAAACCTACGAGCCGTCCGAAGATGGCTTCGTTTTTACGAAAGCCAAAATCTATTGCCCGTGCAGTTGCGGCCCTACAACATTGGAGAAGTTATAGTTGGCGCGCCGGTCCGCATCGATGGTCCAGAACATGGCGCCGATCATGCCCGGGTACCCGCTCGATTTGCGGAGCTTGTACCTGGTTCCGGCAGGAGCCTTTCCGGTGATGATGTAATCCATTGCCTGGCTGACGATACTCGGCGTGGTGTCGCCCGTGAGGAATCCAATCGCGACCTTCTCGGGCGGCATCGGCGGGAAGAACTGTTCGGGGTCGCCTCCGACATGGAAGCCTTGGAGCAGGAGTTCGGTCATGGCAGCGTGATAATCCACCGTGCCCGGCTGATAGATCTCCCCATCGAGGCCTTGAAGCGGCGGAGTGTTGTAATCCTGTACGTCAATGAAGGACAGGATGTCGCGAATGGCATAAGCAATGGGGAGATAGGAGCCAAACTGCCCGCCGTAGCTCGGGTAACCGGAGGGAATCTGTGTCCCTTCGGGCACCAGACTGATCATAAAATGGGCGCCAAAATGAGCGTGCAATTGCCGTACAGCCGAGATGAGGTTCACGATGGAGGGCGTCGTGGGATGCCGGAAGTCGGTGTCTCCGGGAGCGATCGAAAGTGAGGGGCTTTCGAAGTCGATGTCGATCCCGTCGAAACCGTACTCTGAGACGATGCGGGTTACAGAGGAAACGAAACTCGGAATGCGCTTTGGATCGGCGAGCGTAAAATGCTGGCCGCCTCCGCCGAGGGAAATCATGACTTTCCTGCCCTGGCTTTTCAAATAGGCGATGTCGGCCTTGAACGCTTCGGTCTCCAGGCCGGCGGGGGTATGGAACTGCATGGTTCCTTCCGGGGCATTCTTATCGGGGGTCGCGAAGGCGACAATGATCACGTCCCACTGCGGCGAGACGTCGCGGAGAGGAAAGGTGGATCCTGCCGCTCCGTAGCCGGCCCAGTAACCGATCAACTGATGGCCATTCGGCGGGCCGCTCCTCGGAACAGGCGCGACTGTCGGCTTCGACGTCAAGGAACCGCGACCGGCCCGTCCACCGCGCACCGCGCATGGCGTCGCAGCTTCCGGTAGGGCCTGCGGGTCGGGAAAGCTGTACGTGGCGCCGAGGCCGTCCGCGGCGCCGGTGTACCAAGGACAGCAACGCGACGTTTTGCAGGTGATGACGCGCCCGCGACAAAGGCTTTCGATGCGGGAATGTTGTTCTTCGGATTCGTATTGGTTGGTTCTAAAAGGAAGTAAGTGGTAGCGACGCCCGTACCACCGCAACTGCCTTGATCGCCCGGACGCTGGGCGGCGAGCCGCGCCCACGCGGGATAGGCATTGCCAGGAACTTTAGCGTTGCGGCCGCCGTGGACCAAAGGATCGTGCAGAGGATCGTTCACGAACTCCGCAAGCTGCTGCGTGAGCGGTTGCACGTCATCGTCGTCGACGACGTCCGGGGCGGCTTGGAGATAAGACGCGAGAACAAACGAGTTTCCAGTCGCTTCGTCGACGCCGTGCGTGCCCCAGGAACAGCACACGGTCGCGTCGCCGAGTGCGTGAGTAGGCGGTGTTACGCGTCACGGCGATGATTAGCTTGCCCTCCTGCCTGGGAGCGAAAAGCGGCGCCCTACTACCACAGCTCGTAGTGTCCCCTCGAAAAATGACGATGATGCCACTGTGCAGAAGTGAACTTCGTTTGCGCTAACCGTTCGAACGATTTAATGAAGGAAGAGTTCCAGTAGTCGGTGCACGGAAGAAAGAATCGCGGGCCCGGCGAGCAATGTCGCTATCAACGCAGTCATCGCAAACCCTGCGCCCACCGTAAGCGGCTGGGTCCGCGGCCGCCTCTGCGCGATGGCCGTTTCGAATTCCAGCAAACGCTCCACTCTCGCCGCAAGATCACGGTCCCCGCCGACGAGCGACGTATGCAGAAACGACAGCCGCGGCCCCGAACCCATTCGCGCCACCCGCAACAGCGCCGATGCCAGCGAAACCGCGCGATTCGAATCTCCCCGCACCGCCTCATCGTCCGCAGCCCACTCCGCAAATTTTGCCCAAGCCTCTTCAACCGCGCCGAGCCCGCGAACAAACGGAATCGCGTCAGGAACCATCAGCAGAAAAAATCGCTTCCAATTGTCTCGCGAAACCCGATGCGCATTCTCGTGATGCAACGCCACATCCAACTGGTCAGCCGAGAGCGCGCAAAGCACGCCCCGCGAAACAATCAACCGCGGCCGCAATATTCCCGCCAATGCCAGCAGCGGACCATCCTTCTCCACGACCATCGCCCGCGAAGTTTCTCCCGCCAAGCGATCCTCATGACCAGTCTCTTTCCAATATCGCCCGCACCGGCGTGAAATTGCCAGCGCCCGCGAAACCCGCGCCATCGAAACAATCCAACTCACCGCGCCCAATAAAACCAGTGCCAGGCAGCCCACTCCCACGCGCTCCGGCGTACCCTGCGGTTCGAACCACAAGTAACTCGGCACGCAAAGCCCCAGCACCGCGCCAACCCCCAGCGCAAACGGCAAAATTCGCATCGCAAACAGAAATCGCGCCGCCGCTCCCGCCCGCATCCTCTCCGCAAAACGCAGCGCGCGCCGCGAACCCGCCGACACCAGCAATCCCGCGCCCGCATTCACCACAAAAAACGAAGCCACGCACAAACAAAAAAGTCGCACCACGTAAGGCGCAATCATGATTGCCCCCGCCGCGAAAGTTCCCTGCGCTTCGTTCGAATCTTCTTCTCCAATTCATCCAGCAGCGCCGCGTCGTGCCCGCCCACCGCCTCCAAAAAAGACGACACCAGCAGCTCCCGCGAACGATGCGGCCCCGCAAAAAAATTCGCCACCACATTTTCCGCCCGCGCAATTTCCCACTCCTGCCGCGTCATCCGCGCCGTATACACAAACGCCCGCTCCGGCATCCGCCGCTCCAGCAATCCTTTCTTATACAAACGGTCCAGCGTCGTCATCACCGTCGTATACGCCAGCGGTCGCTCCAGTT
>CAVVNE010000069.1:0-13547 GCA_963749245.1 Bryobacterales bacterium
CCTTGTTTGCCACGCCGGCAAGAGGCAGCCCTCAAAGACCGCCGCGGCGGAGAACGATCCGGCCAGCAACCGCGATCCCGGCTATCGCATGCCGCGCATCGTCGCCGATCTGGCAGCGACCCGTCCCATCGACATCGCGTTCATCGACGGCATCGAGACCATGTCGGGCGGTGAAGGCCCGTGGGTTCGCGGCGATTTGAAATACGTCAAACCCGGCGTGCTACTGATGGGCACCAACCCGGTGACCACGGACACCGTGGGCGCGGCCGTGATGGGTTACGATCCTCGCGCCAAACGCGGGACGAAGCCTTTCGAAACGTGCGATAACACTCTGCTGCTGGCCGAAGAACTGGGCGTCGGCTCAGCCGATCTGTCGCGCATCGAGGTGCGTGGCGCGCCCATTGCGAAGGTGCGTTACCAGTTCCGCTGATCGCACATGCCGCAAATCTCGCTGCCGGTCATACCCAAGCTGACGTTCACTTCGGTGATCGACATTCTGGCGGTCGCGGTTTTGATTTATCAGCTCCTGGTGATCATTCGCGGGCGGCGGGCGGCCTATGTCTTAAGCGGCCTGTGGGTGCTGACGGTCATCTACCTGATCGCGATGTATGCACATCTCGAACTGCTGCGCAGTGTGCTGGCCGCGCTCGCACCGTATACCGCGATTGCGCTAATCGTGATCTTCCAGTCGGAGCTGCGGCGCCTGCTCGCGCGCATCGGCCGCAGCCGGTGGCTCGGATTGGGAGGACAACTGGAGCGGCGCGAAGTCGTCGACGAGATTCTGCTCGCCGTGGAGCAAATGTCGGAGATGAAGACCGGCGCGCTGATCGTGGTGGAGCGCGATATCGGCCTGCGCACGTTTATCGAAAGCGGCGTCGCTCTCAACGCGAACGTCTCCCGCGATCTGCTGTGCGCCATTTTTCATCCCGGCGGTGCGCTGCATGACGGCGCGGTGATCCTGCAAGGTGAGCACATCGCCGCTGCCGCGTGCTTTCTCCCGCTAACCATGAATCCCGGCATGCTGCGCAAGCTCGGCACCAGGCATCGCGCGGCCATCGGGGTGACCGAAGAGACCGATTGCCTGGCCATCGTCGTATCGGAAGAGACCGGACACATCTCGCTGGGCGCGCGCGGCGAACTGGAGCCCGACGTCTCCATCGATCGCGTGCGGGAGCGTCTCACCATCGCCACATCCGGGCGTCATCGCGAGAGAGCGGTTGAGCCGCGGTGGAACGGGGTGGAGCTGTGAGGCTGCTCACACGCCATTTCGGCTGGAAACTCGGGTCGCTCGCGTTGGCGGTCCTGCTGTGGTTCGCGATCCTCGGCGAACCGGAACTCGTCACCACGCACACTGCGCCGATCCTTTATAAGAACCTGCCGGCGGGATTGCTCATCGGCAGCGACGCGCTGGATCAGGTGCGCGTGGAGCTGCGCGGACCATCCGGGAAATTGTCGCCGGACCGGTTGGCGGAGACGGCGGTGTTGCTCGATTTGTCCGACGTGAAGGGGCAGGGAGAGAGAACCTTCACCCTGTCCGACGGCGATATTCATCTACCGCAGGGCGTCAGGTTCCTGCGGTCCGTGCCGTCGCAGCTGCGGGTGCGATTTGCCAGACTGCTGTCGCGCGAGGTCCCGGTCAAGATTCGAATCGCCGCGCCTCCTCCAGCTGGCTATCGCGTTGTGAGCGAGCAGGCGACGCCGGATCGTCTGCGAATCGCGGGGCCGGAAGGCCGCGTGTTGGCTGTCGGCGCCGCAGAGACCGACGCCATCGATTTGAGCGGAATCACAGGCAGCGTGGCAATCAAAGCGAACGCCTTTATTCCCGATCCGCAGGTCCGCTTTGAAGTTTCGCCCGTGGTGACCGTGAAAGTGGTGGTCGAGAAAAACGAATAATGAGAAAACTGTTTGGAACAGACGGCATGCGCGGAGTGGCCGGCCAGCCTCCGCTCGATCCCGCGACGACGTTCGCGGTGGGGGCGGCGCTCGCAAAATGGATCGGCCAGAATCATCTCGATCCGGAGGTGGTGATTGGCATGGACACCCGCGAATCCGGTCCCGGCATCGCGGCGCACGTCGCCGGCGGGCTCGAAAGGAACGGCGTGCGCGCTCGTTTCGCCGGATTGATCACGACTCCGGGGATCGCTCACGTCACCCGTACCGGCCCATTCGCGGCCGGCGTCATGATTTCGGCCTCGCACAATCCGTATCACGACAACGGCATTAAAATCATCGACCACTCCGGCTTCAAGCTTCCCGACGAGCAGGAGCACGCCATCGAGCAGGATATTTTTGGGTCGCTCGACCGCAAAGAAACACCGGAGCCAGCGAAGCTGACGCCGGATGAAGGACTCGATCAGGCCTATATCGACGATCTCGCCGCGACCATGCCCGGCCGGCTCGACGGATTGCGGCTCGTAGTCGACGCAGCGAACGGCGCCGCAACCTATCTGGCGCCCGCATTATTCGAGCGCCTCGGCGCCACTGTCGACCGCATCCATTGCGCGCCCGACGGCAAGAACATCAATCTGCAATGCGGCTCCCAGCATCTGGAAAGCCTGCGGGAACGCGTGCTCGAAACGCGCGCCGACCTGGGCGTAGCTTTCGATGGCGATGCCGACCGCGCCATGTTCATCTCGCACTCGGGAAAAGTGGTGGATGGGGATGCGGTGATGCTGGTGACCGCCCTGCCTCTTCATGCGCGCGGCCGCTTGACCGAAGTCGTCGCCACGGTGATGTCGAATCTCGGCCTGGAGGTCGCTCTGCGCGCGCACGGCATCGGACTGGTGCGGACGCCGGTGGGCGACAAATACGTGCTCGACGAAATGGTGAAGCGCAACGCTCCGCTGGGCGGGGAGCAATCGGGGCACATCATCTTCCGCGATTACGCGACGACGGGCGACGGCCTGCTAACCGCCCTGCGCGCCCTGGAAGTGATGCGCGAAGCGGACGCCGACTTGGACGCGCTGACCTCGACCTTCGTTTCCTATCCACAATTACTGGTGAATGTCCGTGTGAAGGATAGGCGTCCGTTGGCCGATCTGGAGAGCGTCAACGCGGGGATCCGGCGCGCCGAAGGCGAGTTTGGCGCGAGCGGCCGCGTGCTGGTCAGATTTTCCGGAACCGAGCCGCTGGCGCGCGTGATGGTGGAAGGTCCGGCGCTCGACCGCGTAACGTACCACGCCCACGCCATCGCCGACGCGATCGGCAGGGAACTGGGTGTAGCATGAATCAGATGATTCCGTTTCTGGTAGTCGCGACCCTGTTAGCGCAGTCCCCCAAACCGAAGCCTCCCGGCGAGGATTGGGTTTCTCTCTACAACGGCAAGGACCTTACCGGTTGGGTCAACGTCGGCCATGAGAAGTGGGAGCCGGAACCCGACGGCGTCCTGCACGGCATCGCCGTGACCAAGGACTACGGCTATCTCGAGACCGAAAAGAGCTACAAGGATTTTCAAATGGCCCTTCGCTTTAAATGCGATGGCGACGGCAACAGCGGAGTCTTTTTCCATACCTGGTTCAAGCCCGGCACCGCCGACGTGACCAAGGGTCCGCAGTTTGAGATCGATTGCACGCTGGGCAAACACACCGGCGGCGTCTATGAACAGAAGCGCGGATGGATTGTGTGGCCTGCGCCGGAAAATGAATCCGTTGTGCGGATGGGCGATTGGAACGAGTATCTGTTGATGGTGGTGGGCAACCACTACATCGCGCGGCTGAACGGAATCATTATGGTGGACTATACGGACCCGAAGCCGGAAAGCGACGATGGTCCCATTGCTCTGCAACTGCACTCCGGCGGCCGCGGAAACATGCGATTTAAAGACATCATCGTTCGAGACCTGTCGCATCGGTGAGGCTGTTTTACTGCGACCACTTCGAAATCCCCCTGCCTGACGGGCATAAGTTTCCCATGGCGAAGTACCGCCTGCTCCGCGAACGGATCGTCGCGGACGGGTTCTGGAAATTGGAGCCCGCCGCGCCGGCGCCGGTCGAAACCATTAAGCTGGCCCACGATCCCGATTACGTCGACCGGTTCGTGAATGGGACGCTGCCCCTCAGCGCGATGCGCTGGATTGGTTTTCCCTGGTCCGAAGGGCTGGTCAGGCGCACGCTCGCCTCGGCCGGCGGAACGCTGGCGGCGACGCGCGATGCACTCGAGTTCGGATTCGGTGGAACGCTCGCGGGCGGCACGCATCATGCCTTCCGTGCCGAGGGATCGGGCTTTTGCGTGTTCAACGACGTCGCTATCGCGATCCACTCCTTCCGGCCCCGCAGAGCCGCGGTGATCGACCTCGACGTTCATCAGGGCGACGGCACCGCGCATTTTTTCGAGCACGATGCCAACGTGCTGACCATCTCACTCCACGGAGCGAATAATTTTCCTTTCCGCAAACAGCGCAGCAAGATCGACGTCGAGCTTCCCGATCGAACCGGCGACGACGAGTATTTGCGCGCACTCGATTCCGTGCTGCCGCGCGTGGCGGAGTTCGCGCCGGAGATTGTCTTCTACCTCTCCGGCGTCGACGCGCTGGCAAGCGACGTTCTGGGCCGCCTGGCGCTTGACGCTCGAAGGTCTGAAAGCCCGCGACCAGCGAGTCATCGACGCGTGCCACCGGAACAAACTGCCTCTGGTAATCACCCTGGGCGGCGGATACTCGAAACCCATCGAACTAACCGCCGAGGCGCACGCCAACACTTTCCGAGTGGCCGCCGAAATCTACGGACAGCCTAAACCATCCGGCACCGAGCCACCGCCGTTCTCCAACCCTTAAACAACATCTCGCGCTGATCCAAGCTCATCTTTGGCTCGAACACCCGCTCCGCTCTCCAGAACTTTCTTGAGCTCATCGAGACTCTTAAAAAACCCCGTCGCCAGCCCCGCCAGATACGCAGCTCCCAGCGCCGTCGTCTCGATATCGGCCGGCCGCACCACCGCTGTCCCAAGAATATCGGCCTGAAACTGCATCAAAAAATTATTGGCTGTCGCGCCGCCATCCACGCGCAGCTCCTTCAGCTTGTGTCCGCTGTCGGATTCCATCGCTTCCACCAGTTCCCGCGTCTGATAGGCGATGCTCTCAAGCGCCGCCCGCACCAGCCGGGCGCGATCCGTTCCCGCCGTGATCCCCGTGAATATTCCTCGCGCCGCCGAATCCCAGTGCGGCGCGCCCAGCCCGACGAACGCGGGAACAAAATACGCGCCGCCGGTATCGGCAACCGACGCAGCGATCCCTTCCGACTCCGCCGCTGTCGAGATCATCTGCATCTTGTCCCGCAGCCACTGCACCGCAGCCCCCGCGATGAACACGCTTCCTTCCACAGCAAACTGCGCGGAGCCGTCCGGCGAAGCAGCGCGGGTCGCCAGCAGCCTGTTTTTCGACACAGGAGCCGCGCCTCCGGAATGCATCAGCGCAAAACATCCCGTGCCGTACGTGTTCTTCGAGAGTCCGGGAGCAAAGCACGCCTGTCCGAACAACGCCGCCTGCTGATCCCCGGCGATACCCGCGATAGGGATCTGGCTGCCCAAATGCTCCGCCGCCGCCACGCCGCAAATCCCCGACGACGCCACTATCTTGGGCATCATTTCCCTCGGCACGCCGAAAGTCGAAAGTAACTCCTCATCCCAATCCCCTGCGGCGAGATTCATCAACATCGTCCGCGACGCGTTGGTGAAATCGGTAACGTGCGAGGCCCCGTTTGTAAGCTTCCAGATCAGCCACGTGTCGACATTGCCGAACAGCAGATCGGCAGGGCGCGCGGAAACATGATCCAGAATCCAGCGAATCTTGCTGGCCGAAAAATAGGCGTCGATTACCAGTCCCGTCTTCCGCTCGATCGTCTCGCGCGGCTGGAGCGCGTCGCAATATGCCGCGGTGCGGCGGCATTGCCAGACGATGGCGGGCGCCACCGGCTCACCCGTGTGCCGATCCCAGACTACGGTCGTCTCGCGCTGATTCGTAATCCCGATCGCGGCGACATCCCTGGCCGTCACGTTCGCGCTGTTCAACGTTCTGCGCGTGGCGTCGAGCTGCGCCCGCCAGATGGCGTTGGCGTCCTGTTCCACCCACCCCGGATGCGGATAAACGCAATCGATCGGGCTCGATTCCATCGCGACCCGGCGGCCCTCCTGATCGTACAGCGCAGCGCGGGCGCTGGTCGTTCCTTCGTCCAGGGAAAGAATATAAGGCACTCACGCATTATAATGAAGATCGTATGTTCTTTCGGAATAATAAGGCGCAGGTATCGACGTTTGAAGACCGCATCGCGAATTTAAAGCAGTTCGGATTTCAAAGTGTGCGCCAGTCTCCGGAAGCCGCCCGCGTAACGCGCGACGGCTGCGCGGCCATCGTCGAAAACCTGGGCGGCGGCAAAGTAAAAATCGGCAAAGCGGGCGTGGTGGTCGGCGACGAAATCGGCGAACTGGTCAGCCTCGGCTACCAGATGATAATCCGCACGCCCTTCGGCGTTGAGCTGCCGGCGCTGGCCTCGCACCTCCACAAACTGCACGCCTTCGATGAAGATCTGCGCGAAGGGCTCGGCCTGACCAGCCTTTACAACCTTTCGCTCGGCACGACAACCGACGAACACCTCTACGACCGCGTCGTCAATCGCGACAAGGGCGTGCCGGTACGTCCCTGGGAAAAGTAATTCCTCAATAAAACGTACCTTTGGAGTCTTGCGCGCACAGTTCTTCTGCCGCATACTGTAGCGATGAAGCGCGTCTACTACCTCTTGTCGTTGCTGATTCTCGCCGCAGCTACGGCGTGCGTTCGCCGGCCGGGAGTCGCAAACATCGCCCCTCCGAAACCTGCGCCGGCGGTGGACGCCGAAGGCGGCGTCGATGGCGACGTAGAGGACTCGACCCAAGCCATCCAGTTCTACCTCATGCGCCGGGTAGTTCCCGGGGAGACCAGCCTCCCGCTCGATCGCTACACCGAGGCTCGCGAGCACACCCGGCTGATGCCGAAGGTTTCGCTTCCCGCCATGTCGAACGGCGTTGTCGCCGCGGCTTCCGGACAAGCTTGGACGTCGGTCGGTCCCGGCAACGTCGGTGGAAGAACTCGCAGCCTGGTAATCAATCCGCAGAATCCCAACATCATGTATGCCGGCGCGGTGACCGGCGGCGTCTGGAAGACCACCGACGGCGGAAACATCTGGACCCCGCTCACCGACTTGCTCCCGGTCCTGAACATCGGCGCGCTGGTGATGGATCCGAACGATCCCAACACGCTCTACGCCGGCACGGGCGAGTGGTACACGGGGTTCCCGGGGCAGGGAATTTTCAAAACCAGCGACGGCGGCGCCACTTGGAATCTGCTGGCCAGCACCGGCCTCATGGTCACCAACAATTTCGAATACGTTAATAAACTGGTGATGAGCCCAACCACGCCGAATCGCCTCTATGCGGCGACGTGGGGAGGAGTGTTGACCAGCGCCGATGGCGGCAATACGTGGTCGCAGACCGGGCTCAATACGACGCAGGCATACTACGGATGCCAGGACCTGGCGATCCGCACCGATCAGACCACCGACTACCTGTTTGCGTCGTGCAGCGGACCGAAAAGCACCTCGGCATATACCATCTGGCGCAATACCGACGTCGGCGGCAAGGGAACGTGGACTCAGGTGTTCACCGCGTCGTTCATGAACAGGACCTCGCTCGCCATCGCTCCGTCGCAGCAGTCCACCATTTACGCGATGGCCGCCAGCATCGGCGGGGATCCGAACTATGAGAATGGACTGCTGGCGGTGTATCGCTCGACCTCCAACGGCGATCTCAATAGCTGGACCACACAGGTTTCCAACGCCGATCCCGACATCACCAATACGCTGCTGCTGACCGACACCCGCTCCGTCACCGGCGCCTATTGCAGCGGCGGCGCTTTGACGTTCGCCAACGGACAAGGCAGTTACGATAATGCGCTGGCCGTGGATCCGAAGGATCCCAACCGCGTATGGGCGGGCGGCATCGATTTGTTTCGTTCCGATGACGGCGGCATGACGTGGGGCGTCGCCTCGTTATGGCAACTGGCCTACACCTCGACCCAGTTCGCGCATGCCGACCGGCATTTGTTCGTTTTTCACCCCAACTACGACGGCGCGGCCAATCAGACCATGTACATCGCCACGGACGGGGGTCTGTTCCGCACCGACAATGCGCGCGCCACCGTTTCAACCGGGCCGACGGGCGCCTGCCAGAACGTGTTCACCTCCACGGCGACCATCCAATGGACGAATCTGAATCGCTCCTATGTAGCGACGCAGTATTATCACGGCTTCTCCTATCCTGGCGGACAGGCGTATCTCGGCGGCGCGCAGGACAACAGCGTCTCGCGCGGCAACGACGCGTCGGGACCGAACGGTTTCATCTTCTTCAGCACAGGCGACGGCGCGGGCACTGGCCTCGATCCGGCCGATGCGAACCGGTTTCTGGAATCGAAGGAAAATCTTTCTCTCGTCCGCTCCACCAACGGCCTGACGGTCGTCAGCGCGACCGCCGGTATCACTGAGTCCAGCGCAAATTTCCCCTTTGTCGCTTTTCTCGCCGTCGACCCGAACGAAGGCAAGCGCCTCTTCCTGGGCGGCTCTAAGTTTCTCTGGCGGACTCAGGATGGCGCCGCCAGTTGGACCGGGGCCGCGCCCGTCGAAGCTTCCAGCAGCGTGAAATCGATCGCTGTTTCACCCCTCGATTCGAATACCGTGCTATTCGGCACTCAGACCGGCTATATCTATCGCAGTTCGAGTGCATTGACCACCGATGGCACCACGGCGTGGGCCAGTGCCAGGCCCCGTACCGGGTCGGTGTCCAGCATCGCCTTCGATCCGATGAATCCAAATGTGGTTTACGCGGTGTATTCCTCGCTCAAGTCTCTCTCGACGGACGCGCATGTTTATCGCAGCAGCGACGGCGGAGCCACCTGGACTCCCTCCGACGGCGCTGGCGTTTCCTCGCTGCCGGACATCCCCGCCTTCCGGCTGATCGTCAATCCGTACAACCCCGTGCAACTGTTTCTCGGCACCGACCTGGGCATTTATGTCAGTCAGGACGGCGGCAATACGTGGGCCAGCGACACGTCGATGGTCGACGTGATCGTCGAAGAGCTTGCACTCGACAACGGGCCGAACAGCAACTGGCTGTTCGCCTTCACCTACGGGCGAGGCATCTACCGCATCCCTCTTCCTGGGGCGGCGAATCCCGGCTGCACCTATAGCGTGTCGCCGGCCACGATCACTGCCGACGGTTACGGCAGCGTCGTGCCGGTCACCGTAAGCGCGCCTGCCGGATGTTCTTGGATCGGCTTGCCGGGGACTTCCCCCACTCAGTTTTACGTGCAGTCCCCCGCGCAGGGCACCGGCAACGGGACCGCTTACGTCACGGTCGAGCCGAATACCGGCGGCACGACTCTGAAGGATCAGTTAACGATCGCGAACACCGTGGTCTCTGTGAGCCAGACCACGGCTTCACGCACCTCCGTCACCTCCACGGTTTCCGCCGCGCCCACGGTTTTGCCGGTCCCGGGCGAGGCCATCATCGATTCGCGAACCTTAGTCTCGTCCGCCAGCGATCCGGTTCAATCGTGCAGCGGTTCGGCCGGATTCAAGGCGGCCTGGTGGATCGTTACCGCGCCCGCGTCGGGCTACCTCCAGGCTCGCGCCTATGGATCGCGATACGACATCTTCGGAAACTCGGGCATCGTCATCACGGCCTACGCGCAGGCCAATCCCGGAACCGAACTGGCGTGCGGGATCGTCCCGCGCGATACGAACCCCGAAATCGATACCACGATCCAGTTCCCGGTCATTGCCGGCTCGAAGTATCTTATCGAAATCGCTGCGACCGGATCGACCGCCAACGACGGCGGCTACACGGTCCTTTCCGTCACCACCGGCAGCGCGCCCGCCGGAATTTCGGTTACCCCCGCGACGGCCTCTCTCACTGCCGGCTCCGGCCGCACCCAGCAATTCACCGCCCAGGTCAGCGCGCCCAGTACGGCCGTGCGATGGTCCATCGCACCGCCGCTCGGCGTCATCTCGACCTCCGGACTCTACACGCCGCCGGCGTCCGCCTCATCTGCTGCCGCGGTGACCGTGACCGCCACCTCCTTCGCCGATCCCACAAAGCAGGCGTCGGCGACTGTGAACGTCGCGCCGTCGACCGGCCCCTCCGTGAGCCTGGTCGCGACCTCCAACGCGGAGAGCCTTTCGATCGCCCAAAATACCTGGGTCGAAATTAAAGGCTCCAATCTGGCGCCCGACACCCGAATCTGGCGGAATTCGGATTTCGTCAACAATCAATTGCCGACCCAACTGGACGGCGTCAGCGTGAAGGTCAACGGAAAACCTGCCTTCGTTTACTACATCAGCCCGACGCAGGTCAACGTCCTGACGCCGCTCGATTCCACGACTGGCCCGGTGCAGGTGCAGTTGACCAACTCAGGCGTCGCCGCTCCGCCGATGACGGCCCTGATCCAGACCGACGCGCCTGAATTCTTCGTCATCAACGGCGGTCCCGTACGTGGTGGCGACGCATTTGAACGGAAGCCTCGTGGGACCGACAACTCTTTATCCGGGCTCCACCACTCCGGCGGCGGCCGGCGAGCTGATCGTGCTCTATGCCAACGGATTCGGACAAACCTCGCCGTCTGTCGTGAACGGATCAGAGACACAATCGGGAGCGCTGCCGGTGCTCCCCGTGGTCACCATCGGAGGAATCAACACGGCGGTGCAATTCGCGGGCGTCATTTCACCCGGTCTTTATCAATTCAACGTCACCGTTCCCTCTAATGCGCGGAGCGGCGACAACGCTCTGGTGGCCACCTATAACGGATTCAGCACGCAAGCGAATGTACTGATCACCGTAAAATAACCGCTCCCGAGTCGAGTGTAGGTGCATGATGTGGGGCGGACACCCCCGTCCGCTCCGGACCCCCTGGTCCGGCTGGGTGGTTGCAACCAATGCCCGACGAGGGCGTCGGCCGCGGACCATAGGGTCCGCCCCACTTTCACTACCGCGCGAGCTTCTCCCGAGCCTGCGCCACCTCGCGCACCGCGGGGCCAGTGTAGATCTGCCTTGGACGGGCGATCTTCTGCTCCGGATCCCGAATCATCTCTTCCCACTGCGCCAGCCATCCCGCGGTCCTCGGGATCGCGAACAGCACCGTGAACATCTCCGGCTTGAACCCCATCGCCTGGTAGATAATTCCCGAATAGAAATCGACGTTCGGATACAGCTTCCGCGTGATGAAATATTCGTCTTCGAGCGCGATCCGCTCCAATTCCAGCGCGATGTCCAGCTTGGGATTGCGGCCGGTGACCTCAAAAACCTTTTCCGCGGTCCACTTGATGATGCGCGCCCGCGGATCGTAGTTCTTGTAGATCCTGTGGCCGAAACCCATCAGCCGGCCATGACCGTCCTTGACACTCTTGATGAACGCCGGAATACGGTCCTTGGTGCCGATCTCATCGAGCATGTGCAGGACCTCTTCGTTCGCACGCCCATGTAAAGGACCGGCGAGCGCCGCCGCCGCCCCGGCAACCGCCAGGTATGGATCGGTCTGCGCGCTGCCGATGCAGCGCATCGTGTTGGTGCTGCAATTCTGCTCATGATCGGCGTGCAGGATGAATAGAATGTCCAGCGCTCGCGCCAGCACCGGGTTGGCCACGTACTTCGGCTCCACCATCTTCCACATCATGTTGAGAAAGTTCTCGGCGTAGTTGAGATCGTTATCGGGATAAATGTACGGATAACCGAGGCTGTGCCGGTAGGCGTACGCCGCCAGCGTAGGCATCTTGGCGATCAGGCGGACGATTTGCAGCCTGCGCGACTCCGGATCCGTCACATTTTTGGCGTCCGGATAAACCGTCGACAGGGCCGCCACCGCGCTGATCAGCATCCCCATGGGGTGCGCGTCGTGCCGAAAGCCTTCGAGGCCGTTCTTGGTGTACTCCGGAATCATGGTGTGGTGGGTGATCGCACCGACCCAGTCGTGCAATTGGCTCGGGTCGGGCAATTCGCCGAACACCAACAGATAGGCGACCTCGGGAAAGGTGCAATGCTCGGCTAACTGCTCGATGGGATAGCCGCGATAGCGCAGGATTCCTTGATCGCCATCGATAAACGTAATTCGGCTCTGGCAGGACGCCGTGTTCAGGAACGCCGGGTCGTAACTCATAACGCCGAAGTCTTCCGGATCCTGTTTGATCTGCTTCAAATCTTTCGCGCGGATATTGCCCTCGAACAGAGGGACTTCGTAGGAAGCGCCCGTGCGGTTATCGGTAATGGTGAGGCTGTCTTTCTTCATCACGAACTCCTTTGCGCACACATCTCTTTCATACTCCCGCAAGCGACGTGCCAAAGGCGGTTGGAACGCTAACTCACAGGCGTCATTGCGTTTGCCTTCGCGGGCAGGCCGTTCACGAACCTCCGAAAAAACGAAGCCATTGGGTGAAGGCGCGCTCTTTTTCGCGCAGACCCGCCTCAATTTGCACTAAACTAAAACGCGTATGAACAGGCGGGACTTCCTGCACGCCGGGCTCGCGGGGCTGGTCTCCGCTCCGTTTTCCGCCCGGTCCCAAAGCAGCGGCCGGCCAAAGAACGTTCTTCTGCTGATGGCGGACCAGCACCGCCGCGATGCTCTTGGCATCGAGGGCAACCATTTTGCGCGAACTCCCCACCTCGATGCGCTGGCCCGCTCCGGAGCGCGGTTCGCATCGGCCTACTGTTCGAATCCGGTCTGCACGCCGTCGCGTGCGTCCCTGCTCACCGGCTTGTACACGCATCATCATCAAACCTGGAACAACGCTACTCCCTGGCCCTTCGAGCACAAGACCGCCGCCCACTATTTCGGCCGCGCCGGCTACATGACCGCCCTCATCGGCAAGATGCATTTCGTCGACGCGCAAACCCATGGGTTCGATTTTCGGCTCGACTTCAACGATTGGTATCAATACCTTGGCCCAAAGACCAAGCTGTATGCCGACGAGTTGAGCCGCGCGAATTCCGGTTCCGGAATGCCCCAGATCGACGATCTGTGGCGCGATGAAGGCGACCCCTGGAAAGGCGTCCGCACCCTCGATTCGCGAAAAGGATCGGTCGCGGTCGGGCGTGCGTCCGAGATCCCTGAGGCGGATCACTTCGATAGTTTCGTGGCGCGCGAGACGGTTCGTTTTTTAAAAACGCACGGCCGGCGGCAGCCCTTCTTCGCCATTTGTTCGTGCCTCAAGCCGCACGATCCATTCATGCCGGCGCGCCGGTTCGCGTCCATGTTCCGCGCCGCCGACATGCAGCTTCCGCCCACCTGGGGCAAGGTGGATCTGGCAAAGGCTCCGGCGGACGTCCGCAACCTGATCCGGTTCAACGGTCCCACCCCGGAGTTGAGCGACCCAGCGGAAGCCAAACAGCGCATCGCCATGTACTACGCCAACCTCGCACAGATGGACGACGCGCTCGGTCAGGTTTTAAACGCCCTCCGGGAACTCGACTTGGAGAAGGATACGATCGTGCTGTACACCTCCGATCACGGCGAGATGCTCGGCGACCACGGACTGTGG
>CAVVNE010000070.1:0-32677 GCA_963749245.1 Bryobacterales bacterium
GGCGTTCCCCGTGAACAAGTGGTCGTTGCCCGGCAGCATTTGCTCGATCAGCTGGAGGCTTTTCAGCAGGCCGCCGACGCCGACCTCGCAGCCGGTTGCGCGCGGAAATGTGGGACCTGGTGCACGAGATGACCAACTGAAACGCCGCGCCGGCAAACTCGACTTCGGCAACTGCTGCTGCTTTCGCGAGACCTGGTGCGCGACAAACCCGATGTTGCTGCTACCTGCAAGACACTGTTTCACCCACATCTTCATCGACGAGTTTCAGGACACCGATCCACTCCAGGCCGAAATCCTGCTGCTGCTTGCCGCCGACAATCCCGCCGAATCGGATTGGCTGGAGGTGGCGCCCACGCCCGGGAAACTCTTTGTCGTAGGCGATCCGACAATTGGTTGTACAAATTCCGCCGCGCCGACGTCGTGCTTTATCGGGACATTCGCGATGCCTTGCAAAAGCGTGGAGTTGGCGTGGTTCAACTCACCACCAGCTTCCGGGCGCTGCGGCCCATCCAACATTTGGTCAATGCAGCGTTTCAACCAGAAATGCAGGATGACGTTGTTTCAGGCCAGGCCACGTGCTTCTGCAGGGAGAAACGCCTGCCCTTTCCAATCAACCCAGCATTGTCGCGCTTCCGGCGCCCCGGCCCTACGGAAGCATGCGAATCTCGCGGGCCGCCATTGATGCCTGCCTGCCCGAAACCATCGTGGCGTTTTGCGAATGGCTGGTGCGCGAGAGCGGATGGAAAGTCGCGATCCCAAACCCCGCGCAATTGCTGCCCGTTTCGTCCCGGCACATTTGCCGTTGTTCCGGCGTTTCACCAACTTCGGTAAGGACATTACTCGCGAATATGTTCGGAGCCTGGAACGGCCTGCGAGATCCCGGCTTTCGGTTGGATCGAAATCGTTCCATAGCCGCGAAGCGGGAACATTCCCTGCGCGCCGCGCTCACCGCCATCGAATGGCCGGAAGATGAACTGTCGGTTTTCGCAACTCTGAAAGGTTCTCTGTTTGCCATTCCCTACAACCCGCCGCTCCGCTTCCATCATGAAATCGGGCGGCTCCATCCATTCCGAGAGCTGCCGGAGAATCTTGACAAAGCTTTCACACCCATCGCTGAAGCACTGCATCTGCTGGCCGATCTGAATCGCGGACGGAATCGACGGCCTATCGCCGATACCGTAAACTCGCTGCTCGAAGCCACCCGGGCGCATGCCGGTTTCGCTTTGCGTCCCGCCGGACATCAGGTTCTCGCCAATGTTTATCGGGTTGCCGATCTGGCCCGCAGTTTCGAGCTTTCCGGCGGAGTCTCGTTTCGCGGATTCGTCGAGGAACTGGACACGCAGTCGGAGAAAGCCGAATCGGCGGAAGCGCCGGTGCTCGAGGAAGGCGCCGAAGGAGTCCGGCTGATGACAGTACACGCGGCGAAAGGCCTGGAATTCCCGATCGTGATTTTGGCCGATACTACCGCGAACATCGCTTCGAGCGACCCCGACCGTTACGTGGATGCCCGCGAGCGGCTGTGCGCACTCGATCGCCGCGCTGCGCCCCTTGGGAACTGTGCGCGATTTGCCGCGCCGTGCTGATGGGTATCGCGAATCCGATGCCGGCCGTCGTCCCCGACGGCGTATAAATCGCCGAGTTGATCCCGATGACTTCTCCGTGGGAATTCAGGAGCGGGCCGCCCGAATTTCCCTGATTGATCGCGGCGTCGGTCTGAATGGCGCCGTCGATCACCGTGGTCTGGCTGGTCTGCACCGTGCGGCCAAGCGCGCTGACCACTCCCGTGGTGAGCGTGCTTTGAAAGCCGAAAGGATTTCCGATGGCCAGAACGCGCTGGCCGACTTGCAGGCTGTCGGAATCGCCCATGGTCAGCGCGGGCAGTTTCTTGTCCTTCGGATCGATCTTGACGAGAGCGATGTCGTTGCGTTCGTCGGCGCCGATAAATTTCGCGTCGTAATGCGAGCGGTCGCCGAGGGTGACCGAAAACTTCCTGCGCGCCCTGCACGACGTGGAAATTCGTCATGATGTATCCTCGAGGATCGATGACGAATCCGGAACCCGCGCCTTCCACCGGCACCGGTTCCATGAAGACATTCGAGCGTGCGCGTCACGATGTTGGCCACGGCCGGGGCAGCTTGACTGTAAATCTTGACGTAGATCGCTTCCTCGCCCAACAGCTCTCCCGGTTTTGGTTCAGGGAAGGACAACCGGCACGGCCCCGACGCTTTGCGGCTGCCGCTGGCCCCATCGGCTGCCCGCCCAGTACGCTCCCAGAACGAGCGCCAAGCCCAAGGCCAGCAAGCGGACGACGCCTCGGCTGTCTTTTCCTTCACTCATGACGATGTCCCTCCAGCTCCAATGATTCCGTGCGGCAATTCGGGTTAGGTCTATGTAGCGCCCGCCTTCAGTGTAAAGTGCCACGACATCGCTTTACAACGGGTGCCAGGACATCCTTTACACTTTGCGTTTCTCTCCTGGTCGGTTTTCTTGCGGAGCCCGCGCAGGGAGCCCGTAGGGCGACCGGAGCGGTCTCCGCGGGCGTCGCGCTCCACCACCAGCGCCTGTGGCTCGCTGGCGCTCCAGGTCGATCTCGCGGATGTACATATGCCGATAGCTCACCAGCAGCTTGCCGTCGAACCGCTCGACCCGCACGGCTGCCGCGGCCAGCGCCTCGCACACGAACCATCGCCGTCCGCCTTCGCGCCAGCATCCCTTGGGCCCGTTCAACGACGCACCTCGCTGCCCGCTCGGATACTCCCACTCCGGCCGGTGTTCCTGATAGCGCGGGGACTCGGCTGATAGCGCTCCGGGTCGCCGCATCCCCAGCGCTTCGTGCGGTCGCCGCTGGTTGTAGTGCGCTGAATCGGCCAGCGCCGCCGGCCACTCCGCCCACTGGGGCGCGGCACCCGGTGCCGCACCGCTCCGCCCAGCGTGCGGTGAAAGCGTTCCACTTTACCCTGGGTCTGGGATGCGCACTCGTCCGTACAGCAGTCGAATCCCTTGCTCGATCAGCCGCACCGACAGCCGCGTCAGGCCCCAGCCGTTGGCCGACCACCACAGCGTCCCGCGATCCATCAGCATGGCCTGCGGCACTCCGTAGCGCCGGAACGTCTCCACCAAACACGGCCAGGCCCGCTCCCGGCTCAGCTCCGGCAGCGCATACAGCCCCACCACGTAGCGGCTGTGATCGTCCAAAATCGACAGCGGGTGACACTCGGCCTGAGGCAGCGGATATTTTCCCTTGCTGTCCATCTGCCACAACTCGTTCGGTGCCGAACGCTCAAAACGCTCCGGGCCGGAGCATGCGCTTCCTCTCCCACCAGCCCTCGCCGCTCTAGAATGCGATGAATCGTCCGCACCGGCATCCGCATCCCCTCTTCTTCGCGCAGCAGCACCGCAACTTTTTCGCGCCCCAGCCCGTCTGTTGACGGAGGGCCACGACGCGCGGCTCTTTCCACGACTCGGTTCGCCTCGGACTCCGGTGCGGCCGTCGGCTCCGCTCTCGGATACGGCCGTGACGCTGCCCGCCTCCCGGTACCGCTGTCGCCAGCGGTAACCCGTCGGTCGCGAGATCCCGAACTCCCGGCACAATGCCGCCAATCTCTCCTTGCCGCTGGGCGGCCCGAATTCACGAATTCATCCGCTGCTCGCTCACATCCTCGCCTTCCATGGCATCGTTTCCGCTCCTCCCGGCCGGAAACTTTAACCCAAGGTGTAACGGATGTGTTGGCAACGAGTGTAACGGATGTCATGGCACCGTACACTTCAGGCGGGCAGTGTAGATACGAGCGATGCTCGCCTGAAGGCGAGCGCTACAGAAGCTCGACAATTTGCGGTCGCGAGTGCGCACTCTAATTCCCCGCTCTTGTTTCTCTGGGTTTCCCGCCTTCCATCCCCTTGAGCTTGACGTACAGCGCAATCACTTGCTCGCGCGTGTGTTCGAGCGAGCCGGAGCAATCAATCACTTCATCGGCCATGCGCCGTTTTCTTCGATCGGCATCTGCGCGGCGATACGCTGCCTGGCTTGCTCGAGCGTGAACCCGCGGCCCGCGCCCCGCGCCGCATTCCGTGCGTCAGGCGCGCGAGCTGCTGCTCGGGCGTGCACCAGGTGACCACCAGGCATGTCCAGCTTCCTTGTGTACCCCGCTTCGATCAGCAGGGCCGCGTCGACCACGGCGACGGCGTGCGGATCGAGCGCGTTCGAGGCCGCGAGCTGCTGCTCCTGCGCCTCAGGACCGGTGCGGATGAACGATGGCGTTCAAGTTGGCAGAGCGAGTCGGGATCGGCGAAGACGATGGCGGCCGAGCTTTGGCCGGTCCACGAAGCCCATCGGAGTGAGAATTTCGTCGGCCAAATTCGCGTACGACGTCGTCGTAGGCCGCGCCGCCGGGCTCGATCATTTGATGCGCCATCTTGTCGGCTTCGAGGACGTGGCAGCCGAGTTCGCGCATCATGGCCGCGACGGTGCTTTTGCCGCAGCGATCCCGCCGGTCAGCCCGACGCGCAGCATCAGGCGCGCAGCGGCTGTGGCGTTCGCAGCTTGCGCCGCGGCGCAGGCGCGCCGCCTTCACCGTGTTGCTCATCAGCATGGCGATGGTGAGCGGACCGACGCCGCCCGGCACAGGCGTGAGCGCACCGGCCACTTCCGCGACGTCGGGATGGACGTCGCCCACCAGCACCGAGCCTTTCTCGCGGAACTGCGCGAGCTTCGCCGGAAAATTCGCGAAGATGCGCTCCGCTTCGGCGGCATCGGTGATGCGATTGATGCCCACGTCGATCACCGTCGCGCCCGGCCGCATCCAGTCGGGTTCGACCATCGCGGCGCGGCCGATGCGCGGCGACGACAATGTCGGCGCGCCGCACGACTCCCGGCAAATCGCGCGTCTTCGAATGGCAGATCGTCACCGTGGCGTTGGCATGCATCAGCAGCAGCGCCATGGGCTTGCCGACGATGTCGCTCGCGCCCGATGACCACGGCGTTCGCGCCCTCGATGCGGAATGCCGCTGCGCCGCAAAATTTCCATCGACGCCGGCAGGCGTGCAGGCCACGAGCCCGGCGCGCCCGGAAACCAGTCGCCCGAGGTTTACGGGATGAAAGCCGTCCACGTCCTTCGCCGGGTCCACGGCTTCGAGCACGCGCTTGCGTGTCCACCTGCGACGGCAGCGGCAGCTGCACCAGGATGCCGTCCACGTCGTCGCGCGCGTTGAGCTCGCTCGACCAGGGCGAGCATTTCGCGGTCGAGACCGTGGCGGGCGGCGTGTGCAGCCAGCTCCCCAGCCCCAGTTGCTCGCACGCCGCGATTTTGCTCTTCACGTAAATCTGCGAGGCCGGGTTTTCGCCCACCAGCACCGCGGCCAAGCCCGGGCGAATTCCGGCGGCGCCAAAGCAGCGATTTCCTGCTCGAGTTCAGCGTAGATTTGATCGCGAATCGCGATGCCGTTGAGGATGCGCGCCGTCACGTTCGCTCCTGTTGTGGCGATTAAGGTGTCGTTCGTGTTTATGGTAGCACAGCCGATGCGGCGAGCTGGCCCGTAGCGCCGGCATCTTGCTTGTCCCGATGCAAGAGGGGCCGGCATTTTTTCAGGGGGCAAGGAGCCGGCGGGACGCCGGCGCTACTGTCCCCGCGGTGTGTCTGGGCACGAGCGAGATTCAGGTACAATGAAATTCCTCACGACGAAGGGAACGATCATGATTTTCGGCGAGAGCAGCGAGCGGAAGAAACTCGAACAGCAGCGGCGCAGCGAGGGCCGCTTGCCGCCGGGGCAATCGCTCACGCTGAAGTGGCCGGTGCTGCATTACGGAAACGTGCCGCGCACGGATTTGCGCACTTGGGATTTTCGCATCGACGGCCTGGTCGAAAAGCCGGTGCGGCTCTCGTGGGAGGAATTCAACAAGTTGCCGCAGGCGGAAGTTCAGTGCGACATTCATTGCGTGACGCGCTGGAGCCGCTTCGACAACCGCTTCGAGGGTGTGCCGTTCACTGAAGTAATGAAACTCGTCACGCCGAAGCCCGATGCGCGTTTCGCCATCGTGCGCGGCGAACACGGATTCACCGCCAATCTTCCCCTCGAAGACCTCATGAAACCTACAACGATCTTCGCGTTCCAGCACGACGGCGAGGAGCTCTCTGCCGACCACGGCTATCCTCTACGCCTGGTCGTGCCGCACCTGTATTTCTGGAAGAGCGTGAAATGGGTGCGCGGCTTTGCGCTCACGGCCGAGGACGAGCCGGGCTTCTGGGAAGAAAACGGTTACCACATGTACGGCGATCCATGGAAAGAGCAGAGGTTTGATACGGATTCAGTAGAACAGGCTTCAGCCTGTTTTCTTTTGGTTTTGGTTCTGATCTTGAGAAATTCAAAAGCAGACAGGCTGAAGCCCGTCCTACTTTGACTTGCTATGCGCGGCGGGTTCGCCAATCAGCTTCAGATATTCCGCTTGCTCTGACGGCACGCAGAGCTGCTTCCTCGAAGTCCTGTTGCGGAATCCATTTGAAACTGGTCTTGGTAATGACGAAAGGCGTGGTGTAAGCCTTCGGATCGTCAATCTTAATCGTGACTTCCAGCTGGTTATGATTTACGCGCGTGTAGCGTTCCTCGACGCGCAGATCGATGCTGTGCGGATGGCCGGCGTTGTCCAGCCAGGTGCGTTCATCGCTGCCTACCGTATTGACGATGAAAGTGTAGTCGCCCTCCCAGTGTCCGACCGAATAACCGTACCACCTGGGATCCGGCGCGTCGGCCGATCTCCCGCCCACATCCTTGGGAAGCTCCCGTCCGTCCGTCCAGATTTCGCGCCAGATGCGGTTGTACTCGGACATCTCGATCATCTTGCCGGGCATTGCGGTGAATGCGATTCCTCTGGTCATGAACAGCATGTTGCGCGGGAACCCGAGCGGGTCGCAACCTTTGATCGGATCGTTGGAGTCGGCGACAGGATATTCCCCATTGGTCTTGTGCAGCTTGAACTGCTCCTGCCCCCAGGGCGTCATCGGAGGGATGGCGTTGAGCTTGGCGACCACTTTCCCGGCCCAAAAACCGGTTAAATCGCGGCGCGGCGCGGGGCCTCCGGGGCCCGTGTCTCCCAGTTTTTCTTTCAAATCTTCAGGACCGCCAAAATTTGGCTTCGGAGAACTCTGGGCGAACGCAAAGGACGATATAAACAGCCCTACCGCCAAACCAGCGGTGCACCCTGTAAACGGATTTCGCATTTCAGCACCCCTTACTGCTCGGAAAAAATTTGGTTCGAGCCTTCACGCCGCCCGCTGGAGAATAGACTCGGGCCTGCAACATGGGGCACCCTTCAGTATCCGGATAGTACTCCCCGGTCCCCGCGAGGATTGTCCTTTAGCGTCGTACCGTCGGCAAGTACGATCTTGTCAAGCCGCCCGACATTGCTCTCGAATTTGGATGGATAGAGCTGAACGGTGATTACGTCTCCCGGGTGCAGTGAATTTTTGTTCCAGCCCAGAAGGCGGACCGCCGACGGACTTCCCGCCTCGCCAGCCCAATGGGAGATCTTGCCTTTGTCGTCTTTGACGTCGAACAGAAGCATGGTGTGGGGATTGGCCCACACGAATTTCGTCACCGTGGCTTGCTTCAAGGTGACAACTTTGTCTGTTTTATAGGACGCACTTCCATGGTGTGCGAACGAGGGGACACAAATCGTAAGAACGCCGCCAAAAATAGCCGTAGACTTGAGCAACTTACTTTTCAATCCGGATGCCCTGATTTGGAATCGTTCGCTGGAACGGCTCGCCACTCGCTCACCGCTCGAACTTGGCATGCTTCTTAATCCTGGATTACGGCCGCAACGATAACTTACTGCTCCTTCTTGTCTCCCCCGAGCTGGCTATCCCTCAGAACCTTGCCATCGGCAAAGACGACTTTATTGAGCCGGCCGACCGGATTGCCGGATTTCGCCGGGTAAATGTAAACAGTAATTACGTCGCCGGGCTGAAACGAATTCCTGTTCCAGCCCAGAAGACCGGTGGCCGACGGACTGCCCGCTTCGCCGGCCCAGTGTGTGATGTTCCCGCTGTCGTCTTTCACGTCGAATAGGATGATGTTATGAGGATTGGACCACACAAATTTCGTGACCGTGGCGTCTTTCAAGACCACGATCTTGTCCGCATAAGCCGCGGCTCCGTGATGTGCCGGCAGCGGGCCGGAAACAGTTAGTGCAGAAATTTCAATTTTATGAGGGCTCCTGCGGCGTTCCGCTCATGATGCGAGTGCCCGGCGTTACCCGCGCAGGATCGAAGTGCCTGATGCCCGTCAGTCTTGTCCAGGTACTGCCGACTTTGGCCGAGCTCTGCGGCGTTCCGATCCCTACGTTGGATGCGCCTGGGCTGGTCCCGCAACTTCGCGACGTTACGGCGGTCCGCGATCAACCGGTGTTTGCGGAGTTTGACCTCCAGACGCCGCGTGCGAAATACATGCTGCGGCGCAACGATTTCAAGTACACATTCCGCGTAAACGATATCGCCGAGCTGTACGACATGAAGCACGATCCTGATGAGATGACCAATCTTGCGCTGACCCCGGAGCATCGCGATCGTGTGGAGCAGATGAAGAAAGAGCTGTTCGCCTGGTACACGCCCCCGGAACTGGCAGGCGTTCGGGCGCCCGCTGCGTAGGGCGGACGCCCTCGTCCGCGCCGGACCCCCTGGTCCGGCCTTTCCATGCAACTCGAAATAGAGGCCGACGGGGGCGTCGGCCGCGGTCCAGAGGGACCGCCCCACATCACCGTGGATTTTCAGCAGCTATGTTGAATTTTCGGTAAGCTGTCAGTTGTGAAACTTACAATCTCGATGGCCCTGTCCGCCTGCGCGATGCTCGCCGCGGCGGCGGATTGCGATAAACTCGCGGAAAAAATCGCGTCGACGACCTCGGCGCAGGTGGTCGCGGCCGGCGCCTTCGCGCCTCCCTCCGGACCCAAAGCGGCGATCTACAAGAAGACGCCCGAATTCTGCCGCGTCCAGGGCGTGCTCACGCCATCGGCGGACTCCCACATTGAATTCGAGGTCTGGCTGCCCGTCAACGGATGGAACGGAAAATCTCTGGGCGTCGGCAATGGCGGCTTCGCCGGATCGATCGGCTACACCGCGCTGGCCGACGCAGTCGCCAACGGCTACGTCGCGTCATCGACGGATACCGGTCATCAAGGTGGCGGCACCGATGGAGCCTAGGCTCTGGGGCATCACGAAAAGATGGTTGACTACGGCTATCGCGCGGTCCACGTAACTGCGGAGAAGGCCAAGGAGATCGTCGCGGCGTTTTACGGCGGCGCGCCGAAGCGCTCCTACTTCAGCAGTTGCTCCAATGGAGGACGCCAGGCGCTGCTCGAAGCGCAGCGCTATCCGGCGGATTACGACGGCATCATCGCGGGCGCGCCGGCGAATTACTTCACGCACATCGCGGCTGGATTCGTGTGGAACTCTCAGGGGCTCGACGGTCCGGGCTATATTCCGCCCGCTAAGTTGAAATTGATCGAATCGGCGGCGTTGTCTTCGTGCGACGCCAAGGACGGCATTACCGACGGCGTCATCGACGATCCCACCAAGTGTCATTTCGATCCGTCGACGCTCCTATGCAAAGGCGACGCATCCGATTCCTGTCTGACGGAGCCGCAGGTCGCCACCCTCAAAAAGATTTATGCTGGGCCCAAAAACTCCAAGGGCGAGCAGCTCTATCCCGGCTTTGAGCCTGGCGGCGAAACGGGTTTTGGCGGATGGGTATCGTGGATCACCGGTGCCTCCCCAGGCAAGACCGCGGAGGCCGCCTTCGGCTACGGATTTTTTGCCGACATGGTGTTTCAGGATGCTGCCTGGGATTTTCGCAAGATGAATTTCGATCACGACATGAAGGTCGCCGACGACAAGCTGGCGCAGCTCTACAATGCCACCGATCCGAACCTGAAAAAGTTTAAGGATCGCGGCGGGAAACTGCTGCTCTATCACGGCTGGAGCGACGCCGCGCTTCCGCCGACCAACACGATTCATTATTACGAGACTGTTGTGTCGAAGATGGGGCGTAAACAGGCCGATCAGTTCGTCGAACTGTTCATGGTCCCCGGCATGCAGCACTGCGGCGGCGGCCCGGGGCCGAACGATTTCGGCGCCATGTCGCCCGCGCCCGGCCCGACCATGGTCCATTCGCTCGAGGAATGGGTAGAGCAGGGCACTGCGCCTTCGAAAATCATCGCGACGAAATATAAGGCGGACGGCAATCCGGCAAGCGGCGTCGTCCGCACGCGTCCTCTCTGTCCTTATCCGACCTTTGCAAAGTATTCCGGCTCCGGCAGCACCGACGATGCCGCCAACTTTTCCTGTGCCAGCAAGTAACGAGTCAGTCAGGGGATCCGGGGAGATCCTCCGATAGACTCTCCCCCTCGGCTCCCGGACTTGAGGATACGACCGGCTTGTGAATCGGCGATCACGGTCCGATGAAGATGGAATAAACCCGACGGGAGTAGAATAATACAGACATGCGTTGGACCCTGTGTTGTCTGCTCGCCGCTGCTCCTCTGATCCGGGCTGAAGTCAGTTTTAACCGCGATATCCGGCCGATTATGGCCGATACCTGTTTCCGCTGCCACGGTCCCGACAAGAACGCCCGCATGATGGGCCTGCGGCTCGATATTCGCGACGAGGCGCTGAAGAAGACAAAAAGCGGCGTTACGCCGATTGTGCCGGGGGATCCGGATCACAGCGCGATCATCCAAAGAGTGTTCGCGACGGATCGGCATGTGATGCCTCCGCCGTCGGCTCATAAGGAGTTGACCGCGGCGCAGAAAGCGACGATCCGCCAATGGGTGGCCGAGGGCGCGAAGTACGAAGGGCACTGGGCGTATCAGCCGGTGCAGCATTATCAAACACCCGCCGGGCAGAATCCGATTGACTTTTTCATTCAGTCGAGACTGGCGCAAAACGGCCTGAGGCCGTCGCCCGAGGCCGACCGGAGGACGCTGATTCGCCGGGTGACGCTGGATTTGACGGGGCTGCCGCCGACGCCTGACGAAGTGGAGGCGTTCGTCAAGGACGGCGATTATGAGCGCGTCGTCGACCGGCTGATGGCTTCGCCGCGGTATGCGGAGATGCAGGCGCAGCACTGGCTGGACGCGATTCGCTATTCAGACACGTGCGGATTTCACGGCGACAATGTGTTTCCCGCATGGCCCTATCGTGATTACGTGTTGCGCGCGTTTCGCGACAACATGCCGTTCGACCGGTTCACACGCGAGCAGATCGCGGGCGACCTGATACCCAATGCGACCGTGGATCAAAAGGTCGCGTCGGCGTATAACCGTATGAATCGGACGTCGGCCGAGGGAGGGCTGCAACCAAAAGAATATCTGGCGAAATACGCCGCGGACAGGGCGCGGACCACCAGCGTGGTGTGGCTGGGAACCACGCTTGGGTGCGCGGAGTGTCACGACCACAAGTTCGATCCCATTTTGTCGCGCGATTTTTATTCCATGGAGGCGTTCTTCGCCGATATCAAGGAAACGGGACTGGTACCGGATCGCGGATCGAAAGCCTGGGGATCGCTGCTGGCGCTGCCGAGCGATGCGCAGCGTAAAAAGGAAGAGGATCTGAAGCGTAAGGTCGAGGCCGCGAAGAAGGCGCTGGAAGAAAAAGCGGCTACGGTGGCTGCGCGCCAGCAGCAGTGGGAAAAAGACGTTCTTGCGGAATATAACGCGGGCAAGTTGAGCTGGAAGGATCAGCGTCCGTTCGCGGCGAAAGCGCAGAACGGGGCAAAGCTCACTATATATAATGACGAGCCGGTCGATTTCACCTACTACGACGGAGGCACGCAGGTTTTCGAACGGAAGCCCGGCGGAGGAGTGGTTATCGCGAGCGGTCCGAATCCGGACAACGAGACGTACACGGTTTCCTTCAAGCCCGGTGCGGGCACGTGGACGGCTCTGGGCGTGCACATCGTGCAGGAAGACAGTTTGCCGGGCGAACGCCTGGCGAGGGGCGCAGACCGCGTGATCGTGACCGAGGTCGACGCGGAGATGTCGGGGCGCAAGCTGAAATTCGTTCTTGCGACAGAGAGCAATAATTCCGATCTTTCGCCCGACGTTCCGGCGATGGCGGCGATCGATGGCGATCCGAAGACGGGATGGGGGATTTCGGGGCCGGGCGATAACAACGACATCATGCTGGCGCTGCGGTTCGCCGAAAAGCTGAAGACTCAGAAAGATTCGGTGATCACGGTGCGGCTGCATCAGGATTCCGACATCCGCCGGGCGACCATCGGGCGGTTCCGCATCGCGCTGTCGGATGCCGAATATTCCTGGCCGAGTTTCGAGAAGCGTCCCAGGAAGGAAGGGGATTCGACCAATACCGGGCTGCCGGAGTCCATCGTGAGGGCTTTGCAGCCGAAGAAGGACGAGCCGGAGCCGAAGGATGAAAAGGCGATCAAAGAAGCGGCGAAGCGCGTCGAGGATCGGAAGAAAGCCCTGAAAAGACAGTTTGAATGGATGACGCCCGAGCTTCAACCGCAGGTCGTTGAAGCGGCGAAACTGGAGGCGGAGCTGGCGATTCTGGAAGCGTCCATTCCGAAGGTTGTCGTCACCGAGGCGACCGAGCCTCGCGAGATCCGGATTCTGGCGCGCGGAAATTTTCTGGATGAATCGGGTCCGTTGGTGCAGCCGGCAGTGCCTGCGTTTTTAGCGAAGCTCGATACGGGAGGGCGTCGGGCGACGCGGCTCGACCTGGCGAACTGGCTGGTGTCGGAGAAAAATCCGCTGACGGCGAGAGTCTACGCCAATCGCGTATGGCGGCAGTTTTTCGGTATCGGCATCGTGAAGACGCTCGACGACGTGGGGTCGCAGGGCGAGTGGCCAAAGCATCCGGAACTGCTCGACTGGCTGGCCAGCGAATTTATGCATCCGCAATATAACGCCGCCGGAACGCACGATTGGGACATGAAGCATCTGGTGCGGACCATCGTCACAAGTGCGGCGTACCGGCAATCGTCGGCGGTGACGCCGGAACTGGAGGAGAAAGATCCGGACAATCGCCTCATCGCGAGACAGAGCCGTTATCGCGTGGACGCGGAGGAGGTTCGCGATATCGAACTGTCGGTCGCGGGCCTGCTGGTCGAGAAATTCGGAGGACCGAGCGTGAAGCCGTATCAGCCCGATGGGTATCTTGCGACCTTGAATTTTCCGAAGCGCGAATACGCGGCGAGCCACGGCGACGATCTGTATCGCCGGGGGATCTACACGCTATGGCAGAGATCGTTCCTGCATCCGAGCCTGCTGAACTTCGACGCGCCGAGCCGCGAGGAGTGCACCGTGAACCGGGTGAATTCGAATACGCCTCTTCAGGCGCTGGATCTGTTGAACGATCCGATTTACGTCGAAGCGGCGCGCTATTTCGCGCAGAACATTCTTAAGAACGGCGGTGCACCGGCGATCGATTGGGCGTATGAAAGAGCGATCGGCCGCAAGCCGGCGGAGAGGGAGCGGCAGATTTTGCTGGGCCTCTATCAGGAATCGTTGAAGGACTTTCGCGCCGATCCGAAAGCGGCGGGCGAGTTTATCCACACAGGCGAAAGGCCGGTGGATCCGTCATTGAAACCGGCGGATCTGGCGGCGATGACCACAGTCGCAAGGGCGATTTTGAACCTCCATGAAACTATTACGCGGAACTGAAGAAATTTGCAGACGGACGTTCTTGGGCCGGGGCGCGGCGGGGATGGGTCTGCTGGGTCTCAACTCATTGCTGAGCCCGCGGCTGTTTGGCGGCACGGGAATGGAATCGCGCGGCGTCGTGAATCCTCTGCATCATCCGGCGAAGGCCAAGCGCGTGATTTACCTGTACCAGGCGGGCGGGCCGTCGCATCTGGAGACGTTCGATTTTAAACCGAAGCTGCGGGAAATGGACGGCAAGGGGATGCCCGAATCGTTCACCAAGGGCCAGCAGATCGCGCAGTTGCAGGGCAAGGAGCTGAAGTGTTTCGGGCCGCAGTACGGCTTCAAGACATTCGGCAAATCGCAGCAGCAGATCTGCGAACTGTTTCCGCACATCGGCAGCGTGGCCGACGATGTCTGCATCATCCGGTCCATGCAGGGCGAGCAGATCAATCACGATCCGGCGCACACGCTCATGAATACAGGCTCGATTATCGCGGGCCGGCCGAGTATGGGGTCGTGGATACTTTATGGCTTGGGATCGGAAGCAGAAGACCTGCCGGGATTCGTGGTGCTGCTGTCGTCGGGACGGGGCGGCCAGAACCAGCCGATCGCGGCGCGGCAATGGTCGGCGGGCTTGCTGCCGAGCAAGTTTCAGGGAGTGAAGTTCAACTCGGCTGGCGACCCGGTGTTGTACATCGATAACCCTCGGGGAGTGAGCGGCAAGCTGCAACACGATTCGATTGAGGCGATCAACGCGCTGAACAACATCGAAAACGCCTCCGTGCAGGACCCGGAGATCGCGACGCGCGTGGCGCAGTATGAGCTGGCGTTCAAGATGCAGTCGAGCGTCCCCGGTTTAATGGACATGACCAAGGAGCCGCAGAGTGTGCTCGATGCCTATGGCGCTCATCCCGGCGACGGGTCGTTCGCGTCCAATTGTCTTCTCGCGCGGCGCCTGGCGGAAAAGGGCGTCCGCTTCATCCAGCTTTATCATCGCGACTGGGATCATCACACTGGATTGAAAACCAACGTGGCCTATAAAGCGCAAGAGGTGGATCGCGCGACGGCGGCGTTGATCACGGATTTGAAGCAGCGGGGAATGTTCGACGACACGCTGATCGTGTGGGGCGGGGAGTTCGGGCGCACGCCGATGTCGCAGAGCGGCGACGGGCGCGATCATCACATCAAGGGATTTTCGTTCATGGTGGCCGGAGGCGGCATCAAACGCGGAATCAGCTACGGCGCGACCGATGAGCTGGGCTATGCGGCGGTGGACAATCCAGTGGCCGTCGCCGATTTTCACGCGACGATGCTTTATGTGCTGGGGATCGACCACAAACGGCTGACGGTGAAGTTCCAGGGCCTGGATGCGCGGTTGACGGGAATATCGGGGAACGTGATTCGCGATATCCTGATTTAACATGAGAAAGCTCCTTTTTGCCGCAGCCGCACTTCTGAGCCCCGCCTATTCGCAGCCGTTGCCGACTACTACCAGTCCTTTTCAAGGGCGGTGGGACATCGTCCTGACAATGCCGGACGGATCGACGTCGCCCCGCTGGATGGATTATGTGGAGGGTCGCGATCCGCTGATCCGCATTCAGCCGCGCGGAGGCAGCGTGCATCCAGCCTACGACGTGGACGTGGACGGCCCGCACATCACATTGACCATGGAGAAGGCGAACAGCAAGCGCCCGGCGACGACATGGGACCTGAAGATCAAAAACAAGGTGATGACCGGAACGCAGAAAACGGGCGACCAGATTGCGCAGATCAAAGGAGTGAAGGCGCCGGAGCTGAGGCACGAAGCTCCGAGGCAATGGACCAAGGCCGAGCCGATTTTCGACGGCAAAGACTTGACCGGGTGGGAGCCGACCCCCACCACGGCGAAGAACAACTGGGTCGCCCAGGATGGCATGCTCATCAACACGGCGCACGGCGCGAATATCAAGACGACGCGCAAATTCGACGATTTCAAACTGCACATCGAGTTTAACTGTCCGGAGGACGGCAACAGCGGCATCTATCTGCGCGGACGCTACGAGGTGCAGGTGGAGTATGAAAAGGTCGACGCCAACGACCGGTTCCACAGCATCGGGTCGATTTACGGATTCATCGCGCCGGATTTCACGTTGGAGCGCACACCGGGCGCGTGGGAAACGTTCGATATCACGCTGGTGGGGCGGATGGTGACCATCGTGCGGAACAAGACCAAGACCGTCGATAATCGCGAGATTCCAGGGATCACTGGAGGGGCGCTCGATTCGAATGAAGGCGAGCCGGGTCCGTTCTACATTCAGGGCGATCACACGGGCGGGATGAAGTATCGGAATATCACGGTGCAGTTGCCGAAGCAGTAGGCCTATTCAGCCGCCGCGGGATCAAGGATCGACAGGCCCTCGGACTGAGCGGCGACCAAGAGTATCTGGTCGGCGCATACAAAGAACGGATTGTCGCCTCCGGAGACAGCCTTCAGGCATAGGCAGCCGGCCAACTGAAGAGCGTCGTAAGCGCGAGCGGATAACGGTCGATTAAACCGAGGGCCGTGTCCACGACTGATTCGTTCAGTGTCTGCCTGAGGAAACGCGCTTCCAGATGGTGCTCGAACTTCGCAATTGTGCTCGCAGCTCCCCCGTGGTCAAGGTCTCCAGCGCGTTCTCTTTTCCGAATCGTAGAGCGGAACTCTACAGCGGTTAGGGAAAGAACTGCCATGCGATGATCAGCCTGTCGGCTCGCGAGCCGGGGGATCCGCTCCGTGCCCGGCTCGCGGATATACAGCTTTACTACCGCGCTCGTGTCGAAATAGTAAAGCCCCAATCGCTAGCGCCTCTCTCTCAAGACCGTAGCAGAAAGGCTTTCGCCCCGGATGGTTATCGGCTCGAAACCCTGGACTCTCTTGGGGAGCCCGTAATCACATTGGTCGATTTGGCTGGCTCGGCTCCCCTCAAGGTCGTGCTCCAACACCAGCCTGGCATAATGTTCAGTTGAAACACCTTGCGCTTGCGCCTTGGCGGCGAGCGCCTTCAGCTCTTCATCAGAAAGTTCGATGGTCAAGGTCATGACGATCTCCTTCTAGGTTAACCCGTTTCCGCCGCTCTAGTGCGTCATCGCATAGAGGATGTAATTCACCCCAATGCGGATCGCGAGGCCGGCGAATTTTTCGGGATAGTACGGATCGTCGGCGTATTCCCACGCGTCGCCGATGTCGGAGTTGAAGGAGATCGCGATCATCACGCGGCCGCGGTCGTCGAAGATGCCTCGCCAGTGCGCGCCTTTGCCGTCGCTGTATTTGTAACCCGGCGAAAGATGCGCCTGGCCGGGGATCTGGATTTTGTCGTCCAGATCGTAGACGGTGTGAAAAATCGGGTCCTTATCGTCGATGTCGACGATCGGGCGATCCGGAAACACGCGATGCATGGATTCCTGAAAGACGCCCCATTCCGTCGTGCCGTGAAAATCGTCGGCCATGAAAAATCCGCCGTGCAGGCAGTAGTCGCGGAGCTTGGCGGCCTGCGCGTCGGTGATGCCCCATTCGCCCACCTGCACGGCGTAGAGCCAGGGCCAGTTGTATACTTCATCGCCATCGTCCAGGTTGACCACCTGCTCAACAGACCGGATGTGCACCCGCGACAGGCGGCGCACAGCTAGGGAAAAATGCCGGTCGGCCGCCGGAAAGTCCTGGCTCCAGAGCGAAATACCGGTGTGCCAGTCGTCATCGCGGCCTGCATATCCGTTATTCCATCCGGGCGGATACATCATGCGGGCGAAGGCGAACTCGGCCTTTTCCTGATAATCGGGAGGCAGAGGATACGTGAAGTGTTCGATGCCCGGGTATTGCTTGAAGGGCTGCTGGAAGGCGCAGAGTGTCGCGATGAACAGAAGGCCGGCGGCGAATCTCATGGACACCTTCCTGAAGAATATCATCGAACGGCGGTACACTAGCCTCTATGCTGAAATCTGCATTTACATTGCTGCTCGCCGGCATCGCTTTTGGACAGAATAAAGTCGCTCCCGATAAAGAAGCGTCGATCAAGGCCGACCTGGCTGGCCAGATCGACGGGATGAAGAAACAGGCGCAGGTCATGGTGGACAGCGTCTTCAGCTTCGGAGAGCTCGGGATGCAGGAGTTTGAGACGTCGAAGTATCTCTCCGCCATTCTGGAAAAGGAAGGCTTCAAAATCGAGCACAACTATGCCGGGATTCCCACGGCGTGGGTCGCCTCCTGGGGTTCGGGCAAGCCGGTGATCTCGCTGGGCTCCGATATCGACGATATCCCGCAGGCCTCGCAGAAGCCGGGCGTGGGCTGGCATGATCCGATGATCGTGGGCGCGCCGGGTCACGGCGAAGGCCACAATTCGGGCGTGCCGCTGAACATCGTCGCGGCCATCGCGGTGAAAAAAATCATGGAGCGCGAACACCTGAAGGGCACCATCCGGCTGTGGCCGGGCGTGGCCGAGGAGGACGTGGCGGCCAAGGCGTACTTCGTGAAGGCGGGCATGTTCAAGGACGTCGACATTTGCCTGTTCACGCACGTCGCGGCGAATTTCGGAGTTTCGTGGGGACCGGCGCAAGGCAATGGGCTGGTGTCGGTGGAATACTACTTCAAGGGCGAGAGCGCCCATGCGGCGGGCGCGCCGTGGCGCGGCAAGAGCGCGCTGGACGCCGTGGAGCTGATGGACGTGGGCTGGAATTTCCGCCGCGAGCATCTGCGGCTGGCGACGCGCCTTCATAATGTGATCACCAACGGAGGCGATCAGCCCAACGTGGTTCCTCCGACGGCGAGCGACTGGTATTACTATCGCGAGGCTGACTACGACCACATCATGCGCCTCTGGGAGATCGGCACGAATATGGCCAAGGCCGCGACGCTGATGACCGATACGACGTACACGGAGAGGCTGCTGGGCAGCGCGTGGGTGGGGTTTTTCAATAAACCGATCGCCGAGACCATGTACGCCAACATCCAGAAAGTGGGATTGCCGACGTGGTCCGACGCGGACCAGACCCTGGCGAAGGGGTTGCAAAAGGAACTGGGCGTTCGGGTGAACGGCCTGCCGACGAAGATCCCCGTGATGCGCCCGCCTCGTGTGGCGGCAGAAGGCGGTGAGGACGAAGGCTTCGGCGGGCAAAGTCAGCCGATGGGCGGAGGATCGGACGACATCGGCGACGTGTCATGGGTCGTGCCGACGGTAACGCTGCGATATCCGGCGAATATTCCAGGCGGCCCCGGCCACAACTGGGCGAACGGAGTGGCCATGGCGACGCCGATCGCGCATAAGGGCGTGGTCGCCGGAGCGAAGGTACAGGCGCTGACGATGCTCGACATTCTGCTGCATCCGGAAATTGTCGACAAAGCGTGGGACTACTTCAATAATGTCCAGACGAAGACTCAGAAGTACAAGAGTTTCATCCGCGATGGCGATGTGCCGGCGATCTGGCTGAACAAAGCGATCATGGAGAAGTATCGCCCACAGATGAAGACCATGTACTACGATCCGTCGAAGTACGATACGTACCTGGAGCAGCTCGGCATCAAGTACCCGACGGTACGGTAGAGCGGGTGGCGCGAGCTTCAGCTTGCAGCGTCGCCTTCAGGCGACGGACGGCTGAAGCTCGCGCCACAAAACCCTAAATCCGCTTTACGTTGACGCCGCCGTTGGTGGTCTCTACGTGAATCGTCGGCCCGCCCGCTCCGAGGTCCGTGCTCAACTTCCTGCTGATGTCGCCGATGTTTCCGCGCACCGTCATGTCGAAGTTGGCGTTCAGGTGTCCGTTCACCGTGGCCGTCTCAAAATGCGCGTTGTAATTTGCGGGCATCGACAGGCTAATTCCGCCGTTGGTGGTGCGCGCGTCGAGCTTCGTGCCGTCCCAACGGTTGCCTGCCAGCGTGATGTTCAGGCCGCCATTTTTTGTCGTGCCCTCGACGTCGCCGGCGAGGTTCTTCAGATTGACGCCGCCGTTCAACGCGTCAAACTGGATGTTTCCGCGCACATCGGCGATGGAGATGCCGCCGTTATGCGTCTTCAGCGAGAGGTCGGCGTTGCGCGGCACGAACACTTCGTAGCTGACCGCCCAGTTCTGATCGTGGCTCATCTCCGGACCCGAGGCGCTCACCTGTCCGGCCGACCAATTGATGCGGATCTGAGAGGAGAGCGATTTCGCGCTCGCGTCGTCCGCGGCATAGGTCTGCACCTTTGAGCGCACCAGGACCGATGCGCTGTCCCACCCCTTGATGGACACGCCGCCGTTGGTGCCGCCGTCCACCGTCAAACGGCCGCCGTAAGCGATGGTCTGCTCGCGCATTTCGCACGAGGAGACCAGGCGGTCGTTACGGTTGTTATTGTCGTCGCAGCTCATCGACTTCGTTTGCGCGAAGGCCGTCGCCGCCGCGAGTGTGATCAAGACCAGCTTCATAAATTCTCCTTTAGCCGATAGACTCCGAAACCCCGTTTCGGTTATGGTGACGAGTGTGGAAACTTTGCATCCCGTCGAGATCCGCGTTCTGGGCGCTCTGATTGAAAAAGACATCACCACGCCAGAGTATTACCCCCTTACCGTGAAGTCGTTACAGAATGCGTGCAATCAAAAGTCGAGCCGCGATCCTGTGGTGCAATTTGACGAGGAGACGGTGGAACAAGCGCTGGAAACGCTTAAAAATAAACACCTTGTTGTGCGGATCAGCGGTGCAGGCCATCGCGTGGAAAAATGGGCGCACCGTCTGGGAGAAACGCTAAACCTCGGGCGGCGTGAAATGGCGTTGCTCTGCGTGCTGATGCTGCGCGGCCCGCAAACCGTCGGCGAGCTGCGCGGGCGGACGGAGCGGATGCACGATTTCACCGATCTGGAGGAGTGTGAACGAGTGCTGGAAACGCTCGAAAGATCGGAACTTGTCGCCCGGGCATCCAGGGGGCGGTGGGTGCAGTTACTCGGCGGGGCTGTGGAGGTCGAGGATAATCAACCGGTCGTCGTCACGCGCACGCCCCTTGAGGAACGCGTAGCCGCGCTCGAGTGGGATATTCAAAGGCTCAAGCAGCAGCTCGAAGAGAAACTCGGCGAAAAATTCTACTAACATGTCGCACCCAAACGATCGATCTCGAGTGCTTGTGGCGCACGCACTCTCGAAAATAGCAGGGTCTGCGAAAAATTGGGGACTGCCTACTCTGTCCCAAGGCGCCCTGATCGTTCCGAGAAAACGCTCTCCCCTCCGCCGCCGCGTGGACAGAGCGGGCTGTCCCCAATTTTTCGCCCTCTCCACTCAGCCGGGTGTTTTCATACCCATCGTTATGCGGAACGCAATGGGAACACTCCTGCGTGCCGCGTCGCCACTCGTGTCGATGCCAGGATTGCACTAGGAACCTATGAAACCTACAGACGACCGCCGCCGCGTAAAAGTTCGACGCGTCGACGAGTGTGACACCCTGCACGACCTTTTCACGCACTGCTTCCCGGCCTTCGGCGGGGCCTTTTTGCGCCGCATTTATACGATTCTCGATCACGCCGTCGGCATGGGTTGTCCGATGACCGTGGCGATTTCGGGTCCGGTGACAGTCTCCGGTCAGCATCAGGCGTGGCTGATCCCGTTGCTCGAAACCGGATGGGTCGCGTATTTATCGACCACCGACGCGGTTTGTTACCACGACGGCCACCGTAGCCTTGACGGCCGAAAAAATCCGATTTTCGAGACCTCCATCTGGGGCGACGACGGCGCTCTGCGCGACGAACGCACGATCCGCGTCACCGATATGGCGTTCGACGAAGATGTCCTGCTCGATCAGGACCGGTTCCTGAGCGCCGTCCTGCTGCGCCCTGAATTTCAGCACAAGATGACGGGGACGGAGCTGCGCAACCGCCTGGGTGAATTCTTCGCGGCGCAGGAAAAAGCAAACGGCGTCCCGGAAGGACTGCTGGCGACGTGCCATCGGTTCGCCATTCCGATTTTCGTCGGAGCACCGGGCGACGGCAGCGTGTTTCTCAATTCGATGAAGTTGTGGGCGATGAAAAAAGCGGGCATTTTGGACGCCTACGCTTTCGATCTCGATCTTCATGCCGAAATTTACGAAGCCTGCGCGTATCATCGCTGGGGACTTTTTGACCAGCAACCGCACGCCCTGGCGACTCTGATGCTAGGCGGCGGTGTCCCGAAAAATTACAATTTGCAGCCTGAGCCTGCCCTGGGCCAGATCCTCGGGATTCCCAACGTGCGAGGCTACAATTTCGACGTGCAGATCGTCAGTTCGCCGGTGACCGACGGGTCGCTGTCGTCGTGCCCTCCGGGCGAAGCGGTGACGTGGGGCAAGGTCGATAAAGACACATATTTAGAGGCGACCGAGAGCTTGCAGGCGGATTATTCAACGGTGATGCCGTTCATCGTGGCAGCGCTGTTGGAAAATCGGAAGCGCTACGAAAAGCAGGCGGCGGAGATCGGCGAAGAGAAGTTGTTCGCCGAGGACCCGAAGGCGCGCGGATATTTGCGTCCGCGCGGCGGGTACCGGCTGTTCGAGAATCGCGAAGAGCTGTGCCGCCGGCTGAATGAAGATGTGAAGGCAAATCGCGAGTGGCTGTTGGATACGCTCGCGTATCCGCTGGCGCGCTGATGCATCCCTGGCTGACGTCAGGGTAACCCCGCCCGTGAGGGCGGGGATTTGTGATACCTACTGATTCCCCAAATACTCCACGTGCACGTACGTCCCCAGCCGCACGTTATACGCCAGGTACCACCCGATGTGATCCGGGTCTTCGTAGATCACGATCTGGTCGCTATCCCACAGCCAGCCCGCGCACAGCGCGATGTCCACCGCAGAGACGTTCCAGTAGAAATTGTTGAACCAGAAGCGCGATGGCCCGCCTCCACCGAGGTGCCACACGTGACCCTTCCCGAAGCCGCCGGTGAAGTGGCCGTGCTCCCAGGGGCGATCCAGGTGGTAGCGGGCGTCGTTGGGGCCCGTATCGTGGCCCACCCACTTATCGCCCTTCGCGTCCACGTGCGGAGCGTTGGGGTGACCATCCCGGTCGTTGTAATGCGCCTGTGCTCCCGCTTTCGGCGCGGGTGCGGCGTGCTTCACCGGCGCGGGGCCTTTGGCAGGAATATGTCCTCCGCCGACCTCCGGTTTGCCACTCTTTGTCTTCTGCGCAACTACGGGAACCAGCAGCAGTACCGACGCTGCGAATAATCCGATAATCTTTTTCATATTCATCTCCTATTTCTTGATGTCGTAGGACGTCAAGTTGTCCTGATCTCTTAGATACATCCGGCCGTCAGATATTACCAAGGGCGACCAGCTTGGCAGCGACCCTTTCTGATATTCGAACCGTGAAACCTCTTTATAGCCATCGGGTGACGCCTCGATCAGTCCCACCATGCCGTCCTCGCCCAACGCGTACAAGTGCTTTTCGGCGTATGTGACCGACCCCTTTCCGACGCTGCGATTCCTCCAGAGCTGCTTGCCGGTCTTAAAATCCATCGCGACGAGAAGCGCATTTGAGTACCCATATAAAATGCCGTCCACCAGCACCGAACTCGAATAATGGTTCATCATGTCGCGATTGAAATAAACCACCTGCATCCCTTTCGGGTTCAGCTTGAGCAGCGCGCAGCCTGTATCGTAGGCGCTCGAGAGGAACACCTCGCCATCGTGATAAATCGGCGTCGCGATGTTGGCCACGTTGTTCGCAATTTTACCGTAGCGCCACAGCAGCTCGCCGGTCGCCTCCTGCACGCCGAACGCGGACAGGCCGCTCAGCGCGATCACCTGCTTCGTGCCGTTCATGTCGGCCAAAATCGCCGAGGAGTATCCGGCGTAATCGTTGCCGGTTTTCCATTGCACCTCGCCGGTCCGCTTATCGAGCGACACCAGCGACGCGCCTCGTCCGCCGGGCATGACGATCACGCGATCGCCATCGACCAAGGGCGATTCGCTGTAGCCCCATTGCGGGATGGTGGCGCCGAACTTCTTCACCGAATCGATCTGCCAGAGAATCTTGCCGGTGGTCGCGTCCAGGCACACCACGGTGCCTTCGCCCGTCATGGCGTAGAGCTTTCCTTCATCGAAGGTCGGGGTTCCGCGCGGACCGCTGCCGCGGTCGTTCTCAAAGTCGCGGCTAGTGACCGTCTCCCAAATCTTGTTGCCGTTCTTTACGTCCAGCGCGAGGACGAACTCCTGCTTGCCGCGTTGCCCCTGCGTGTACATCCGGCCGCCGACGATGGAAAAGGACGAGTAGCCGACGCCCAGACCGCTGGTCCTCCACACGACCTTAGGCCCACCGGCGGGCCAGGACGTGAGCAGTCCGGTTTCACTCGAAACACCGTCGCGATTCGGGCCGCGCCACTGCGGCCAGTCTGCCGCAATCGCGGTGATCGCGAGAATGAGAAAAAGAAGAAGACGCCGCATGATCGCATCGTATCATGCGCTTCAACAAAATTAGGCGAGTCTCAGGTTCAGCGAACCCACAATCAGGGCAACCATGTTCCAGGCCACGATGACCGCGAACAAAATATTGATCTTAGCCAGCAGCCTGTCCCGCCCGCCTCTCCAGCAGTAAAATCCCAACCCGGCCGCCAGGATCTTTATTGCCAGCAATCCACCTAGAGGATTTGGAGCATACTGCAACGCCACTCGCACTAAGGGATTTCCTTCATGGACACCGTGCATGAGAAATGCCACAGTGGTCATAAAATCAAGTACTTGCAGATACGAATATTGCAATAGGAGCTGATTCATCGTTCCCGTTCCCGGGTGCTACACCTTATCACTCTAAACGGAAACACTTAGCGAGTAAATAGAACGAAACCCGTAGTACTTAGCTAGGGGTTAGTTCCATGATCAGCCTAGTACGGCGTCCTCAACGCCCAGTAACTTCCCGAATCACACGAAGATAATTGCCGCCGAGAATCTTCTTGATGTCCTGCTCCGAATACCCCCTCTTAAGCAGTTCCGCGACCAGCGAAGGCATCTTCGAGATATCGGCCAGGCCTTCTGGCGGCGATGTAATCCCATCAAAATCGCTCCCGATGCCGACGTGGTCGATGCCCGCGACCTTCACCATGTGGTCGACGTGATCGGCGACGTCGGATATCGTTGCGAGGCCGGTCTTCATGGCCGCTAAATCCTTCCGAAACTCGTTGTTAGCGTAATCGTCGAGAAGTTTTCCGGTCAAATTGGGCGGCGCGCCGGAATTCGACGTAATCGCGGCGTGCAGCGCGGCCACATCCTTCTGGCTAATGAATCCTTCGCCGAAGTTGACGCCGATGACGCCGCCGTTCTTCGCCAGCGCGCGCAGCATATCGTCGGTCACGTTGCGCGGAATATCGGAGATCGCGCGCGACGAGGAATGCGAAACGATCACCGGCTTCGTGCTCACCGCGATGGCATCGTAAAACGTCTTGTCCGATACGTGCGACACGTCCACCAGCATGCCCAGGCGGTTCATTTCGCGCACCACTTCTTTGCCGAACGGCGTCAGCCCGTTGTGCTCGGGCTTATCGGTCGACGAATCGGCCCAATTGTTGTTCTTGAAATGAGTCAGCGTCATGGCGCGGATGCCCAGGCGATAGTAGACGCGCAGAACCGCCAGATCGTCGTCGATCTGATGACCGCCCTCAATCGCCAGAAACGCCGCGATTTTTTTCGATTTGACGATCCGCTCGATGTCTCCGGCGCCCGTCGCCAGTTCGATTTGGTCCGGATGCGCATCGAGCACGCTCTGCATTGCGTCGCGCAAGTCCAGCGTTCGCCGGACAGCCTCGGCCCCTTTGTAATACACCGGCACCCAAAGCGCGAAAAATGGAGCTTTCATGCCCCCTTCGCGCAGCCGCGGAAAGTCGACCATGCCATTCGGCAGTCTGTTCGCCAGATCTACGCCATCCACCAGAACATGTTGAATCGTATCGATATGGCTGTCGATGCCGATCGCCTCGGCGCTGATCCGGCGGGCCCTCGCCATATTGTCCTGAGCTTGAAGGGCAAGCGTCGCCAGCAATGCGGGGAGAAGAAAGCGCATGTGGCTATTATCCGCTAAAGTTTCGGCCCCGTCCCGCCGAATACAGATCTGTGCAGGATCCTTCAGCCGAAGTGCGCTTACGGCAAACCCAAAACGCGGACGGCGGATGGGGCTATTTCCCCGGTAAACAATCCTGGCTGGAACCGACCTTTTACGCCGCCATTGCGCTCCAGGGCGAACCGGCGGCGGATCGGGCCTGGACCCTTCTCAAATCCTGGCAGGCTCCCGACGGCGGCTGGCGTCCCTCGGCCGACGTGCAGATCGAAAGCTGGAGCACGTCGCTATGCGTCAGGCTGGCGCAATCGCGCGGCGAATTCGGCGAGCCCTTTCAAAAAGGAGTGGCCTGGCTGCTCTCCTCGGCCGGCAATGAAGCGCCCTTGTGGTGGCGCCTGCTGCTCAAAACCAAACTCGTCGGCGAATCCGACCGTAACCTCAGCTATATCGGCTGGCCCTGGAAACCGAACTGCGCTTCCTGGGTGGAGCCGACCGCGCAGGCCATCGTCGCTCTGAAACAAGCGTCGCCGAAAGTCTCGAGTTCCAAATTATGGGACCGCGTCCGCATCGGCGAGTCGCACCTGATGGACGTGCGCTGTACCGACGGCGGATGGAACGTCGGCAACCGCACCGCGCGGGCGCAGGATCTGGTCGCCTACCCGGAATCCACGGCCGTCGCGCTGCTGGGCCTGCAAGGCCACTCGGATCTCGGAAAATCGCTGGACCTGGCCGCGCGAATGGCGCGCAATACTATTTCGCCTCTCGCCCGCGCCTGGCTCACCATCGCGTTAAAGATTTATGGCCTGGAAGTGCCGCCATCGGCCGCGCCCATCACGACGTCGCCCGAAACCATGATCTCGGCATTGAGCATCATTGCCGAGGACAAGGCTGAGTTTTTCCGCACAGGAGCCACGACATGAGTCCGAATCGCCGCGAATTTATCACCGTTGCGGGCGCCAGCCTCTTTGCGGGCTACGCCGGATTCGCCGGCGCACCGCCGAAACTCCACCCGCTGAACACCACGTCCCATGTTTCGGTCATCCGCGCGAAATCCTATTCCGACGATCTGGTCAGCCGCATCCTCGAAGGGGTGAAGCAGTGCGGCCTCGATGTGCGCGGCCAGCGTGTGCTGCTGAAGCCGAATCTGGTCGAATTCGACCCGAAGACCTGCATCAATACGGACGTCGCCGTGGTTGCCGCCGCGCTGGAGGCATTTCGGTCGCTTGGCGCGGCCGCAGTGACCATCGGCGAAGGCCCGGGCCATCGCCGCGACACTTACGCCATCGCGGAAATGACCCGCTACCGCACCGACATTTCCAAATTCGATTCCATATTCACCGACCTCAATCGCGACGATGTCAGTCCGATTGAAGGTTTTGCCGATCGCGGCGAGATTTATCTGCCTAACACCGCCCTGCGCGCGGACTTGATCGTCTCGCTCGCCAAAATGAAAACGCATCATTGGGCCGGCGCGACTCTCTCTATGAAAAACTTCTTTGGAACGGTGCCCGGTTCGGTCTACGGATGGCCGAAAAACGAACTGCACCAGGTAGGTATCGAAGAGTCGATCGTCGAGCTGAACCGCATTTTCCGCCACACTTTCGCCATCGTCGACGGCATCGTCGGGATGGAAGGAAACGGCCCGATTCAAGGCACTCCCAAGCAGGTGGGCGTGCTGGTGATGGGCTCCGATCTGCCGTCGGTGGACGCCACTTGCTGCCGCATCATGGGCATCGACCCGGCCAAGGTCGATTATCTCCGCATGGCGGCCGAGCGCGGCCTCGGCGTGATCGAGGAAGCTCATATCGTTCAGCGAGGCGAGACCATCAAATCGGTCGCCACGAAGTTCGAACTGATCGACAGTTTCAAAACGCTCCGGTTGCTATCCTGAGATAGCATGCGAAAACCCGTGATGGCCGGCAACTGGAAGATGTATAAATCTGCCGCCCAGACGACCTCTTTTTTTGAAAAATTTTCTCCCCTGGCCGCCGCCGCCACCCATGCCGAGGTTGTGATCTGTCCCACGTTCGTGAACATCCCCGCCGCGGTCGATGCCACCCGGTCCACCGCCGTCGGCATCGGCGCGCAGGACGTTTTCTGGCTCAAGGAAGGCGCCTATACCGGGGAAGTTTCCGCCCCCATGCTGGTAAGCGTCGGGTGCCGCTGGGTCATCATCGGCCACAGCGAGCGCCGCCAATACTTCCACGAAACCGAAGAAACCGTTTTTAAGAAGACCGTCGCCGCGCTCGATGCCGGCCTCAACCCAATCGTCTGTGTCGGCGAGCGTCTGGAAGAACGCGAATCGAACGCGACCGAAGCGGTTTGCGGCGCGCAGTTCGCCGGAGGACTCGGGGGCCTGACGGCGGAGCAATTCGCGCGTGTCGTCATCGCCTATGAGCCGGTCTGGGCCATCGGCACCGGCAAGACCGCGACCCCCGAAATGGCCGCCGCCGCGCATAAATTCATTCGCGGCGAAATTCGCAACCAGTTCGGCGCCGATGCCGCGTCGGCGTGCCGCATTCTTTACGGAGGCAGCGTGAAACCGGACAACGTAAGAGGCCTAATGGCGCAGCCCGAGATCGACGGCGCGCTGGTGGGCGGCGCCAGCCTAGATCCGGCGTCCTTTGCATCGATCGTAAATTTCTGATCGCGGCTCCGCATCTACAATGGAGCCGCCATGCGTGACAGGTTGCGGAAAAAGTCGTTCGACAGGCGAAAGCGCCTGTCCCACCACTCCGCAACTGCTTGATATGCCATGGTGGGGCAGGCGGTTCCGCCTGCCAATCGGGACCCGCGACGACTTTTTCCGCAACCTGGTGAGCATGCGGACAGGCGCGACGAAATGGCAGGAGCGCGCCACCTTGATAGAATAGTCCTCGCACCAAGGAGACATCCATGAACCGACTTACCTCGACGATCATCGCCCTCACGCTGGCCGGCGCCTTGCAGGCCCAGACCGCGAATCCTCTCAGCACGGAGTTGAAGGGCGCCTACACGCGTGTAAAGAACAACTTCATCAAAGCCGCCGAAAAGATGCCGGAGGACCAGTATGGTTTCAAACCGACTCCGGAAATACAGTCCTTCGGCGAACGCGTCGCCCACATCGCCGTCTCGAGCATTGGTCCCTGCTCCAGTATGAAGGGCGAGCGAAAATCCATCGACGCGAAGACGCTCAAGTCGAAAGCCGATATCGTCTCCGCGCTGAAGGACTCTTTCGCCGCCTGTGACGCCGTCATCGACAATTTGACCGACGCCGATGCCGTGAGCATGGTCACCGGTGGACGCGGCGGTCCTCGATCCAAACTCGCGACGCTTTACGGCCTCGTGGCGCACGACAACGAACTTTACGGTTACATTTGTGTGTACATGCGCCTCAAGGGAGTCGTTCCGCCATCCAGCGAAGGACGATAAAATTGAGACATGCCCCTCGGGCCAGACGAACTTCGCAAAATCGATGCGTACTGGCGCGCGGCGAATTATCTTTCCATCGGCCAGATTTATTTGTTCGATAACCCTCTGCTCACCGAGCCCCTTCGCGTTGAGCACATAAAGCCCCGTCTGCTCGGGCACTGGGGCACCACGCCCGGGCTCAATTTCGTTTACGTTCATCTGAACCGCGTCATCAAACGCGACGGCTTGAATATCATCTACGTCTGCGGCCCCGGCCACGGCGGTCCGGGGATGGTCGCGAATACCTATCTTGAGGGCACGTACAGCGAGATGTACCCGAACATCACGCGGGATGCCGAAGGGATGAAGCGTCTGTTCAAGCAATTCTCCTTTCCCGGAGGCATTCCCAGCCACGCCGCGTCGCAAACCCCCGGTTCTATCAATGAGGGCGGGGAACTGGGCTACTCGCTGCTGCACGCTCATGGAGCAGTGTTCGATAACCCCGATCTCATCGCCGCCTGCGTGGTGGGCGACGGCGAGGCGGAGACCGGCGCGCTCGCCGCCAGTTGGCACTCGAACAAATTTCTAAATCCCGTGCGCGACGGCGCGGTGCTGCCCATTCTACACTTGAACGGCTACAAAATCGCCGGCCCCACTGTGCTCGCGCGCATTCCCCGCGCGGAGTTGACCGAACTGCTGAGAGGCTACGGCTACAACCCTCACTTCGTCGAAGGTCATGAACCCGAGCCGATGCATCAGGCCATGGCGGAGACCCTCGACAAGTGCCTCGTCGACATTAAGAGCATTCAGAAGGACGCCCGTGAGAACGGGTTTAAAAAGCGCCCCACCTGGCCCATGATCGTAATGATCACTCCCAAGGGCTGGACCGGGCCGAAGATTGTCGACGGTCTGCCAATCGAAGGCACGTTTCGCGCCCATCAGGTCCCCCTCAGTGAAGTGCGAACGAAACCGGAGCATTTGAAAATCCTCGAAAGTTGGCTGAAAAGTTATCGTCCCGAGAAACTGTTTGACGACCGCGGCTGCTTCCTTCCGGAACTGGCGGAGATCGCACCCAAAGGTCACCGGCGCATGGGCGCGAATCCGCACGCCAATGGTGGGCTGCTGCTGAAAGACCTAAGCATGCCGGATTTCCGGCAGTACGCGGCGGACGTCCCCAAGCCCGGCGTCGACGTTGGGGAAGCCACGCGCGTGCTCGGCGGGTTCCTCCGCGACGTCATGAAGCAGAACGCTGGCGCCAACAATTTTCGCGTCTTCGGTCCGGACGAAACAGCCTCCAACCGCCTCACGGCCCTGTTCGAAGTGACCGATCGTGATTCGGTCGCCGAGACGTACTCGTTCGACGATCATGTTTCCGCCACCGGCCGCGTGCTCGAAGTGCTGAGCGAGCACATGTGCGAAGGCTGGCTTGAAGGCTATCTGCTCACCGGCCGCCACGGATTTTTCAACTGCTACGAAGCCTTCATCCATATCGTCGATTCCATGTTCAACCAGCATGCGAAGTGGCTGAAGGAATCGGCGACGGTTCCCTGGCGCAGGCCGATCGCGTCTCTGAACTACCTTTTGACCTCCCACGTGTGGCGGCAGGATCACAACGGCTTCAGCCACCAGGACCCGGGCTTTGTCGACGTTGTGGTGAACAAGAAGGCCAGCATTGTGCGCGTGTATTTTCCGCCCGACGCCAACTGCCTTCTCTCCGTGGCAGACCACTGCCTGCGCAGCCGCAACTATGTCAACGTGATCGTCGCCGGCAAACAGCCCGAGCTCCAGTATCTGGATATGGACGCCGCGGTGAAGCATTGCGCCGAGGGTGTCGGCATCTGGGAGTGGGCCGGCAACGATCAGGGAGGGGACGCCGACGTCGTCATGGCGTGCTGCGGCGACGTGCCGACGGTCGAAACGCTGGCGGCGGTCGACCTGCTGCGAAAAAATCTGCCGGACATCCGGATCCGCGTGGTGAATGTGGTCGATCTGATGACGCTTCAACCGCAAAGCGAGCACCCCCACGGCTTGAGCGACCGCGATTTCGACGCCATCTTCACCGCCAACAAGCCGATCGTCTTCGCGTTCCACGGCTATCCGTGGCTCATTCACCGTCTGACCTATCGAAGAACGAATCACGACAATTTACATGTCCGCGGATATAAAGAGGAAGGCACCACCACCACTCCTTTCGACATGAGAGTGTTGAACGACCTCGACCGCTTCCATCTGGCGGGCGACGTCATCGACCGCGTGCCGCGTTTCCAAAGCGCCTCCGGCCACGTAAAACAGATGTTGCGGAACAAGCTCATCGACCACAAGCTTTACATCTCCCAATACGGCGACGATATGCCGGAGATCAAGGATTGGAAGTGGCCAGGATATGGTTTTTGTGCTCATCGACGACCCGATTTACGTCAGCCAGAATCCTCACGTCCAATCGGGCCTCTCTCTGCGGAATGTCAGTTGGAGCTTTGCGGCCTTCCATGACGGCAACTGGATCCCGTTCACCTGGCTCTCGCCAGGGCTTTCTCGACACGACGGTCTATGGCTCTGGCCCCGGCGGCTACCACGTCACGAACGTCCTGTTGCATGTGGCCAATACCGTGCTGCTCTTTGCGTTTCTGCGCCGGCCACCGGGAACCAGCTCCGATGCTTTTCGTCGCGGCGTTCGGCCTGCATCCGCTGCACGTCGAGTCGGTCGCCTGGATCACGGAACGCAAGGACGTGCTGAGCACGCTGTTTGGCCTGTTGTCGCTCTTGGCGTACGTGGGCTACGCCACCCGGGGGCGGGCGCTGGAGCCTCGCGGCTTGCTTTCTCTGTTTCGTTTGCAGCCTGCTGTCGAAGCAGACCTTGGTGACGCTGCCGTTCGTCTTCCTGCTCCTCGATTACTGGCCGTTGGGCCGTCTTCACTTCCATCCGCCGCGGGCCGTTCCCCACGACGAGGGCGAGTCGGACGCCGCCAGCGCTGAACGTCGCACGAACTCGGTTCCCACGCCCTCATGGGTGTGGCTACTCGCGGAGAAGGTGCCATTTCTGGCGTTTTCGACGACGTTCTCGGTGATTGCCGTGATTGCCCAAGCTCCCGGCCCTCGGCCACAGCTGTCACGACACTTCCCCTGACGATCCTCCCCGGCGATGAGTTGCTGCCGGAGGCCGACATCGTGTCCACCAGGGCGGTCACGATCGACGCCCCGCCGGATGCCGTGTGGCGGCTGGTGCAGATGGCAGCGGACGCGGCGGCGTGTACACCTACGACTGGATCGAGACCTGTTCGGGTGGACACGGACAGTGCGCCGCGAGATCTTCCGCAGTCCAGGACCTCAAGGTGGCGACGAGCTCCGCTCAGCCCCTGGCCGCCTGGTCACGCGGGTAATGACCTGCGACCCCGAGCGACGCTGACCGTCCGGTTCGCCGACGGGAACTGGGTGTGGACCTTCGCGCTCTTCCCGAAGCAGGCCGGACCAGGCTCATCTCCAGGAACTGTATCGCGACGCCGGGAGCGGCGCTGCCCGCCCGCGTGTTCACCATGCTGGTCATGGAGCCCGGCAGCCTGGTGATGGAACGCAAGATGCTGCTCGGCATCAAGCAGCGCGCCGAAGACCTCGCCCGCGAGGGCCGCAGGCATGAGTAGCACCGTCGTCTAC
>CAVVNE010000071.1:0-21385 GCA_963749245.1 Bryobacterales bacterium
GGCGGACTGCTGGGAGCCGTCGCGCGAGAGCTGCTCCATCTGTTTCTTAAGGTCCTCCGCTTCGCGACGGAGCATTTCCTGCTGCCAGCGCTGCTCGAAGGTCTGCTGTTTGGATTTGGCCTGCTGCTCGGCGAGCTGCTTCTGACGCTGCGCGAGCTGCTCCAGTTTTTGGAGCGCCTCGTCGACGGCCTTTTCCTTGGCCTGCTGGCTGGAAGAAGACTGCTGGCCGCTCTCGTACTGATTCTTTTCCGTATCGAGTTCGAGGTCGAACAGGTTGGCGAGATCGCGGCCCGCGTTCTGTCCGCCGCCGCCTCCACGGCCTCCGCCGCCGAACGCCACCTGAATATCGCGGAAGGTGGCTTCGGCGCGGAGCAGGTGCTGCAAGGCTTTTTGCTCCGGCTCCAGCGCGTCCTTCCAGGCTTGCGCGCCCAGCTTGTTCGAGGCCGGATCCATCTGCTTGACGGCCTCGTCCAGATCCTTGACGAAGGCCTGAAATTCCTGATTGGCGCCGGCCAGCTCCCGGCTGCGCGCGCGGTCGGCCAGGGATTTCGCCTGCTCCTTCAACTTGGTCTGAATGCCGGCGAGGAACTTCGCGTTTTCCGCGGAGTTGACCTTATCCTTGGCGCCGCCGCGAATTTCGTTCCAGGTGGCGGCGATGATTTCCTTCTGGCGCCTGGAAATTTCCGTCTGATCCTGGTCGTCGGCCGGCATGCCCTGCATGCCTCCCTGCTGCTGGGACTGCGTATAGTTCTTTTCAAACGGCTGCGTCTCGATGAAGGCCATGTCCGTGCGCGCGGTGTTGCGGGCGTCGCGGGCGGTGGCGTAGATGCTGACCACGTCGCCTGCTTCGAGCTTGTAATCCTCGAGCGAGATGAGCGTCTTTCCGCTGGCGTCCTTCACGCCCTTGGTGGCGAGCATGTTGACAACTTTTTCGGGCGCGCCGTTCACCGAATAATGCAACTCCATCGACTGGAGGGCGAAATCATCGGACGCTTCGACGCTGACGGTGACCTCTTCAATGGGGCTCACCTTGGCGTCGCCGCGCGGGGTGACGATTTTTACGGTCGGCGCCTGGTCCTGGCGCGCTTCGATGAAGTAATCCTCGCTAAGCCGAACGCTTTCGCCGCGGTCGGTGGCCGCGAAGTGATACATGCCGTCCTTTTCGACCGGCACTTTGGCGGTGACGAAGTTGCCGGCTTCCGATTGCAGTGCGATGCGCGATCCGTCGTCCATCAGGATCTCGCCGCTCTTTAGCGGCCGGTCGGTTTCGACGGTCAACTCGGCCACGGTGCCCGCGACGGCGCGCAGATCGCCGCCCGGATCCTCGACCGCGTCCTTCAGGCCGAGCCATGACGGAAAGTGATAAGTGACCTTGATGTTCTTGATGCCCGGAAGGTCGGCTACTTCCAGTTGGAAGGTCTTCGATTTGACGCCCGCCGCTTCGACGTAATAGTCGACCGGTTCCGGCAGCGCGGCGAACAGAAATTCGTACGCGGTGCCGCTCGAACGGGGGACCATCGCCGCTTCTTCCCATTTCGAAGCGCTCTTATAGCGCGCGAACAGGCGGACCTGCGGGGCCTGGAAACCGGTTAGCGTGGCGGTGATCATCTGGTCGGCTTTCCGGCGCACCAGCTTGTTGCCGGGCTCGACCTTGATGTCGTAAAAATTCACGCCGCTGATGCCTTTCGGCAGACCGGCCCACAACAGCGACGAACCATATCCCAAAAATCCCGGACCGGCCAGGATCATCCACAGCAGTGCGGCTCCGGCAGCAGCTCCCGCGCCCGCGAACGCGAGCATGTTGGTGCGGGGCGCGACCCGCTCGGGCTCGGTTTGATTGGCCACTGAAACGGCGTCCTTGGCGAGAAGATCGAGCATGGCGTCATGCGCTTCGCCGCGCTCAATATAGGTGAGTAGGCGTTGATTGAATTCGGGGAACGTGGATTCGGCGCGATTGGCGGCGCGTTTCTGATTGAGGCGCAGCAGAGGCAGCACCAGCGCGAAACCCAGAGCGGCGGCCAAGGCGAGGAACAGCACCACCCGGGCGATGGTGATGCTGGTGGAGGAAAACGCGAGCGCGTTGGTGAACCACACCATGGCGAGGGTCGCCGCCAGAGCCACTCCCAGGGCGATGGCGATGCCCTTGGACACGGTCAGCCAGCGCAGCCTGGTTTCCAGGCCGCGCAGGTAATGGTTCAACTGATCGCGCGTGTTCATGCCGCTTCCCTCCTTGCCGTTTCCGGATTGCCGGCCGCGGGGCGAAGATAACGGTCCGCCACCAACGATTCGGCCATCGCTACCATCAACAATAGCAATAAGAGCCACGGCCACAGCGGCCACGGCTTCTTATCCTGCTCGTTCCCTGAACCAGACGCGCCAGGCGAGGTTTGGTCACTACCGGTGGCGCGCCACAAATCGAGGGTCTCCGGCGGAATCACAGTCAGATCCGATTCGCGGCGATCCGCGTGGACCGCCAGCAGGGTGTGCCTGCCGCTGGCCGTCTTCAATTCGAAGAATCCTTCTTTATTCACAGCGAAATTCTTCGCCGTCGTGGCCTCCGCGAGCGACAACAGCCGCTTACCGTCCGGATCCAGCACTTCGGCCGCGGCAGCCTTGTTGTCCGCCGTCCTTAATTCGACGTAGGAATCGACCGTCAGGTTGACAGGCTGCTCCGCGCCGCTGCCGGCGAGATAGGCGGCCGACCGTTCGACAAAAGGAACCCACGAGGCGTGCAGCGGCAGGTCGTTGGCGACGTTGTCGAAGGTCGAGGTGAACACCAGCACCTTGCCTTCGCCCAATTGCCGTTCGAGCACCAGCGGCGTCTGATCGTTGAGCCGCGCCAGCACGCGCGACTTGCCGGGCGTGACATGGATGGCCTGATAAAATTTGACGCCCGAGAATTTTTCGACGCTGCGCAGCGCCGGGTGCCCCGAGTCGATTTCGGCAACGTCGAGGAAGCGCTCGCCTTCGCGGCCGGCGTACGCCGCCGCTTCGATGGTTTCGTCGGTGAGAGGCACTTTCGGCTGCGCGGCCGACGCCGGACCGAGAGCGATCAGCACGGAGCCGCCGGCGTTGACGTACTTTTTCAGTGCGTCTTCGAGCGTGGAGGAAACCGTCCCAACGTCGTCCAGCACCACGAACGCGTAATGAGAAAGCTGCTGGTTGGCGGCGATATCCGGGCGCACCACTTCCATTTGAAACGCCGAATCGCCCGACGATTCGAGCGCGGCGCGGTAGTAAAGCTGAGCGCGCGGACGCCTTCCATCGTCGACAAACAGGACCTTGCGCGGATCGGTCCGTTCCACGGCGAAGTAGAAACGGTCGTCGGCGGGCAGCGTATCGGCGCCCTCGACGCGTACTTCGCCGCGGCTGAATCCGTACGGCGCGTCGAGCGCGAGAAACTCCACCTGCGCGCGGCCGCCGGTGGGGATTTCGACGGCCTTCGTTTGCAGGACCTTATTATTCAGAATCAGCGAGACGTTTTTCTTCGACGTCTCGACTTTATCGTCGGGCGCGGCGAAGTTGGCGATGGTGGCCAGCACGCGGACTTTTTTGGGATCGAAAATGCGCGCTGGCGCGACAACGTTCTCGACGGCGAAATTCGCGGCGGGCTTTCCGATCTGGTGAAACACCAGCGTGGTGGATGCATCGAGGCGTAGATCGGCGAAGCCGGGCGGGAGCGCGGATTTTTGCAGATCGCTGACCAGGTGGACTTCAAGGGGCAGATGGGTGGATTCGGAAAGCGTCCGGATGTAGCGCGCCAGCTCGCCGAAAGACGCCCGGCTGTCGCCCGGCTGAATCGATTCGACCGCGACGCGGAGCTCGTTCGGGTCCGAGACAAGCTGCGTCAACGCCTGCACCGTGCCGCCGAGCGCCAGGATCTGCGCCTGATCGCCGGGTTTGAGGCCCGCGATCAGGGACCGGGCTTCGTCCTTCGCCTTCGACAAATGATCCGCCGCGCGCATGCTGAAGGAATGATCGACCGCAACGACCAAAACCTTTTTACCCCCGATGGCCGCGGCGTCGCGTTTGATGAACGGGTTGGCGAACAACAGCGCCAGCAGGATCAGCATCAGCGTGCGCAACGCGAACAGCAGGATATGCTCCAGGCGCCGGTGCTTGACCGAACTCATCTCGCGCCGTTCGAAAAACATCAGCGAGGGGAACAGGCGAGGGTCGGTTTTGTGGCGCTTCAGCAGGTGAATCCAGATGGGCAGGCCGACGGCGGCGACTCCGGCGAGAAACCATGGAGCGAGGAAACCCATTTAGAGCTTCCCCTTCCGGATGGCCAGATATTCGCGCAGCGCGTCGTCCAAAGGCCGGCTGGTGTCGATCAGAAAATAGTCGATGCCGGCGGACTGCGCGCGCGTCTTGATGTCCTCGATGTGCGCCTGAATCTTCGCCGGATACTCGTGGGCCACGTAATCGGGCGAGACTTCGAGTGTCTCGCCGGTTTCCAGATCCTCCAGCAGCGCCGGATGTTTCAATTTGGGGTGCAGCTCTTCGGGATCCAGCAGATGAAACAGAATCAGCTCCGTGCCGCGAAAGCGCAGAGGCGCGACGGTCTTGATGATCTTCTCCGGCGATTCCCAAAAATCGGAAATGGCCGCGACAATGCCGCGGCGGCGGTGGAACTCCATGACGTGACGGAAGGGATGCGCGAAGTCCGTACGGGCGCCGGTTTTGGCGGTGTCGATCGCATGAAGAATCCGCGGGAGCTGCCCCTGCCGTGTGGAGGGCGGCACGAAGTTTCGCACGTCATCGTCAAAAATAACAATGCCCGCCGCGTCGCGCTGGCTGTGCGCGAGATACGCCAGACAGGCCGCCAGGAATCGCGCATATTCGACCTTCTCCGTACCTTGCGAGCCGAACTTCATCGACCGGCTCATATCGAGGAGGATGGTCACCTGGCAGTTGGTCTCGCCGCGGTACCGCTTGAGGAACATTTTCTCGGTGCGTGCGTAGACGTTCCAATCCACGTGGCGCAGATCGTCGCCGGGCGAATAGGCGCGGTATTCGGCGAATTCCTGGCTGAATCCGAAATCGGGCGAGCGGTGCAGACCCGCGACAAATCCGTCGACCACGGTTTTGGCGACCAGATCGAGCCCGGAGATGCCTCCCAGCACTTTCGGATCTAAGAAGCGCTGCAACATTTTACGCCTTCGGCGCGGGCATCGCCTCCAGCAGCTTCAGCAAAATGTCGTCGGTGGTCAGGCGATCCGATTCGGCCTGGAAGTTGAGCAATACGCGATGCCGGAGGATGGGGCGCATTAGCGACGCGATGTCGTCATAAGTCACGTGATAGCGCTTATGCACCAGAGCGCGCGCCTTGGCCGACAGGACCAGAAACTGCGCCGCGCGGACGCTGGCGCCGAAGTTGACGTACTTCTTCACAAAGTCGGGCGCCGATGGATCGGTCGGACGCGTGGCTCGCACCAGGTTCACCGCGTGACGCGCCACCGAATCGGCGATGGGCACCATGCGAACCACCTGCTGGAAGTCGATGATCTCCTCGGCATTGGTCACGGCGACTACTTGGGCCAGATGCGTGGTGGTGGTGAGATCGAGGACCTTCAACTCGTCGTTGGCGGTCAGATAATCCAGCAGCGTATTAAAGATGAAGCGGTCAAGCTGCGCTTCGGGCAGCGGATAGGTGCCTTCGAGCTCAATCGGGTTCTGTGTGGCGAGCACGAAGAAAGGCGCGCTGATGGTGTGTTGGCTGCCGCGCACCGTGCACGACCGCTCCTGCATCGCTTCGAGCAGGGCCGACTGCGTCTTGGGTGGCGTCCGGTTGATTTCATCGGCCAACAGGACGTTCGAGAAAATCGGACCCGGCACGAAGGTCCAGCTCCGATGTCCGGTGACGGAATCCTCCTCGATGATGTCGGTGCCGGTGATATCGGACGGCATCAGGTCCGGCGTGAACTGAATGCGCCGGAAATTGAGCCCCAGGGCGTCGGAAAGCGTTCGCACCAACAGCGTTTTTGCGGTGCCGGGCAAGCCCGTAATCAGGCAGTGGCCTCCGACAAAGAGAGCGATGAGAACCTGCTCGATCACTTCTTCCTGGCCGACAATCACCTTGCGAATTTCCGTGACAATGTCGGCATGAACGTTCTGAAAGCGGTCGATCCGGGCTTGCAGTTCCGCGGAATCGGGAGAGGTAATTGGAGTAGTGGACATTATTGAATTTTTCTATTGTTTCACGTTCAGTTCGAGCAACAATCGTTGGGCCGGCTTGAAATCGGGCGCGACTTCGAGCGAGGACAGCACTTCATCCTTCGCCTCCTCGATGCGATTGGCGAGCTTTAAGGCGTGCGCCAGCTCATAATGCGCGCCGGCCGGATCGACAGGAGGCATCGCGACAACGGCCTGGAATTCGCGCACGGCCGCGGTCGGATTGTTCAAATCGAGATAAAGCGCGCCCAGACGCTTGTGCAGATCCTCGTCCTTGGGATAAATCAGGTTCAGCCGTTCGAGCGTCGCGGCGGCTTCGCGCTTCTCTCCGGCGGCGGCCTGGAGCTGGGCAAGCTCCTTCAGCGTGGAAGGATTGCGTCCGCCGATTTTGCTGTAGCGCGCCAGCTCCGCCATCTGTTTATCTTTTTCGCCCTTTGCCTCGTACGCGTCGGAGAGAAACTCGTAGACGCTGGCGGCGTCGACGTAATCGGGATACAGATCGCGGACACGCACGCCCTCCCGGATCACGTCGTCCCACTGCTTTTCTTTCGCGAAGTCCGAAATTTTCTTGACGGTCTTTCTCCAGTCGTCGAAGCCGTCGACGGTGCGCTTGGTCTGCGCCTCAATCCAGGCGATGAACTGGCGGTCGAACTCCTCGGGCTTCATCTTGAATTCCTGCTCGATCACTTCGGGAGTCGGCTTCAACGCGGCGTAATCGTGAACCATGGCGATGAGTTTGTCGTAGCCCCACTTCTCCGCGATAAAATTGCAGATCTTGCCGGCCTGGTAATAGGAGACGACCACCTGCGCCGGATAGGCCGGATGAATAAAGCCGCGGTCGATATCGGAAATTGAAAGAAGCTTTTTGGTGCGGATGGCCTCGATGGCATCGGGGTCCAGACGATCGCCCCAGTCGGGCGACGCGGCGGTTTCTTCGTAGACCGCGAGGCCTTCGGTGAACCAGCGGGGCACGCGGCTCTTAGTCATGTTGAGAACGTAGACGTGGCTCAACTCGTGCCACAGCGTGCTGTCCCAGTGGAAGGTGCCGGGCTTGCGCGAATCGGGCGAATCCATCGCGACGACGGAGTCGAACGTCACGCCGAGGGCGCCCAACCCAGGCATGCCCATGGTGCGGACTTCGAAATCCGGGTGGTTGGGATAAACTTCCAACTGCACCGGGCCGGGGAGTTTGTACTTGTATTTTTTCTCGTACGTGGCGAGCGCCCGGTCGAGCTCGGCCTGGAAATAGGGGCGCAGCAGCGCCGATTCCTTTTTGCCCAAGCGAAGAATCGTGGTTGGCGTGCGGAACGTATCGAAGTTCTTGTACTTGTCCATCAGCATCAGAGTGTTCTTCGTTTCGTCACTCTGATAGCCCGCGTTCCAGGCTTGTTCCATCAGCGCACGAGCCTCGTCCTCGCGGCCCAGACGCATCAGATTCAGGCCCAGCGCGCTGCGCGCTTTCTGCAAATGCGGGTCGAGCTCCAGCGCCTTCCGATAAAACGCGATTCCCTCCTCGTAGCGCCGGTTGATGACGAAGAAATGTCCCGCGATATCGTAGGCCTCGCCGTAGTTCGGATTGATTTTGAGAATTTTCGCGAGCCACGGCGAATCTTTTTTGTCATGCAGCCAGTCGACGGTGGCGAGGATCGCCATCGCATCCAGCGCATCGGGGGTGATGTCCAGCGCCTTTTTGGCCTCCTCGACGGCCTTCGCTTCGTTGCTGTCTTCCAGGGCGACGCGCGCCAGCACTTCCTGCGCGCGGTACAGCCTCGGATCCAGCCCTAGCGCGCGGTGCGCGAACTCGATCGCCTTCGCCGAATATCCGTCCGCCGCTACCTCGGCCAGCCCGACGAAGGCCGGCCCATACTTTTCGTCCAGCGCAAGTGCGTCCGAAAAACAATCCGACGCAATACTGGGCTGCCAGTGATCCAGATACAGATAGCCCCACCGCACCAGCGGCGCGGGATCTTTCGGCTTCGCTTTCACTGCATCGCGAAACAGGTCGTTGGCGGTTTTATAATTCCCGATTCCCCAATAGCCTTCGGCCGAGACGGCGGGAACAGTCGACTGGGTCAGCTTCTCGAAACACGCCGCCGCGCGGGGATCGCCATGATGACGCAGTTGCTCGCACGGCTCGACCGCGGCCGGCACCTGGGCCAGCAGTGGAAGGGCGACCAGCGCCAGAAAACTGAGCCTACTTGTCAAGCGCCTCCTGCGTTCTCGCCAGCTCCAGCAGGAAAGTCTGCAACTGCTGGCGATATTGCTGCACGTCCATGGACGCCTTGCGATACTTCAGATCGTCGATCGACGCCTCGAGCTCCTCTTTTTTCTTGAGCAGCATCAGCTTCGCCGGATCGCGGATCTGCGCCGCTTCCGCGCCAAGCCGCAGCACCGCAAAACGACTCGCGGTCAGCCCCTCGCCGTTTTCGGCTGATGGAACCTTCACGCCGTCGCCTTTCCCGGCGTCTTCAATCAGCGCGTGCTCGGTCGCCAGGCGCTTCTGCGTTTCGTAGAATTTCGCGGTCTTCTCTTCGGCGTAGCGGAAGACCTCGAGCGCCGTCACGACTTCGTTCTTATCCGAATCCGCCGCCGGATCGCGCATCCCCTCGATCCAATAGCGGGGAAAAACCGTCGCGTTCTTCTCCGTCCCTGTTTTGGTCGCGGTGATGACCACTCTTTTGGGCTTTTCGAGCACCGGAATCGACCCGCCGCTGGCGCTTGTCATATTGACGACCAGTTCATGCGCCGGAATCTTGTCCAGCAGCCCCGCCAGTTCCGATGCCGTCAGGTCCGGCCCGGGCAGATTAAATTTGTAATCGAACTCGTCGAAAGTCCCGTGGCCGATCATCATCAGCACCAGCGAATCGTCGGGCTTGGCCTCTTTCGCCACCTCGCGCAGATACCCCTCGACGTTGGCCTTGGTGGCGTCGGCGCCATAGAGCGTCTTGATCTTGGCGTGTGGCGCTACTTGATGCAACAGCTTGTCCACATCCTTGGCCCATCCGCTGAAGCGCTGGTCGTATTCGGGCTCGCCACCCAGGCCCGCTACGGTGAAATAAAACGTATCGGCCCGCAAAGCCGCAGCCGCCAGCAAAAGAAACAGTACAGGCGCCTGGCGCCCTGCGCGCGGCGCACTCATATGACACCCCACTTGCGGCGCAGCAGCCATTCGCCGGAGCGCAGCATCAGCAGCAGCAGGAAGATTACAGGCATGTCCCACAGATCGCGCGTCTCCCGCACCGTGATTCCCGCTTCGGAATAATTGATGTCTTTGCCGAGCTTTTTCGCGTCTTCCGGTTTGTAATATTTGCCTCCGGTTTCAGAGGACAATTTTTCCAACAGGTCGCGGTTCTGCTCGACGTGGAAACTTTCGGCCACCCCGTCGTCTCTCTTAAACGAAAGCACGTCGCGCCCCAGATCCTCGACGCCGCGTTTTGCCACCACCTCCACCACGTACGAACCCGGCTTCGGAACCGTCCAATCCGCCGTGTACACGCCCGCGTCCAGCGCATCGGGGCGCATAGCGACCGTCTCCGCCACTCCGTCGCCCAGGATATGAGCCTCCACCGTGGCGTCCGCGGCGGGCAAATACGCCTTATCGCGAACATCGGCGCGCAGTTTCAGTTGCGACTCATCGTTCAACATCTGGCGGGGTGTGGAAACCATCAGCCGGCGCGGCGTATCGTTCACCAGCCAGCGCAGCAGTTGCGAATAAAACATCTCATGGCTCTTATCCGCCAGCGGTTGCAGCATCTGCCAGCGCCAGCTTCCGGCCGTGGCGAAGACCGCCGTGCGGCCTCGCCCGTAATTCTCAATGGTGAGCAGAGGCAAGCGGCCGACCGAGGTCGGCAGCGCGTCCACCAGCACCACCGCGCCCGGCTTGGGCTGACCCGCGTCCTGAAAATTCATCATGTAGGGAAGCTTCTTCCAGCGCTCGATATTTTTCTGCGGATCTTCCTCGATGCGCGTAATCAGGCTGTCGCGGCCCTGCGCGGTCAGCTCCACCGTCGCGGGATCGCGGACGAACGTGTTTTTCCGGTCCGGCAGCTTCACCGGCAGCACGTCGTTCAGCACGCTGCGCGCGTAGCCTCCGTCGGCGAGAGAGTCGCGGCCGCCCAGGAATAAAAGTCCTCCGCCTCGGCGGTCGACAAAGTCCTTAATCATCTGCTGCTGCGTGGCCGTGAAATACGGCGCGTCGACCGAGCCCAGAATCAGACCGTCGAATTCGAACAGATCGTCGATCCTCGTGGGGAAGCCGTCCTTGATGGTCTTCGGCGCGTCGCCGTGGTCGTCCTGGACGTAGATTTTGTTCTGCGTAGTGCGGAGGATCGTCGCCAGGTGGATGCTCTTGTCGTCTTCCACCGCGCGGCGCAGGAATTTGAACTCCCAGCGAGGCTCGCCTTCCATATAGAGGATGCGGGGCGTGCGATTGTCCACGTTGACCAGGCGTGTCAGCTTGTTGTTGCGCTGATTCTCCTCGCCCGAAAGGGGATCGATCCCGACGTCGATCGCCTTCACGCCCACCGGGCCGGCGTTGAAAAGGATGTTCTCCGTCTGCTCCACGCCATCTCCCTTGAAAGTGATGTCGTGAGACGCCAGAACCTTTCCGCCATCCTTGATAACGATCTTCGCCTTCTCGCCGGCATAACCGTGCTGGTGAAAGGTCACCGCCGCCGACAATCTGGAATCGGGCAGCGCTCTGGCAGCGGTCTCCACTCCGGTCAGTTCCACGTCGTGAGCCATCTTTTCGCGCCCGAACCCGATGGTATGGACGGGAATCCTTTGCCGGCGCACCTCGGAGATTGTTTCCAGGTCGATGCCGCCGGAGTTGTCCGCGCCATCGCTCAGCAACACCACCGCGCCGATCGGCAGACTGGCCGCATCGGCCACCACCTGCTTCAGGCTGTCACCGATGTGCGTCGCCGTGCCCGACGCGATCAATTTGTCCAGTCCGCCTTTGTCGTAGGCTTCCAGCCGGTCCAGGTGGTCGCTCATTTTGTACAGGCGGACTTGAAACTTCTCCTGTAACTGTTTGACGAGTCCGCTCTTAAGGAGGTTGACCGCGGCATTCAGGCGCGAACCGCCGCCCGCGTCGTCAACAGCCATGCTGGAAGAATCGTCGACCACTACCGCGACAATATTTTGTTGGGGCCGCAAGGTAGCCACGCTGAGCGCCGGATGCCACAGCATCAACAGCAGCAGGGAGGCCAGCAATGTTTGCAACAGCCACACCACGGCAGACCTGGCGCCTTTGACCCGCGTCGACCTCGACCGTCCGACGAAATAGGCCAGCGCGCCGCCAGCCGCGACGATTGCCACAATCAGCAGCCAGACCGGCCAGCCTCCGGCGAGCACAAACGTTCCCTTGGAGAATACCGACGCCGGATACTTGAAGAGAAATTCAAACATTAGTGCGACAGATCGTAAACGAAATAATTCATGGCTATTCTATACGCCAGCGACGCGAACCGCTCCGGATACGTCGGATCGTCCGAATTTTCCCACGCATCGCCCAGGTCCATATTGTGACAGATTGCCACCATCACCCTGCCCTTGTCGTCGTAGATTCCTTCCCAACGGGCCACATAGCCGTCGTACTCGTACAGATGGTGCGGCGGGACCACGACGTATTGCATCCCCGGAACCTGGAACCGGTTCTCTAAATCATATAAGACGTGAAAGATCGGATCTTTGTTATCCAAATCTACAACCGGGCGGTCGGGAAAGACTTTTTTCATGCCCGCCATGAAGTTTTCCCACTCCACGGTGCCGTGGAAGTCGTCGCACATGAAGAATCCGCCGCGCAGCAGATATTCGCGCAACTGCTTCGCCTCGGCGTCCGATAGATTCCAGTAGCCCACCTCCACCGCATACATAAAGGGCCAGTTATAGACGTCGTCCTCGCCATCCAGGTCCACCGGCTGTTCGACGGATTTGGTGTCGATGCGGGTCAATCGCCGCACGCCGGCCAGCAGATGGCGGTCCGACCGCGGATAATCCACGGTCCAGCGGTTGTAACCGTCGGGAGTGCCGTGGACGTTGAGAAACGAGTGGTAGATCAGGCGGGCGCGCGTCCAGTCGTGTTTGTCCAGATAATCCTCGGGGATCGGGAAGTTGTTGTACTCGTATCCGGGGTATTCCCGGAACTGGCGGGGCAGGACGATCTGCTGGCGCTGGGCGCGCAGGACGCCCCAGGTGGTCACCAGAACCACCAGCAAACCGGCGATTCGTGTTGCGGATGCGCCTTTTAGGAGCCGCCTTGGAAGGCGGCTGCGGGCTGATAGCCCGCCCCACAATCGGCTCTGTGTATTTTCCCTGCGATTCCTCATCAATGCGTCAAATCGTACACAAAATAATTCAGCCCGACCCGGTACGCCAGCGACGACCACTTTTCTTCATACCGCGGATCGTCCGAGTTCTCCCAGCCGTCGCCCAGATCCATGTTGTGGCAGATGGCCACCATCACACGGCCTTTATCGTCGCGGATGCAGCGCCAGTGCGGAATCTTGCCCGTCTCGCCCTTCTCGTAGGTGATGTGGAAGCGCCAGTAGTTATCCGATCCGGGCACCTGAAAGCGATGGTCCAGATCCCAAATGGTGTGAAAAATGGGGTCGCTATCGGGAATCTCTTCAATCGGACGGTCCGGGAACACCTTGTCCATGCTTTGCCTGAACGTTGCCCATTCGTTCAACGGCTCCGGCATATCCCTGTTCTGGAACAGCTCGGAGCCGTGGAAGTCGTCGCACATAAAGAAGCCTCCGCGCAGCAGATATTCGCGCAACTGCGCAGCTTCCTCGTCGGTGAGAGCCCAGTGCCCCACCTCGACCCCGTACAGCACCGGCCAGTTGTACACGTCGTCGCTGCCATCGAGCGTAACCACCTGCTCCACCGACTTGGTGTCGATCCGCGTCAACCTGCGCACACCGGCCATCAAATGCCGGTCCGAGCGGGGAAAATCCATCGTCCAGTAACCGGGAAAATTGCGGCCGTAGAGCCGGCAACAGCGGTCCGGATACCCGTAGATATCGTGATACCGCAGGCGCGCACGCGTCCACTCGTGCTTGGCCTGGTAATCGTCAGGCAGCGGGAAATCCACGTACTCAATCGCGGGGTATTCCCTGAAAGGCTTCTGCGCCCGGAGCGCGCTCCAGGCGGCCAGTCCTAAGGAAACTACGGCAAAAGCTGTGCGGAGACGCATCGGGCGAGTTCTGTCTTCAGAGTATCAGACTCAGGCCGGCGGAATGCGTTAGTGTGCTGCGCTTGAAGCGGAAAACAGCTCCGTGAAAACGTGGGGACTGCCTACTCTGTCCCAAGGCGTCCACATGCCTCCTCGTGCGCGCTCATGGGTTCGTCGCCGCGTGGACAGAGCGGGCTGTCCCCATGTTTTCGCGCTGCTCGCTCAATGGGTCAAATCGTAAATAAAATAATTCATCGCGATGCGGTACGCCAGCGACGCCCACTTCTCCGGATATCGCGGATCGTCCGACCACTCCCACGCGTCGCCGAGATCCATATTGTGGCAGATCGCCACCATGACGCGGCCCTTGTCGTCGAAGATCGCCCGCCAGTGCGGAGTCTTTCCCGTCTCGCCCGCCTCATATGTCCTGCCGCTGCGATACCACTGCCACCCGGCGACCTGGAAGCGACTGTCCAGATCGTAAATCGTGTGAAAGATCGGGTCGGAGTTTTCCAGATCCACGATGGGACGGTCTGGAAAAACCTTGGTCATACTGGCGAGAAACACCTGCCATTCGCTGAAGACCCGGTGATACGGTTCGTCGCGTGAAAGTCGTCGACCATCAGGAATCCGCCGCGCAGCAGAAAATCGCGCAATTGTGCCGCCTGATCGTCGGGCAACGCCCAGTGCCCGACCTCGACCGCGTACATCATCGGCCAGTTGTAAACGTCGTCGGTGCCGTCGAGTTCGACCACCTGCTCCACCGATTGCGTGTCGATGCGCGTCAGCCGGCGCACGCCTTCAAGCAGATGCCTGTCCGAGCGCGGAAAATCGATGGTCCAGTTGAGATCCCCGCCGCGCCGGTAATACTGGCCGTACACGCTCGGGTATTTCAGCCGCGCCCGGGTCCACTCGGTTTTATTCAGATAGTCGGGAGGAAGTGGGAAATCGTTGTACTCGGCGGCTTCGTATTCCTTAAACGGCCTCTGCGCGCGAAGCACTCCCCAGGCAGCGAGCGCCAGGATGCAGACGGCGAGAACAAGCCGCATGCATCCAGATTACTATTCCTGAGGCGCGTTGGTACCCGTGGGCTTGGCCCAGGTGCTGGCGTTGCGCGTGGTCTTCCAGATATCGTCGCCCCACCAGGTGGCGCCGGGCTTGGTGGGGGGAGACGCCTTGTCGCCTGCATCTTTCGAGTTAACTGCGTGGGTGTTCTTCGCCACCGGCGCTGGAGCGGGCGCGGGCTTCGCCATTTTCTCCGGCGCCGGGGCGGCCGCAGGAGCAGGAGCGGACTCCGGCGAAGCCGATGCGACTTCCGTCGTATCCGTCGTTACTTTGTGATCCTGGCCCCTGTGATCCTGAATCGTCGCGAGCACCGTGGGAGCGGATGGCTGCGCCAGTTCGAGCGTCATGGTCTTGGCCTCGCCGTCATCGCCCTTGAACTCGACGGTAAGGAACTGCGTCTCGGTCTTCTTGTGACGCGCCCAGATTTTGTAAATGGGTGCGCCGTGCGAGGTCTCCCGTGTCGCGCCCAGCTCCGACCGCGTGATCGAGGCATAAGGGACCGAAACCGTCGTCAGGCCGGTGCGGAAATACATCGCCTTTTCGTCGGAAAACAGCAGCGTGCCGCCGGTATTGGGGGAAATACCGGAGAGGTTGCCGTCCACATACGTCGTCGTTTCCGCGCGCGAGGCGGCAAAGGCCGTCGCGGCGCACACCAGTGTGAAAGAGAGGATGCACTTCATGGAACGTACATCGTCGGGGGGTACGAAAAGCTTTAGAGTACTTATAGGACGTACAAAGCGTACTTGATCTGCCACTTCATCTGCTGTTTTGGCGCGACCGAGATGTGGATATAAGGCTCCGGGCATGCCACAGTGCGGATCGACCAGAAATACAGCTTGGTCAGCGGCTGATCCCCCGTAATCCGAACACCTGCATGGCTTTTTCGGTTCTCGATACGCATGTCGAAAGGGCCGAACCCGCTCAAATCCGCGGCTACAGTCTCGCCGGTCTGCAATTCCTTTGTGTAGCGAATATCATCCCCTTGAATTTCGCCGCCATTGGCGAAAGGTTTGTCGGGTTTGGGCGTCCAGGCGAACTGGATGACCATTTCCGGGCCCACCACTTCGTGGTCGATGACGAAGAAATTGTGATTGTAGACCAGCGTCTCTATCGGCTTATCGCCTGTGTTTTTAAGCACATGCACGATGGTGAAGCCGGATTTGTCGAGATGAATCGTCTTGCGATAGTCGTAGGCGTAGCCTGCGGCGCTTAGCTGATGGCCGAACTCGATCCAGTCTTTGCCGCGGCGGAGCGTGCGTTTGCCAGGGTCGACGATCTCATAGGTCTCAAAACGGCGGTAGGCTTTCTCGTCCGGCTTGCGGACGGCTCCGACGCCGATGCGGACGAACGTTTCCCCGGGCTTGGCGTCGGCATAGCCCAAGCCGGCATCGTTCGAGAGATATTCCTCCACCGGACCGGTGATGGAGTCGTGAATTTTCGGATCTTCCTTGGAAAACCACAGGCCGAAGTACTCGTGATCTTTATAAGTGAGGCTGGCGATGATGCCCGACCAGTCGAATCTTGTGCCGCGATAGGACCCTTTTTCGGCGTCCGGGAGCATCAGCTTCGCGGTGACGGCGCCGTTCGAGATGGTCGCCTGGGGATAATCCGCGGCGAGGGCGAGAAGCAGAAGAGGGATCATGCGTGTAACTTCCTGAAATTGGCGAGGCACTTTTCCGCGGTCTCCATGGCGGGGAGCGCGCTGCCTTCCTGCTCGATCAGATAATACTCGATGCCGCCGGTTTTTTCGGCAGCCTCGAAAATCTTCTTCCAGGGGACGGAGCCTTCGCCGAACAGCACGTGATAGCCCTTATCGGGACCGGGCGCCCAGTCCTTGCAGTGCATCGACTTGATCCGGCCAGGGTTCTGATTGACCCAGGCGACGGGATCGGACCCGGCTTCGACGCAGGTGCCGACGTCGAACTGGAGCACGATATCTTTGTGAGTATTCGCGGCGATCACGTCGATGGGGCGCCGCTTATCGTCGCCCAGGGGCATGAACTCGGTCTGATGGTTGTGATAGCCGGGGTGAAGTCCGGAGGATTTCCAGGCATCGTCGGCGCGATTGAGGGTCTCGGCGACCGCGGTCCAGCCGGCGACTCCCTGCACGCGTCCGGCGCTGGCCATGACCGGGTACTTTGCGCCGAGGATGTGGTTCATGTCGGCTGTTTTCGCCAGATTCTCGGGAAGGAAATTTTTGGCGTCGTTGTGGGTGGAGAGGCACTTTATCCCGAGTTCATCGAGCAGCTTGCGCATGTCCTTGGTCTGCTGCTCGGTCCAGACGTAGTAGGGAGCGAAGAACTCGACCACCTGGTAACCCATTTTGACGACGGCGCGGACGGTGCCGTCGAGATCCTGTTTGAGTTCGTTGCGGACCGAGTAGAGTTCGAGACCGACGGGGATTTTTTTCGCGCCGAAGGCGAGAGGAGAGGCCGCGGCCATGGCCAATACGGAGCGTCGACTGAGAGTGTCCATATGAGATCGATGGTAGCGCAGCCCGTGGCGCGGGGCCATGCCCCGCGAAAGACTTAGTCGGTTTCTACAAAGTCGGTTTCGGCCATGGGAAGCTTGTCGTGCTCTCCGGCAATCCAAACATAGAGCGACGGCAGCAGATAGACGCTCATCACCAGGGCGCCCATCAGGCCGCCCACGATGACGATGGCGAAGGGGCGCTGGGAATCCGAACCGATGCCGTGCGATGTGGCCGCGGGCAACAGGCCCAGCGAAGCGACCAGCATGGTCATGAGGATGGGGCGGAGGCGCTCGATGGCTCCTCTTTGCGCGGCGTCGAGCGCCGTGAGCCCGCGCGCGCGCAATTGATTGATGTATTCCACCATGATGACTCCGGTCTGCACCGACACGCCGAACAGCGCCAGGAATCCAACGCCCGAGGATACGCTGAAGTTCGTTCCGGTGAGATACAGCGCCAGGACTCCGCCCACCGGCGCCATGGCGACGTTGGCCAGCACCAGCAATGACCATTTCATGGACGAGAACATTAAATAAAGGATGAAAAAGATCAACAGCAGCGTGAGAGGAATGATAATCGCGAGGCGCCTTTGGGCGCGCTGGGCGCTTTCATATTCCCCCGCCCAGGTAAGACTGTAGCCCACCGGCAGCTTGACGTCGCGTTCCACGGTTTTGATGGCCTGCTCGACGGCGCCGCCCAAGTCCCGGCCGCGCACCCGATACTTGATGGCGACGTACCGCGAGCTGCCCTCGCGATAAATTTGCGATGCGCCGTCGGCGACCTCCACCTTGCACAACTGGGCCAGAGAGACGCGTTCGCCGGAGGGAGAGACCATGCGGATATTCTCGATCGCCTCCTTTGTATCGCGATAAGGTGCGAGATAGCGGATGACCAGGTCGTAGCGCTGATCGCCTTCGAGGACCTGTCCCACCGCGTTCCCGCCGACGGCGGTTTGCACTGCGTCCTGCACGTCAGCGACGTTGATCTGATAGCGCGCGGCCTTTTTTCGATCAACGACGAGATTTAGATTGGGCTGTCCAAGGACGCGGAACATGCCCACATCTTGGACACCGGGAATGGTGCGCATCACGTCGACGATCTTGTCGCCGCGCTCCTCCAGAACCTTCAAATCGCTGCCGTAAATCTTGATCGCCAGCTCGCCCTTCACGCCGCTGACCGCTTCCTCCATGTTGTCGGCGATGGGCTGCGAAAAATTCCAGATGACGCCCGGAATTTTGTTCAGCTCGCGGCTCATGGCGCTGATCAGCTCCTCTTTCTCCTGGTGGAACACGGGACGCCATTGTTCCCTGGGTTTCAGGTCGACAAAATATTCGGTATTGGAGAACCCAGTGGTATCCGTGCCGTCGTCGGGCCGGCCGACCTGGCTGGTGGCGACGGTCACTTCGGGAAACGAAGCCAGAATGACGCGGACCTGGTTGGCGAGACGCATTCCCTCGGTCGGTCCGGTACTGGGCGCGAGCGTTCCGCGGACCCAGATAGCGCCTTCGTCGAGATGGGGAAGAAATTCGCTGCCCACATGAGTGGCGAGCCACAGAGTCCCGCCCAGGCAGAGCAGGCCGATGCCGGCCGTCACATAACGCCAGCGAATCGCCTTATCGAGGGTGTATCGATAGAACCGCGTGATGACCGCCATGAGAGGGTTGTGCCATTCCCTGGCGCCCTTCGGGAAGAGGAAACTCGAAAGCACCGGCGCCAGCAGCATGGAGAAGATCAGCCCGCCGGCCAGAGCGAAGGCCACCGTCCAGGCCATCGGCTTGAACAGGCGGCCCTCCACGCGCTGGAGTGTGAAGATCGGAATATAGGCGGTGATGATGATGCCGATGGAATAAAACACCGGCCGCTGGACCTCGTGCGCCGCCTCCGAGATCTGCTGCCGGGGAGGCTTCCCTGCGCCTTCGCGCCGCCCGAGATGGCGGATGATGTTTTCCACCATCACCACCGCGCCCTCCACGACCATGCCGAAATCGAGCGCACCGAGCGACAGCAGGTTCGCGGGAATTCCCCTCAACTTGAGGCACGTCGCGGCGAACAATAGCGCGAAGGGAATGGTCATGGAAACAATGAGCGCTCCACGCACGTTGCCGAGGAAAACGAACAGCACCACCGCGACCAGGATGATTCCCTCCGTCAGGTTGTGCATGACGGTGTGGGTGGTGAGGTGCACCAGATCGCTGCGGTCCAGAAACGGGACGATGGTGACGCCGGGCGCAAGCAATGCCGGATGACCGTCGGTCCCGTTGAGCTGCTTCACTTTTTCGTGGATCGCGTCCAAGGTCGAGTCGCCTTCCGCGCCTTTTTTCAGCAGCACGATTCCTTCAATGACGTCGTCGTTATCGAGGATGTGGCCGTTCACCTTATGAATGGCCTTGCCGTTTCTCCCGAGCCGGATTTTTGGACCCTGTGCAACCACGGCGATGTCCTTGATCCGGATCGGCGTGCCTCCCTTGGTGGCGACCACGGTCTCCTGAATGTCGCTGACCGTCTTCACCAGGCCGACGGCGCGGACGTTGACCTGCTGCAATCCCGATTCGATAAAGCTGCCGCCGCCGTTGACGTTATTGTTGGTCAGCGACTGTTCGACCTGCGCGAGCGTCAGGCCGTAGGCGATCAATTTGTCGGGATCGAGGCGCACCTGGTATTCGCGGGTGATGCCTCCGAGGCTCGAGACGTCCACGACGTTGGGGACGGTCTTGAACTGTTTCTCGATGAACCAGTCTTCGAGCGATTTCAGATCCATCACATCGTAGCGCGGGTTCGTGCTGTGCAGCGTGTAGAAATAAATCTGGCCGACGGGGCTCCAGTCGGTTCCCATCTGGGGCTGCACGCCCGTCGGCAGGACGACCGAGGAGAGGCGCTCTAGAACCTTGGCGCGGTTCCAGTCGTTTTCCGATTCGTCGTCGAAGACCATGGTGACGCTCGACAGTCCGAATAGCGACGTCGAACGCAGAGAGTCCAGATGAGGAATGCCGTTCATGACGATTTCGAGCGGCACGGTGACCTGCTGTTCTACTTCTTCAGCCGCGCGGCCGGGCCACTGTGTAATCACCTGAACGTAGTTGTTGGCGACGTCGGGATAGGCTTCGACGGGGAGGCTTTTGAAGGAAATAATGCCCCAAATGAACAGGAGCACGGCCATCGCCAGAATGAGCACGCGGTTATTGAGAGCAAAATCGACGAGCGCGTTGATCATCCACTACCCCGGAATCGACGATGGGCAAACGTGGCGCTCAGACGAGAGGTCTGGAGGGATTGCACTAAGACACATCGTAGCGCAGTCGGGCGAGCCAAACGGAACTTAGTCTGTTTCGACGAAATCGGCTTCGGCCATAGGGAGTTTATCGTGATCGCCCGCGATCCAGACGTAGAGGGTCGGCAGCAAATAGATGCTCATGGCCAGCGCGCCGAGCAAACCGCCGACGATCACGATGGCGAACGGGCGCTGCGAATCCGATCCGATCCCGTGGGACGTCGCGGCCGGTAGCAGCCCAAGCGTCGCCACCAGCATGGTCATCATAATGGGCCGGAGACGAAGAATCGCGCCCTGTTCGGCGGCCTCGAGGACGGTGTGCCCGCGGGCGCGAAGCTGGTTGATGTACTCCACCATGATGACGCCGGTCTGGACGGAGACGCCGAATAATGCCAGGAACCCGACGCCCGACGACACGCTGAAGTTCACGCCGGTGAGGTACAGGGCCACAATACCTCCCACTGGGGCCATGGCGACGTTGGCGAGCACCAGCATCGACCATTTCATGGAAGAGAACATGGTGTACAGGATGAAGAAAATCAGCAGCAGGGTGAGGGGAATGATGATCATCAGGCGGCGCTGCGCCCGCTGCTGGCTTTCGTATTCGCCGGCCCAATCGATGCGGTAGCCGACGGGCAGCTTGACCTGCGCATTGACCTTCTTCATGGCTTCCTGAACGGCGCCGCCGAGGTCGCGGCCACGGACGCTGTACTTGATGGCAATGTAGCGAGAGTTATGTTCGCGATAAATCTCCGAAGCGCCGTCGGCGATTTCGACTTTGCAGAGCTGGGCGAGCGACACCCGCTCACCGGACGGGGAAAGAAGGCGGATGTTGGCGATGCCTTCGCGTGTATCGCGATATGGAGCCAGATATCGGAGAACGAGGTCGTAGCGCTGCTCGCCTTGCAGCACCTGGGTGAGCGCGTTGCCGCCGACCGCGGTCTGGACGGCGTCCTGAACGTCGGCGACGTTGATCTGGTATCGCGCGGCCTGATCACGGTCCACCGTGAGATTCAGGTTCGGCTGGCCGAGCACGCGAAACAGGCCAAGGTCGCGAATGCCCTGAACCGTGCGCATGACGTCGGTGATCTGGTCACCCTTATCCTCGAGGGTTTTCAGGTCGTCGCCGTAAACCTTGATGGCGAGCTCGCCTTTCACGCCGCTGACCGCTTCCTCCATGTTGTCGGAAATGGGCTGCGAAAAATTCCAGATCACGCCGGGAAGTTTTTCG
>CAVVNE010000072.1:0-21152 GCA_963749245.1 Bryobacterales bacterium
TGGTAGGCGGATTGCCTGAAGCGCAACAACTCACCGCTCTGCGCAAGGGTGCGCGCCTGGTGGTCGCCACTCCCGGCCGTTTGGAGGACTATCTCGGCCGCCAGCTCATCAATTTCCGCGCCTTGCGGATTCTCATCCTCGATGCTGCCTGCGCGAGCAACCAGGTGAGCGTGGAACGGATGCGGGATCTGCCGGAGCCGCTTCGCGAAACTTTGCGGCCGCTGCTGGAGCAGATCGAATCACTGAGCGCGCAGATAGAAAAATGCGACGCGAGAATCGAGCAGATCGCCCGGGAACGATATCCGGAAACCACGTTGCTGCGGCAAGTCAGCGGGGTGGGGTTATTGATCGCTCTGACGTTCGTGCTGACGCTGGAAGACCGCGGCCGTTTTCAGAAGAGCCGCGACGTGGGCTGCTATGTGGGTTTGCGGCCGAGGCGCAGCGAATCGGGCCAGCGGCAGCCCGAGCTGCGCATCACCAAAGAGGGCGATCCGTATCTGCGCAAGCTGCTGGTGCAGGGAGCGCATCACGTGCTGGGATGGCGCGGCCCCGACACCGACCTCCGGCGCTGGGGCCAGAAGCTGGCCGCGCGGGGCGGAAAAAATGCGAAGAAGCGAGCGATTGTGGCGGTGGCGCGCAAGCTGGGCATTCTGCTGCATCGGCTGTGGGTGACCGGCGAAGTGTACGAACCGCTGCGCCACCATCGTCTGGCGGCGTAAGAACTTGTTGGAAGCACCCAACGCCGGGTTCGGGCGACTGCGAGGTCGCGGCGGAACGAACGTTTCTTTAGAGGAGCGTCCAGTTCGGCGCAGAGATGGCAGCGCCCGATATTCAAGGAAGAACCCCAACTGGCACCGGAGCAGACGGCTCCACCAAGAGTGCGAATGGAAGCAGGGCGAACCGGCGAGGGGAAAGAAAACCTTTCTTAGAGGATGGTGAAAGGGAGACCTGTGGTGGCGCCTTCCGTTGGTCGGCGTCGGACAGAGTGGGTGGGTCAACAAAAATGTGTTGACAACCCCGGCCTTCTCATGGAAGCCGCGACCACCGGGAGCGGTCAGCTCGGAGTTTTCACACAGACTCTGACGCATGGGGCTAAAGTGCGCCATCCGCCGGCCGAATTTATGCATATGGGAATCATGCACGGGTTGCTGATCTGGATGACGCAGGGAACCGCCGTGATCGCGGCGTTTATGTTTATTTTGTGGCTGCTGCATTTCCCTTTGCGCAATGCGGCGGTCGCCGACGTGGGTTGGGCGACGGGGCTGGCGCTGCTGGCGTTGATTTACGCGGTGCACGGCGAGGGCGACTCGCGCCGTACGCTGATCCTGCTGCCCATGGTGGTTCTCTGGGGGCTGCGGCTGGGGTTCTACCTGTTGTTTACGCGCGTGAACGGGCAGCCGGAAGGGGGCCGTTACGTCGAACTGCGGCGCAAATGGGGTTCGAACATCGGCTTGAAATTCCTGCTGTTTTTCGAATTCCAGGCCTTGCTGTGCGTCCTATTGTCGCTGCCGTTTCTGCTGGCCCTGCACGATCCTTCAAAGGGCACTCCAGAGCTGGAGAATCTGGGCGCAGGTGTCTGGGTCGTGGCGTTTCTGGGAGAGATGACGGCCGACTGGCAGTTGGCGCGGTTCAAGCGCGATCCGAAGAACAAAGGCAAGGTGTGTAAGGCGGGGTGGTGGGGGCTCTCGCGTCATCCGAACTGCTTCTTTGAGTGGCTGATCTGGGTGTCGTTCGCGCTGGTGGCGAGTTCGGCTCAATACGGGTATTGGGGATTTCTGTCGCCTCTGCTGATCCTTTATTTCCTGCTGCGCGTGACCGGGATCCCGGCGACCGAGGAGCAGGCGCTGCGGAGCAAGGGCGAGGCGTACCGGAAGTATCAGAAGTCGACTTCGCCGTTTGTTCCGTGGTTTCCGAATTATAGATAGCGGACGGCAGGGCATGGCCCTGCCCCACTAAGATGGATCTGATGGATCATCTTCCCCGCAGGCTGGCACGGATCGCGATCGCGCTTGGAGTGACGCTTGCCGGGGGGACGATCGGGTTCGTCGCGATCGAGCACTACTCGGTGTTCGATGCGTTTTACATGACCCTTACCACGGTGACCACCGTCGGATCGGGCGAGATTCGTCCCCTCAGCCATGTGGGGCGGATCTTCAATTCATTCCTGATTTTTTTTGGCGTGATCGTGATGTTGCTGGCCATCGGCGCCATGACGCAGACCATTATCGAGCTGGAGTTGAATCAATTTTTTGGGAAACGGCGGGTCAAGAAAATGATCGAAAAACTGCACGGCCATTACATCGTCTGCGGCTTCGGCCGGGTGGGACGCGGCGCGGCGGATGAGCTGCGGCAGCAGGGCGCGAAATTCGTGGTGGTGGACAACAACGAGGAGAAGGTGGAGCGGGCCATTAAGGAAGGAATGCTGGCCGTGCTGGCCGACGCAAGCCGCGACGACGTGCTGCGCGAGGTGGGCATCGACCGCGCGAAAGGGCTGATCGCCACCCTGGCATCCGACGCCGATAATTTGTTCCTGATCCTGACGGCGCGGACGCTCAATTCGAAAATCCAGCTGACGGCGCGTGTCGCGGAGCGGACGTCGGAAGAAAAGCTGCGGCGCGCCGGGGCCGACTTCGTGTTCGCGCCTTACAACAGCACCGGCCATCGCATGGCGCAGGCGCTGCTGAAGCCTCACGTACAGCAGTTCATCGACTTCACCACGCAGAACCTGGACGTGAACGTGAACATCGAGCAAGTAAAGGTTTCCGCGCGGAGCGCCTATGTCGATTCTACCATCGCCGGCATGCAGATTCGCAGCGAGATGGGAGTAATCGTGCTGGCGATCCGCAAGGCCGACGGCAAAATGTTGTTCAATCCGGAGGCGGATTCGCGCATCGCAGTGGGCGACCATCTGATTGTGATGGGGCAGCCGGAAGGGTTGCAAAAACTGGAGCAGGCTCTGAATGAGGCGCCCGCATGAAAAACGTTCTGACGGCGGAGCAGATGCGCGAGGCCGACCGCCGCACCATCGCGGCGGGGACTCCGGGCGCAGTTCTGATGGAGCGGGCCGGTACTCGCGTAGTGGAGGTTCTGGAGCGTGAGTTCGCTCCGCTTTCCGAACAGCGCGTGGTGATTTTCTGCGGCAAGGGGAACAACGGCGGCGATGGGCTGGTGGTGGCGCGGCTGCTGGAGGGGCGCGTTGCTTCACTACAGGTTGTGAAGGTGGATTCGGAGCGGACCGCTCCCGATGGTCGCGGCTCCATTGTTGTGGATGCGCTGCTGGGGACGGGGTTTCGGGGCGAGGTTGAGGGGTCACATGCGGAGATGATCCGGTCGATGAACGAGGATTTTCCCCGCGCAAAGATCGTCGCGGTGGATATTCCTTCGGCCATGCGGGTGCGCGCGGATATTACCGTGACGTTCGCGGCGCCGAAGGTTGAGTTGGTGATGAACCCGGAGAATGTCGGGAAGATGATCGTTGCCGATATCGGGATTCCAGCGGAGTTTTTGCAGTCCGACCTGCATTTGTCGGAGGCGCAGGATTTTGCAGAGCTGTTCAAACCGAGGAAGCGCGATTCGAACAAGGGGATGTATGGGCACGTTCTGGTCATCGGCGGGGCGCCGGGGAAATCGGGTGCCGCGGCGATGGCAGGCCTAGCCGCGCTGCGGGCGGGCGCGGGACTGGTGAGTGTGGCGTGTGCGGACGCGTCGAAACTCGTGCCGGAGTTGATGACCGAATCGCTGGACCATTTTTCGCTGGAGAGAAAGACCGTGCTCGCGGTCGGGCCGGGGCTGGGTCCTGCACCGGAATTGCTGAAACGGGTGATGAGCGCAGCGAAGATTCCAACGGTCATTGACGCCGATGGGTTGAACTCCATCGCGGGCACTGATTTTCGAGGACGCGGATTGCAGACGATTCTGACGCCACATCCTGGCGAGATGGCCCGGCTGGTAGGAGGGAAGTTTACAGATCGGTTGGCCACGGCGCGGGCATTTGCTCGCGATCGAAACGTTTGTCTGGTGTTGAAAGGCCAAGGGACGCAGATCGCGCTGCCGGACGGGCATGTTTGGGTGAATCCGACCGGCTCGCCGTCGATGGCGAAGGGCGGAACGGGAGATATTCTTACGGGCATGATTTCAGGTATGGTGGCGCAGCATCCCCACGACATCGCGACTGCGGTTCGCGCCGCGGTGTGGTTGCATGGGCGTGCAGGGGAACTCGGCGCGGAGGAGTGGACGGAGAACTGTCTGCTGGCGACGGAGCTGTTGAACTATTTGCCGAGAGCCATCCGGGAATGCTTGTGAAGAAGGAGCCAGGAGCCAGGAGTCGGGAGCCAGAATGTTATGTGACAGGTTCTGAAGACGAGACCATTGAACTGGGGCGGACGATTGGGCGCAGGTTGCCGAAGAAGGTCTGTGTTTTGCTGATTGGGAATTTGGGGGCGGGGAAAACGACACTTGCCAAGGGACTGATTCATGGGCTGGGGACGGCGGAGCCGGACGAGGTCGTCAGCCCCACCTACACACTGATTCATGAATACGGCGGCGGACGCGTTTATCACATCGATTTGTATCGATTGGACAAAGCGGAAGAAGTGGCCACGTTGGGTTTAGATGACATTTTCGATCAAGAGGCGGCTGTTTTTATCGAATGGGGCGAACGGTTCCCGAAGCTCATGCCGGCGTCGAGAATCGAGATCAGACTGTCGGCAAAGGGTGCGAATGAGCGCCAAATTGAAATTATAACGGTATCGTAATCAAATAGTTACAAAAAAATCTTGTCACTCGCACCGCGAGTGTGCTAATAGTAGAGCTTGGGACGCGGCTGATCGTTTCAAACCGGGGCCCATATCATTAAAGTCCAGCATCTTTAAATAACCAAGGAGGTTGATCCATGAATATTCGACCGCTACATGACCGGATTGTGGTGAAACGGCTCGAAGAAGACGAATCGAAAGTCGGTGCGTTGTTTATCCCCGACTCGGCGAAGGAAAAGCCGCAGAAAGGCGAAGTCGTTGCCGTTGGCAAGGGCAAGCACGCCGATGACGGGAAGCTGATTCCGCTGGATGTTCAGGCGGGCGATCAGATTCTGTTCGGGAAGTACTCGGGCTCGGACATCAAGCTCGATGGCACCGAATACCTGATCATGCGCGAAGACGAAGTTCTCGCGGTGCTCGAGGGCGGAACCAAGAAGGCAAAGGCATAAAGGAGACTCTGAAACATGTCTGCAAAACAAATTGTTTACTCTGAAAATTCCCGCCAGGCGATTCTTCGCGGCGTGAATCAGCTGGCCGATGCGGTGAAAGTGACGTTGGGACCGAAGGGCCGCAACGTGGTCCTCGAGAAAAAGTTCGGCGGACCGACCATCACCAAGGACGGCGTGACGGTGGCGAAGGAAGTGGAGCTGAAGGATCCTCTGGAGAACATGGGCGCGCAGCTGGTGCGCGAAGTGGCTTCGAAGACTTCCGACATGGCCGGCGACGGCACCACCACCGCGACCATTCTGGCCCAGTGCATCTACCGCGAAGGCGTGAAGAGCGTGGCGGCCGGCGCGAATCCGATGGCGCTGAAGCGCGGCATCGAGAAGGCTGTCGACCTGGTTGTCGAAGAAGTGAAGAAGCACTCGAAGAGCATTTCGGGTGACATGATCGCGCAAGTGGGAACGATTTCCGCCAACGGCGATCCGACCATCGGCAACACCATTGCCGAAGCGATGAAGAAAGTCGGCAAGGATGGCGTGATCACGGTGGAAGAGTCGAAGACGATGTCGACCGAACTCGCGACCGTCGAAGGCATGCAGTTCGACCGCGGCTACCTGTCTCCTTACTTCATCAGCGATCCGGAGCGCATGGAGTGCGTGCTCGAAGATCCGTACATTCTGATCCACGAGAAGAAGATCAGCAACATGAAGGACCTGCTGCCGGTGCTGGAGCAGATCGCGCGTTCGGGCAAGCCTCTGCTGGTCATCGCCGAGGAAGTGGAAGGCGAAGCGCTGGCCACTCTGGTCGTGAACAAGCTGCGCGGCACGTTGAACGCCTGCGCGGTGAAGGCTCCGGGCTTCGGCGACCGACGCAAGGCGATGCTGGAAGATATCGGCATCCTGACCGGCGGCCAGGCGATTTTCGAAGAGACCGGCATTAAGCTGGAAGGCGTCCAGTTGAAGGACCTCGGCCGGGCGAAGCGCGTCACGGTGGACAAGGACAACACCACGATCATCGATGGCGCGGGCACGGCCAAGACGATCGAGGGCCGCATCAAGCAGCTCCGTGCGCAGATCGAGGAGACCACCTCGGACTACGATCGCGAGAAGCTGCAGGAGAGGCTGGCGAAGCTGGCGGGCGGCGTGGCGATCATCAAGGTCGGCGCGGCCACCGAGACGGAGATGAAGGAAAAGAAGGCTCGTGTCGAGGATGCTCTGCATGCCACGCGCGCGGCTGTCGAAGAAGGCATCGTTCCGGGCGGCGGCGTGGCGTTACTGCGCGCGGCATCGGCGCTGGACGGGCTGACGGTGGAAGGCGATGAGAAGATCGGCTACGACATCATCCGCCGCGCGTGCGAGGAGCCGGTTCGCCAGATTTCGGGCAACGCGGGCTTCGAGGGCGCGATCGTGATCGAGAAGATCCGGGCCAGCAAGGACGCTCACTTCGGTTTCAACGCCGCGACAGCGGTGTATGAGGACCTGGTGAAGTCCGGCGTGATCGATCCGACCAAGGTAACGCGGTCGGCCTTGCAGAACGCGTCGTCGATCAGCGCGCTGATGCTGACGACGGAAGCGATGATCTGCGAGATCCCGGAGAAGAAGCCGGCGCCGATGCCGGGCGGCGAGCATGGCGGCGGGATGGACTACTAAGAAGTAGCCAGGACCCAGAAGCCAGTAGCCAGAAGAGGCCGCCCGAGAAATCGGGCGGCCTTTTCCATTAGATTCGCGAGGTAGAGCCGATGTCACTTGATTTGATCAAGAACAAGGTCCGGCGGTTCCTTTCTTCGAAAGAGCCCGAAGTGATTTGCATTAGCGGCCGCTGGGGCGTCGGGAAGACCTTTGCCTGGATGAGGTGGCTGGCGGACGCGCAGAGGCTCGGAGAGATTGCGCTGAAGAGCTACTCATACGTCTCCCTTTTTGGGATTACGTCTCTTGACGAGCTCAGGTACTCGATATTCGAGAACTCCGTGAACTCTGCCGAGATTGGCATCCAACCGAGTCTTAAAACGCTGCAGTCCAACACATTGGCTGTGACGAAACAGCTCGGCAAGAGATCGCTTTGGTTCATCCAGCAGATTCCATGGCTGAAAAATCATCTCGGTAACTTTGGCCCCGCATTTTTTCTGTCGGTCCGAGAGCAGATCATTTGTATTGATGACATTGAACGACGCGGGCAAGGCCTATTGATGCGGGACGTTTTGGGCCTCGTATCTAACATGAAGGAACAACGGCGGTGCAAGGTCATCTTGATATTAAACGATGAAGCCCTTGAAGAGGATAAGGACGACTTTCGAAAGTACCTCGAAAAAGTCACGGACACAAGCCTGAAGTTCGCGCCGACCGCCGCCGAGTGCGCTGCAATTGCCCTAGACGGCGAGTCGAGACGCAGCAAGCTACTCGCCGAATTCTGCGTCAGCCTCGGGATATCGAATATCCGCGTCATCAAGAGGATCGAACGAGCTCTAGGAGATGTAGAACCGACGCTCGACGACTTCGACGACGGAGTCCTGGGCAGGTCGCCCAGTCCCTAGTGTTACTCGGATGGAGCGTCTTCGAACCCGCCATCGCTCCCTCACTCGAGTACCTAAAGCGTCGACACGAATATCTCGTTCCAAAGAACAAGAGCGAGATCGTCCCAGAGAACGAGGCTTCTTGGAATGCACTCTTAGACGCATACCGCTTTCTAAACCTCGACGAATTCGACCTCGCTCTTTTGGGCGGGCTGCTGGACGGCTATTTTGACGAAGAGCAGATCCGGAAATACGGCGCAGAATTGGACAAGAAAATTAAGGCTTCCAAGGCGGACAACTCGCTCGAAAACAGTTGGAGGGCGTACCATGACTCGTTCAAAGACAACGAGGAGGAGGTGATTGATGCCATTTTGCAGTCAGCTCACAAAAATGTCCAGCGCCTCGGGGCGGTTAATCTAAGCGGCGCAGTCGGCTTGCTTAAGGAGCTCGGAAGGCACAAAGAGGCAGCGGATCTCATCCAGTTTTACGTCGACAGCACGCCGCGTGACCGGAAGTTCTTTGACCTCGCCAATCACCCCTTCGGCGCAAGCATCACGGATCAGGACGTAATCGCGGCGTTCAGTCAGCAATTCGCCACGCTACCACAAGTTAATCAAGATCCGGTTTCGATTCTCATTTCGATCGCGCGTACCAAGGGATGGAACGATGAACAGCTTAAAGTCATTTCAGAGCTGAGCGCGGACGAACTTTATCAAATATTTAAGACAAATGCAGGCCAAGAGCTTCGCGACATTATCAGCACGTGCTTTCTCTTTAGCAAGGTCGGGATGGATGGCCAGCCGATGGCGATAAAAGAGCTCTCCTCGCGCGCGAAGGAGGCACTATCTCGCATCGGGCAGGAATCAGCCCTCAACGCGGCGCGAGTCAAGAAATATGGGATCAACGTCCGACCCAAGAAGGGCGATGATGCCGCGGAATGAGGTGTTTCACCCGACGGCGAGTTGAGCGACCTTGCGGATGCCAGGAATTTCACCGCTGGTCAGATCCTTGCAGAGGTCCCGCAGGTTCCCCTCAAGCTCCGCCAGCGATTCACCCTGCGTCATGTAGTCGGGAAATTGCTCGAAGTACCCGAGCCACATGTCGCCATCTTGCCAGTGGACGTATCGCGCAGTGCTCATATGACTATTCTACGCATCCCGCGTTAAACTGAAAAGACTCGCATGAAAACCTCCCGGACATCTGCCACGTTAGCTCGTGTCGTTTCTGAACCACTGGCCCGCAATACGCACCTTCTTGCCTGGGTCGAGAAGATGGCGCATCTGACCAAACCTGACTCCATTCATTGGGTCGACGGATCGCAGGAGGAGTATGACGAGCTCTGCTCCCAGATGGTGGAAAGTGGCACATTTATCAAATTGAATGAAAAGCTCTGGCCGGGGTGCTTTTATGCCCGCTCCGACGCCAACGATGTCGCCCGTGTCGAGGATCGGACGTTCATCTGCTCGCTCTCGAAAGAGACCGCGGGTCCCACCAACAACTGGGTCGACCCGTTCGAGATGCGCAAGACGATGAAGGCGCTTTTCACGGGCTGCATGCAGGGGCGCACGATGTATGTGTTGCCGTTCAGCATGGGACCAGTCGGCTCGCCGATGTCGCAGATCGGCGTGCAGTTGACCGATTCGCCCTACGTGGTGGTCAACATGCGCATCATGGCGCGGATCGGTCTGCCCGTATTTCAGGAAATCGATAAGGACGTGAAGCGCGTCGTTCCGTGCATGCATTCGGTCGGCGCGCCGCTGGCGCCGGGTCAAAAAGATGTTCCGTGGCCCTGCAATAAAGAAAAATACATTGTCCACTACCCGGAAACGCGCCAGATTTGGTCGTACGGCTCGGGCTATGGCGGCAACGCTCTGCTAGGGAAAAAATGTTTCGCGCTGCGCATCGCCTCGAACATCGCGCGAGATGAGGGATGGATGGCGGAGCACATGCTGATCGTCGGCGTGGAGGATCCGAAGGGCGAGAAAACCTACGTCGCGGCGGCGTTTCCCAGCGCCTGCGGGAAAACCAACTTCGCCATGCTGATTCCGCCCGAAGGTTTCGAGGGCTGGAAAGTCTGGACCGTCGGCGACGATATCGCCTGGATCAAGCCGGATGCGAACGGGTTGCTACACGCCATCAATCCCGAGGCGGGGTTCTTCGGCGTGGCGCCGGGAACGTCGAAGAAGACGAATCCGAACGCGATGGCGGCGCTTTCGAAGAACACGATTTTCACCAACGTCGCGCTGACGCCGGAAGGGGGCATCTGGTGGGAGGGCATGACCGACGATCCTCCCGCCGAATGCATCGATTGGCAAGGCAAGAAATGGACACCCGCGATTGCGAAGGAGACCGGCGCGAAGGCCGCGCATCCCAACGCGCGCTTCACCGCGCCCGCGTCGCAGTGCCCGACGATCGATCCCGATTGGGAAAATCCGAACGGCGTGCCGATCAGCGCCCTGATTTTCGGCGGCCGCCGCGCGACCACGATGCCGCTGGTATACCAGGCGTTCAACTGGACCTCCGGCGTCTACATCGGCGCCACGATGGGTTCGGAGATGACTGCCGCGGCCGCGGGCACGGTCGGAAAAGTTCGCCGCGATCCTATGGCGATGCTGCCCTTCTGCGGCTATCACATGGGCGATTATTTCCGCCACTGGATCACTATGCAGCGCAGCTTGAGCGAGACGCCGCGCATTTATCACGTCAACTGGTTCCGCAAGGACGCCGATGGCAAGTTCATGTGGCCGGGATTCCGCGAAAATATGCGCGTGCTGAAGTGGATCGTCGACCGCGCGCACGGCCGAGGGATGGGGCAGGAGACGCCCATCGGCTGGATGCCCCGCTACAACGACATCGACTGGACCGGCCTCGACTATCCCAAGGAAAAATTTGACGAAATGCAGTCCTTCGACCGCGACGGCGTGGCGCAGCGAGGTGATCGGGCACGAGGAATTGTTCATCGAACTGCACGACCATCTGCCGTCGGAGATGGTGTATGAGAGGGAACTGTTGATTTGCAGGCTGTAGGGCTAAAAATGGGGACAGCCCGCTCTGTCCACCGGCGTTTTGAGATGGCGCGTTGCCGGCTGATCCTTGCGCCTTGGGACAGAGTAGGCAGTCCCCATTTTTCGCGCACCTTGGGGTTGGTTACTTATCTTTCTTCGACAGCCACTCGACAATCTTGTTCGGCGGGAACACGAACAGGGTGATCGCCACGGCGACAATAAAAAACACAAACAGCAGTGCAGCCAACGCCATAACTGTAGCCTAGCAGCTTTGCGAAGTTCTTAGTGTGCCTTTATGCCTTCTTTATGGCTCCCGGCATACCTTGGAAATGTATGGCCGATCTCTTTTACATTGCGGTGGGCTTCGCCTTCTTCGCCGCCTGCTGGTATCTGACCAAGGCGTGTGAAAAGTTGTAATTTATGGACTACCTGCTAGCCGGAATCGCGGCGTTTTTCCTGTTCCTCTACCTGATCTTCGCGCTCCTCAAACCGGAGCGATTTTAGAAAACTCCCATGACAGCCAACGGATTTCTGCAAATTGCAGTGTTCTTTGTCCTGATTCTCGCCTTCGCCAAGCCGATGGGCGCCTACATGACCAAGGTTTTCGCGGGCGAGAAAACGTTCCTGCATCCTGTGCTCAGGCCTCTCGAAAAACTGTGTTACGCGCTGTGCGGGGTCAAGGAAAATAGCGAACAGCGGTGGACGCAGTACGCCGGAAGCATGATCGCGTTCAGCTTCTTCAGCTTTCTGATTCTCTATTTGCTGCAACGCCTGCAAGGCGTGCTGCCCCTTAATCCCATGGGATTCTCGACCGCGCACGCCCCCGCGGGCGCCACGGCGATGACGCCCGATCTCGCGTTCAACACGGCGGTCAGCTTCACCACCAATACGAACTGGCAGAATTATTCCGGCGAATCGACGCTCAGCTACCTGGTGCAGATGGCCGGCATGACGATGCATAACTTCACGTCCGCCGCGGTCGGCATGGCCGTCGCGGTCGCGCTGATCCGCGGGTTCGCGCGGCAGCAGGCGAGTGCGATCGGCAACTTCTGGGCGGACATCGTTCGCGCCACCGTTTACGTGTTGCTGCCCATCTCGATGGTGGTGGCGCTGTTTTTCTGCTCGCAGGGAGTGATTCAGAATCTGCATCCTTACACAACCGCGACGGGCCTGGAAGGAACAGCGCAGACCATCGCGCAGGGTCCTGTGGCGTCGCAGGAAGCCATCAAGATGCTGGGCACCAACGGTGGAGGATTTTTGGGCGCCAACTCTGCGCATCCGTTTGAAAATCCCACGCCGCTGACGAATTTCGTGCAGATGCTGTTGATTTTCCTGATTCCCGCGGGCCTGACCTACACCTTCGGTCAAATGACCGGAGACACGCGGCAGGGCTGGGCGATCTTCGCCGCCATGAGCCTGATGTTCCTGGCCGGCGTGTTCGTGCTTTACGGTGCGGAAGCCAGCGGCAATCCGATCGTCCAGAAACTGGGGGTCGCGCAAGGCAATATGGAGGGCAAGGAGGTTCGCTTCGGGCTCGCGGCCAGCAGCCTGTTTGCGACCGTCACGACCGACGCGAGCTGTGGCGCGGTCAACGCGATGCACGACAGTCTGACGCCCCTCGGGGGACTGGTTCCGCTGTTCAACATGGAGGTGGGCGAGGTGATTTTCGGAGGCGTCGGCGCGGGCCTGTATGGCATGCTGCTGTTCGCGATTCTCGCGGTGTTCATTGCCGGACTGATGGTGGGACGCACGCCGGAATATCTCGGCAAAAAGATAGAGGGCAAGGAAGTGAAGATGGCAATGGTCGCGCTGATCGCGACCTCGAGCGCCGTACTTTTATTCAGCGGCATCGCGACTTACGGCCCCGGACTCGGCGCGCTCAACAACGGCGGGCCGCACGGGTTCGCGGAGATACTCTACGCTTTCTCGAGCGCCGCGGCCAATAACGGCAGCGCGTTTAACGGCCTCAACGCGAACACGCCGTGGTACAACATGACGCTCGCCCTGGGAATGCTGGTCGGGCGGTTCCTCATTATTATTCCGATGCTGGCGGTGGCCGGCAGCCTGGCCGCCAAGAGAAGGGTTCCCGTCACCAGCGGCACGTTGCCCACGCACGGGGCGCTGTTCGTGGGATTGCTGGTCGGAACCGTGGTCATTGTCGGCGCGCTGACGTTTTTCCCGGCGCTTTCTCTCAGTCCGATCGTCGAGCATCTGCTGATGCGGGCAGGGAGGACATTCTAATGGAAGACCAGACAGAACTTCTTCCAAAGAAGCTGGCGCACGCGCGGCCGCTGTTCGATCCGCAGATCATCGGACGCGCGACGAAGGAGTCCTTCGTCAAGCTGAACCCGGCGGCGCTGGCGAAAAATCCAGTGATTTTCGTAGTGGAAGTGGGCGCCGCCATCACTACGATCTTGCTGGTCAGCGACATTTTCAAAGGCGCGACGGGCATCGGATTCACGCTGCAAATCGCGCTGTGGCTGTGGTTCACGGTGCTGTTCGCGAACTTCGCCGAAGCCATGGCGGAGGCACGCGGAAAGGCGCAGGCCGATTCGCTGCGCAAAACCAAATCCGATGCTTTGGCCAAGCGCTGCACGGCCAACGACGGGATGGACTCAGTCCCCGCTTCCGCGCTCCGCGCCGGCGACATCGTCCTCTGCGACGCGGGCGACATCATCCCCGGCGACGGCGACGTCATCGACGGCATCGCCACGGTGGATGAATCGGTCATCACCGGCGAAAGCGCGCCCGTCATTCGCGAGTCCGGAGGCGACCGAAGCGCCGTCACCGGCGGTACCAAGGTTCTTTCGGACCAGATCAAAATCCGCATCACGTCGAATCCAGGGGAAACGTTTCTCGACCGCATGATCGCGCTGGTGGAAGGCGCGGAGCGGCAGAAGACTCCGAATGAGATCGCGCTCAACATCTTGATTGCCGGCCTCACGCTGATTTTCCTGCTGGCGGTGGTGACCCTTCAGCCGTTCGCCAAATACGCCGTCGCTTCCTCCCATCAAGGATCGATTCCTTCGGTCGCGGTGCTGGTTTCGCTGCTGGTCTGCCTGATTCCGACGACCATTGGCGGTCTCTTGTCGGCCATCGGCATCGCGGGCATGGACCGGGTGATGCAGCACAACGTGCTCGCGATGAGCGGCAAAGCGGTCGAAGCGTCAGGCGACGTCAACACACTGTTGCTCGACAAGACCGGCACGATTACCATCGGCAATCGCCAGGCGGTGGAGTTCGTCCCCGTCAACGGAGTCACCGAGGGCGATCTGGCCGACGCCGCGCAGCTTTCGAGCCTCGCCGATGAAACGCCGGAGGGGCGCTCCGTGGTTGTGCTGGCGAAAACCCGATACGGCCTGCGCGGGCGCGAGGTGGCCAGCCACGAGGCTACGTTTATTCCCTTTTCCGCTTACACGCGCATGAGCGGCGTCGATCTCGACGGGCGTTCTCTTCGCAAGGGCGCCAGCGAGTCGGTGGCGAATTTCGTGCGCGAACACGGAGGCGCTGTGCCTTCCGACCTGACCGAGGCGTGCGGGCGTATTTCGCGCCAGGGTGGGACGCCTCTGGCGGTCGCCGACGGCCCCCGCGCACTGGGCGTGATTCATCTGAAGGACGTGGTGAAAGGCGGCATGAAGGAGCGTCTGGCGCAGCTTCGCGCGATGGGCATTCGCAGTGTCATGATTACGGGTGACAATCCGCTGACGGCGGCTGCGATTGCGGCCGAGGCGGGCGTCGACGATTTTCTCGCCCAGGCATCGCCCGCCGATAAGCTGAATTACATCAAGAAGGAGCAGACCGACGGCCGTCTTGTCGCGATGACCGGCGACGGCACCAACGACGCACCCGCGCTAGCGCAAGCCGACGTCGGCCTGGCCATGAACACCGGCACGATGGCGGCGAAAGAGGCCGGCAACATGGTCGACCTCGATTCGAACCCGACAAAGCTGATTGAAGTGGTCGCCATCGGCAAGCAGTTGCTGATCACACGCGGCGCGCTGACAACGTTTTCCATCGCCAATGATGTGGCAAAATATTTCGCGATTATTCCGGCGATGTTTATGGGCACGTACAAATCGCTCGAGAAGCTGAACATCATGGGCCTGCACAATCCGCAAAGTGCGATACTTTCGGCGGTGATTTTTAACGCGTTGATCATCATTGCGCTAGTCCCCCTTGCTTTGCGCGGGGTCCGTTATCGACCGGTCAGCGCGGCCGCGCTGCTGCGCCGCAACCTGCTGATCTACGGCCTCGGAGGCGTGATTGCGCCGTTCCCCGGCATCTGGCTGATCGATCAGATCGTGCACGCGCTCCGTTGGGCTTAAGGAGATAACTATGTGGCGTCAAATGCTTCCCGCGCTTCGCATGACATTGCTGATGACCGTGCTCACCGGCCTCATTTATCCCGGCGTCGTCACCGGGCTTTGCCAGATGCTGTTCCCCTCTCAAGCCAACGGCAGCCTGCTCTATAAGGACGGCCGAGTGATCGGCTCGACGCTGATCGGCCAGAATTTCACGAGGCCGGAGTACTTTCAGCCGCGCCCGTCCGCGGCCGGCAATGGCTATGACGCGACCGCATCCGGCGGCTCAAACCTTGGACCTACCAGCCAGAAACTGATCGATCGCGTGAAGGCGTCGCTCGAAAAATTCCGCAAGGACAATCCAAGTTTCACCGGAACAATCCCCGCCGACCTTGTCACCGCGAGTGGCAGTGGTCTCGACCCGCACCTGAGTCCGGAATCCGCCGACGCGCAGGTCGAACGCATCGCAAAGGCGCGCGGCGCAAGCCCCGGCGATATTCGGCGCTTAATCGCGCAACTCACGGAACCGCGCGACCTCGGCTTCCTGGGCGAGCCCCGCGTCAACGTTGTGAAACTCAATCAGGCTCTCGATGAAAAGTTTCGGATCTATTGACAAAAACGAGCTTCAGGAGCATATTTTAATCAGAACTGAGATGTAGTAAGCGTACCGGCCGGCAAGGCCGGAGTGGTTTGAAAGGGGGCCCTTGGATAATCCACCTTACGTAAGTCAAAGGGCGGCTGAGCCCGAGCCTCTTCACCAGTAGTCAGGATCGACGAACGACCGGATCAACCAAATAGGAAGCGCCCAAGGCGCATCGTGATGGCGTCAACGTGGGATCCGAAGTGAGCCGCTCGGTAAGGCCGCCCTTTTTAATTTTCCCCTTCCTTCGACGAAATATCTCGCTATTTCCCAACCATCGGTGAGCCGCAGGCTCAATCGGAATGCCCGACCGGTCGCGGCTCCAAAAGCGTCGAGCAGCGCTTTTGGGAAACCCCCGGAACAGGCGTTGCGGTTCCGTTACTCTTGGGGATGTCCGCACCGTGTGGGTCGAAAAAGGTGTCAGTCCCCGGAGTGGTCAATACAAATGGAGCCGCGACCAGCGGGAGCGGTCAGAGTCGCTCTGCACGGCTCAGCGCGGACGATGGTCATGAAAATAGATTTTGCGGTCTGCGGTCACTCGCGGTTTCCCACCCCCAACTCCCCGCTTTTCAACCACCTCCCCACTTTCACCCACCCGCTCCCCGCGCCCTCCAATGTTATGTCCTTGTATACGAAAGGACACGAAATGTCGTCAACCGCCGAAGCCAACCGAGCCAACGCCCTCCGCCAACGGACTCACCACACAAACCGTCCTCCTGCTAGCCGAGGACCCCGACGCCTCGCCGTCGCACCCGGCAACGGATTGGCTAATGTATGAATCCAAAGGAGAAACCCACGACCCATCCAAAGATGGCTTCGTTTTTACGACAGCCAAAATCAACGAGGCACCCCGGCCCGCAACCGAGAACGCCTCTATGACGAAGCCCTGGAATCCGCCGACTCGCCCGATGAATCAACTAGTTGGAAACGGCGTGGACGATGAAGCGGTGTGGTGCGTTGCCAATATACTGGAACGGGAAGCAGGTCACGATGGTCAGTGTTTGCCCGCCGGAGGGCTTCAACACGCCCACGTCATCCGGTTGGACGACCCTGAGCGATTCCACGGTGTAGTGAAACCGGCCGAAGCGTGTCGTGAAATCGATTTTATCGCGCGGCTGGAGATCTTTGAGGGCGCGAAAAAAAGTATCGCGATGTCCCGCAATACCGACGTTTCCGTTTTCTCCCGGCAGCGCCGTACCGGGGATGTGACCGACGGCTCGTGAAAGCGTGAGGTCGTCCACGCCCTCCTCGACGATGGCGGAAAGATGAAGGCGCGGTATGGAAATGCGGCCGATGATGTTTGCCGGCGAGCTGAGAGATTTGGGCGACGGCGTGCCTCGGTCCGGATCGGGAAGCACGACGGGGAGGGCTGATGGTTTTTCTTCCGGCGGAGGCGCCGGGGCTTTTGCGGGCGCTTCGTGGTCGAATCGCCAGCCTTCGTAGAGCTGATAGGAAGTTCGGTAGACGTAAGAGCCGCAGTAAATGCCGAGACAGACCACGCCCGCGATCAACAGGAGCAGTCGGGCAACCTGCCTCGCGCGGTTTGGCGGAAGTACGATTTTCAACTTCACGGCTTCTCGACCAGCAAGTAGCTGGTTCGCGCGTGGATGACCAGCTTGCCGGGCCCAGTTCCGGTGACGGTGACTTTGATCCTCCTCAGGGGGTTTTTCTCGTCAACCCTCACGGGTGCATAACCGATCGAGTAACGATTGCGAATGTCCTTGGCGATGCCGCGGCAGATCTGCGGCAATTCCGTCAGGTTTTCTGGGAGATAGGCTATTCCGCCGCTCACGGCGGCGAGACGGCGGAGCAGCGCCGGGTTGCGATCCGGATCCTCTTCGTCGAAGATGCCGACCATGTACAGGATGGCGCGGGTTGAGCGCACGGCTTCGAGGACATCTTGAAATCCATGCGTGCTGGCATTGTCGCCGCCGTCGGTGATGACGACGAGGCTCTTCTTATCCTGCCTGCCGGATTCGAGCTGATGTAAAGCGTCGAGAATGCCGTCGTAGAGGGAGGTCATGCCCGCGGCGGGACTATTCCACAGCGCTCGCTGCAAAAGCTCCGGGTCGTCTGTAAAGCTGGTTCCGGGCGGCAAGCCGTGGCTCACGTGGTCGTTGAAATGGGTGACAAACATTTCATCGTGGGGATTGCTGGCATCGATGAATGCTAAAGCGGCGTTGGCCACGTCCGCGCGCTTTGGCCGCATGCTGCGGCTGTCGTCGATCACCAGACCGGCGGTGATGGGAGTATCTTCGCCGCTGAACTGCGAGATAGTTTGCAGCTTGCCATTTTCATAAACCCGAAAGTTTTCTTTTTTCAAGCCGGAGAGGTATCCGCCCTTGGCTTCCCTGACGCTCGCGTCGAGAAGCACCAGGTCCGCGTGGGCCGTAAACGGCTTTTCGTTCACCGATTGGCTACGAAGGAAGGGCAAACATATAAGCAGCAGCAAGCTGGGTGAAATGAGCCGGGCGGGTCCGGAAGTGGGTGAAATCACGCTCATTCCTGAGGCCTTTAGATAGATTGTCGCAATTTTCATTCCATATAGTTATTCGACGATGCCGGATGCATCCTTTTCAACGATTTCAGGCGATGGTTACGCGGAGGCGCGCGGGTTGAAGGGCTAACCTTATGGCACTGGATTTGCATTGCTTGATAGCGTCTACCGTCTAAAAGAAAATGGAGGTGGAGACATGTTGAGCACAACACGATTTATTGTGTTAACCTCGTTGGCTGCCGCGATGGCATTTGCGCCGCTCGCGAGAGCCGACGATTGGAACAAAAAAACAACCCTGACTGTCAAGGAGACGATACAACTCCCGAACACAGTCCTTCCGCCGGGAACGTATACGTTCAAACTGCTCGATTCTTTGTCTGACCGGCATATCGTGCAGGTTTTCGATAAGGACGGGATGCACCTGGTGACCACAGTGCTGGCCATCCCGAACTACCGGCTGTACCCGACCGGCAAGAGCGAATTTGCGTTCTGGGAGGTCCCGGCCGGCGAGCCGCCCGCTCTGCGCGCCTGGTTCTATCCTGGGGATAACTTCGGCCAAGAGTTCGCGTATCCGAAGAATATGTCGACGCAAATAGCCGTTTCTGCGAAGATGGCGGTGCCTACGACGACGGCTGTGACTCCGGAGGAAATGAGGACGGCTCCGATCGAGACGATGGAACCGGCCTATGTTCCGGCTCCGGAACCGGCTCCAGTTGTGGCCCCGGCGGAAACGCCGAAGGAAGTCGCGGCGCCAGCTCCGGCCCCCGTGCCGGTAGAGACGCCGGCCGAGTTGCCTCATACGGCGTCCTCTATTCCTTTGATAGGAATGCTAGGGTTGGCTTCGATGGCCGCGTTCTTGGCGCTTCGTCCAAACTCTGTCCGTTAAATTAGATCGTCCAGATCTAGAGGCGGGGGCTTCGGCTCCCGCTTTTTTTAGCGCGCAAGCTTTGCACACTTGACGGCAACAATTTCTGGATTCCTCGAGGCAGCCTGACTTAGTACCAACAACTTACCGTTGGCATGCGGGTTGCGTAAGCAACGGTGCGTCCGCCTCGAAATATCTTGGCAGGAAGAAAAAGGACATGATGAATTCATTACGACTAATTGCATTGACCACCGTAGCCGCCGCCGTGAGCTTCGCACCCATGGCGCGGGCCGACGATTGGAACAAGAAGACGATCCTGACGGTCAAGGAAGCGATACAACTTCCAAACGTGGTGCTGCCGGCGGGAACTTATACGTTCAAACTGCTCGATTCGCTGTCGGACCGGCATATCGTGCAGGTTTTCGACGGGGATGGGATGCACCTGGTGACCACGATACTGGCCATTCCGAACTACCGTCTGGAACCAACCGGTAAGAGCGACTTTACTTTCTGGGAAGTTCCGGCTGGCCAGCCGCCCGCTATGCGCGCGTGGTTCTATCCGGGCGACAATTTCGGGCAGGAGTTCGTGTACCCGAAAAACATGTCGACGCAGATTGCCTCTTCGGCAAAGATGGCCGTGCCGACGACAACGGCGACCAAGCCTGAGGAGTATAAGTCGGCGGCGATCGTCGCCACCAACGAGAACGGTACGAGCGCCAGCTTGAACTCGAACGCGTATACTCGCTCCGAGACCGCGACAGCGACTCCGGCGCCTGCTCCGGTCCCGAACGAGGTTGCGCCCGCGGCGCCGGCTCCACAGCCGGTGCAGGAAGCTCCTGAAACGCTTCCGCACACGGCATCATCCATGCCCCTGGTCGGGTTGCTGGGCTTGATTTCGATGGCCGGGCTCTTCGCGCTTCGGCCGAAACGAGTCAGATAGGCCCAAAGCCGCCGCTCCCGTTTTCCGCGCGCCTTAGTGATATACTGGCGGACTCGCCGGAGAATCACGAATGGCGCGCAATTCCGTCAGCTTGCTTTCGATCGCGTGCGTTTCCCTGTTGGTTTGCCCGTTCAGGGCGGCTTGCCAGTCGCCTTCGCTCGACGAGCATGTGACGGTGGCGATGCGCGTCGCACCGAGGGCGGCCGAGGAACTGGAGCCCGCGCATCTACGCGTGGATGCGTCGCTGGTGCTGATACCGGTGCACGTGACGACCCCTTTGGGGGTCTCGGTCACGGATCTGGATAAGAGCAATTTTCGAATCTCCGAAGATAACGTAGACCAAACGATTACCCACTTCGCCAAGGACGATGCGCCGTTATCGGTCGGTCTGCTGTTCGACGCGAGCGGCAGTATGCGCAGTAAAATGCACAAGTCGTCGGAAGCGGCGGCGGCGTTTTTCAAGACGGCCAATCCGGAAGACGAGTTTTTTCTGGTCGAGTTCAATGAGCGGCCCCGCCTGGCGATTCCGTTCACGTTCGATGCGGACGAGCTGTATCAGCACATCGTGCGCACCAGAACGGCCGGCCGCACATCGCTGCTCGACGCCATTCACATGGCCATCCTCCAGATGAAAAAGGCCAGAAATTCGCGGAAGGCGATCGTGATTGTGTCGGATGGAGGCGACAATTGCAGCCGCTACTCAGTGGGTCAGATCAAGAACGCGCTGCTGGAATCCGATGTGCAGGTGTATGCGATGGGGATTTTCGATTTCGACGATGCAGGGAAGAAAAGGCCGCCCGAAGAGGTGAATGGGCCGAAACTGCTGGACGAACTGGCGGAGTTGAGCGGCGGACGGCATTATCCCATCGACGATTTAAACGACCTCCCTGGGATCAGCGAGCGGATCGGGTTGGAACTGCGCAATCAATATGTGCTGGGATATTCGCCGACCAATCTGGAGCGCGACGGAAAGTATCGCAGGATCAAGCTGGAGCTCGTGCCTTCGGCGGGGAACCCTCCGTTGAGAGTGCAGTACCGGCGGGGATATTACGCTCCGGCGCCATAGAACGTCGATGCGGGTCCGGGTTGAGGCACCGAATAGCCTACTCTTACGAGTCTGTGTGAAAAGTCGGCTTGGACCGCTCCTGATAGTCTCGGCTTCTATTTCGAGCCTTGGGGATTCATCGAGATAAGAAG
>CAVVNE010000073.1:0-17391 GCA_963749245.1 Bryobacterales bacterium
TTGACGCGCAAGACGTCGTCTTCGGCGTGCATCTGCGTGTACATCTCATTCCAGCGCGTCTGGCCGAGGGAGTTCGTGGTGTTGGGAAGGCCCGCGGTGGTCGGGTCGACTTTGAATGGAGCGTAGGTCGCGTCGAGATAGCCAGAGCTGACCGCGCCATCGGAGTTCAGGGCCAGGAACGTGGGCAGGACGTGACCGGGCAAGCGTTCGGATGCTTTCTGCAAGGCGACGATGCTGCCGATGTTGGGCGCGATGTTGCCGAGCGAAGCCGCTGGGTTGCGTCCGATCTGCACCCAAGTCTGGCCGAGGCTATGGACCAGGGCATGGGCCTGCACCGATCGCACGATGGAGAATTGATTCGTGATCGCGCCGAGCTTGGGCAGGATTCCCGTGGGCCACAAAATACCGTTCACGGTCTGAGGAGCGGCGGCGGCGGGCGTAACGCCGGCGGTGTTCTTAAAGTCGAACGTGTCGACGTGGCTGGGCGCGCCGGCCATCAGGATGAAGATGACGTTGGTGGCCGAGTTGAGGGTGGTCATGCCCTGGCTGGTGCAGGTTCCGGCTGCCTGCGCGTCGGCTTCCTTGGCCAGGAACGATGCGGTCACTCCCGCACCCATCAGTTGAAAGAAGTTGCGGCGCGTCCAATGAGGACGGCGGAAATAGGAGGGGCGCGCCACGGGGTTCGAGGCCAGAATTTTTTGGACATTGTTCTTGTTCATGGCGGGCTCCTTAGTAATTGAACATGAAGTCAACCTTGTTGTACAGGGTCCACATCAGCTCCTGCATTTTCTGCGAACGGGTCCCCGTCGAGAGGAACGTTTTGGCCGACGCGAGCTCTGCCGCTGTAGGGTAGCGCGAAAGAATATTCAGCCACAGAAGATTCGTGGCGGCGGTGTTATCGGTGATGGCCAGCGCCTGACCAAGCATGCTCTGCGACGCGCCCGTGCCACTCGAGACAAGCTTGTTGATCACCGTGGAATCGTTCATCAGCGCGAGTGCCTGCTGGATCGCTCCATCCTGCTTGCGGGGGTTGAGATCGCGGTCGCCGGGGAGGAAGGCGGCGAGCAGCGTGCTGGTTTCCTTGGCCGGTTCGGGATACTGCATGGCCCACGCGGAGGTGGTTCCGTTATCGAACGTGAACTTGTTAGAGATGTTGGCGGAGAGCGAAATGGAATCGGCCACTTCCTCGCTCCACAGGCGGCGGACCAGCTTGCGGGCGAAGAGAGGCTGCCAGTTGAGATTCCAGACGGTGGGGTCGTAATCGGAAGAAAGCTGATAGGCCTGCGAATTGACGATGGTCCGCATCAGGTGCTTAATGTCGTAGCCGCTGGAGATGAAGTCGCTGGTGAGGGCTTCGAGCAGCTCGGGGTTCGAGGGCTGGAGGGTCCAGGGCTGGGGCGGAGGATTGTTGGGGTCCAGGCGAGCCGGATCGAACTGATCGGGCGGGTCGACGATGCCCATGCCGAAGAAATAGGCCCACATATAATTGACGGCCGCGCGGGCGAACTGGCGGTCGGCGACAATATTCGCGGCCATCGACTGGCGGTAATTCAGGCCGGACATGGCTCCCGCGTTGTCGGTGTAATAGCTCGGCGCAACGGTGGTTTGCGTTCCGATGGGCTGGCGCGCGGGGCGGTTGCCGGTGGTGGTGTTCAACGCGTAGTCGGTCTTGAATCCGGCGTCGTCGGCGTACCAATAGGTCGGTCCGTTTTTGACCGTGGAATCGACGGCGGGGTTGCGCAGCGCGACGTGCGAGAAGAACGACGCCATGCCCCACGCCCGGTAACGGGTGAAATTGCCTGCCCACAGGCTGATAGTATCGAGATGGCCGCGGCCGTCGTGGCAGAGCAGACAATTCATGTGCGACAGACCCAGAAAAGTTTCGGCCACGGCAGCGGTTTCGCCGTCCCACACGTCCTGATTGGGGCCTCCGGTGACGCGCGAGGTGATGATCCAGTTGAGCTCGCCCTGGGTGTAATTGTCGGTGCCCTGCGAGGCGATGAAGGCAACGGCGATCTTGTCGTATCCCGTATTGTTCGTCAGCGCGGTGCGGATATACGTGTTCAACGCATCGCGTCCGCCGGTGTAAAGACTGGTGCCGGAGCTGGGGAAACTGGACGCGGCCTTGAACTGGTCACCGAAATACATCGTCCACTTGTCGAGCCACTGCGGGGCGGCGAACAGAGTCTCGATCAGATCGGCGCGCTTGGTGGGGCTCGTGTTCGCCACGAAGCTGGTGACCTGAGCGGCGGTGGGAATCCGGCCCGTCATATCCAGATAAATGCGGCGGACAAACTCGTAATCGTTGGTCATGCGCGCCGGGGTGACGCCCTGGGCCTTAAGCGCGGGGAAAATATAGCCGTCGATGAGATTAGCGCTGGTGGTATCGGCGGATGAAGTGCGGCTGCCGCCGGGGACGGAGACCGCGGGAGTCGCCGACATGGTCGCCATGCGGATAGCGCTCACCTGGTTGGTCAACTGACCGAGCCGGAGCTCGTGGAGGGCCTGATTGGCATAACGTTCGCGCTGGGGGCCGAACATCAGGCAATCGGAATGGTCGGTGGTGGATGCGCCTTCGGCGCGCTGGTTCTGGGCCCGGGTGGGCCACAAACCGATTGTTAGAAATGAAAATATAAAAAGGCGATTCCGCATAAGGCGCTCTCCGCAGTTACCAGTCTGAAGGGTAGAACCCCGCTTCGCCAACAGAGTTCTAGAAGTAGGGCAATTTTGTTTCACCCGTACAATTAAAACCCGTTCACCGCCGGGTCGATGGGGTATCTGACGGGTTAGAGTTATACGGATGAAAATAAACTGGTTGATTTTCGTTGCGGCGACGGCGGCCTGGGGGCAGATATCGACGAATCAGTCGTTGAACGGGAAGTACTTTTTCCGCGAAGTGATGCTGTTGACGGATGGGTCGGCTGCGCCCAACGTTACCAATACGATCAGCGGCGAGGGGACGATCACGTTCGACGGGAACGGCAATTTCGCCGTCGCCGGGCAGCAGCTTGTGGGGACCGCGCCGGCGGCATCTCTCACGGGCAACGGTACTTATACGGTGAGCGCGGGGGGATTCACGACCTTGACCAATCCACTGAAGTCCGGCGTCACGCTGAACGCAAGGCTGGGACAGGGGGCGCTGGTAGGGGCCTCGACCGAGGCCGGACCTTCGATCTTCGACATCTTTATAGCGATTCCGGCGCCGGTGGGGGCGTCGAACGGGACGCTCGCGGGGTCGTACTGGGTGTCGAGCCTGGAATTTCCTGGTGGAGGAGTGGCCAACGTCCGCAATACGAATTTCGAGCTGACGGCGAACAGCGCGGGGAGTTTCGCCGAAACGACCGTCACGGGGCAAGCGGCGAACCTGGGGAACATCCTCATGAATCAGACGGTGAGCCCCATGACGTACTCGATCGCTCCCGACGCGACGGGAACAATGACGTTTCCGCTGGCATCGGGACTCACCACCAACACGCAGCTCATTTCGGGCGTCGAGAATATTTTCGTGGCGAACGGAGGCGTGTATTTTATCGGCGGGTCGACGTCGGCGGGAGGGCATGGATTGATCGTGGGGATCAAGAATTACGGCAGCGGAACGGCGACGAACGCGAGCTGGAACGGGTTTTACTGGACGGCGGGGATCCGCTACGACACGCAGCCCGCGCGGCTGACGTCGGTGGTGGGCGGGGTGCACGCGGACGGTGTGGGGGATTCGATCTGGGCGCGGCGGACCAAGCAGTCGGACGGGCTGCTGGACGCGTCGCCGCTGATTACCTATAACTTGAGCGCGGACGGGTCGGGCGTGTGGGCGTCGGCGCCGGGGCATGTGAATGTCGATGTGAACACGACGACGTTCGCGTCCAGCGGCGTCGATATTTTCAACTCCACCAGCTATGAAATATATTTCGGCGCGCTGCTGGCTCCGCAGTCGGGGACCGGAGTTTTTCTGAATCCGCAGGGCGTGCTGAATGCGGCCAGCTTCGCGCCGCCTGGATATCCGGTATCGCCGGGAGGGGTCATGACGTTGTTCGGCACTGGATTTCCGTCTACGACCGCCACGGCGTCGGCTCCTCCGTTCGGACCCACGTTGGGAGGCGTTTCGGTAACCGTGAACGGAACACCCGCGCCGATCTATTCCGTGACGTCGACGCAGATCAGCGCGATTGTTCCGTTTGCGGCGACCGGGTCGACGGCGACCATCGTGGTTACGGTGAACGGGACGAAGTCGAACGCGGTGACGGTGCCGTTGTCACCGACGTCGCCGGGGATTTTTTCGATTCCGGCCAACGGGATCTCGAGCGCGGCGGCGCTGCATGCGGACTATTCAGTGATCAGCGCAACGAATCCCGCCACGCAGGGCGAAATTATTTCGATGTATCTCACTGGATTAGGCGCGACGAATCCGAAGGCAACGGATGGAGCGGCGGCGCCGGGGTCGGCTCCCTTTGCCCAGATTACGGGGGGCATCGCGATTTACGTCGGCGGCGTTCAAGTACCGGCGAATCAGATTTATTACATGGGGCTCGCGCCGACGCTGGCGGGGTTGTACCAGGTGAATTTCAAGGTTCCGGCAGTCGCGGCGGGTAATGTGCCGGTAGCGGTGCAGACCAACGAGGGGTTCACGGATATGGTCTATTTGCCCATCCAGTAACGTCCGCGCGAATCCCCGCCCTCGGACGGGGTAAACCCTGGCGTAAGGAGGAGGGCCCGTCGGCTTCTTAATCGGCGTTCATCCGCGTTCATCGGCGGCCAACATCTCTTCTTTACTTCCCTACCCGATCCTTCATCTCCACTGTCACGCCCTCGCGAATCGCGTCGGTCGGATTCAGCACCACCGCGTCGCCTTCCTCCAGCCCCGAATTCACTTCCAGCTCCGCTCCGAAATCGCGGCCCAACACCAGTTTATGAAAGTGGACCTTGTGATCCGCTCCCACCACGGCCGCATGAGGACCGTCCGGTTTCAGCACCAGGGCGTCGGCCGGCAGCATCGTTACGCTCACCATGTGCGGCAGCGCAAAACGTACCTTCGCGTACATCCCTGGCAACAATTCGCCCTTGGGATTATTCACCAGCAGCACCGCCAGCAGCGATCGCGAAACGGGATCCACGGCGTTGGTCGTACTGCTGACCCTCGCCGGAAATGTGCGGCCCGGATACTCGTCGACGATCAGGTCGGCCGTTTCTCCGACATGTATCAACGTGGAATACGACTGCGGGACGTTGACGAAAATCCGGATCGTATCGATCTGCGACACCTTGATCAATTCGCGCGACTGCGTCGTGTTGCCGGAGCTGATCAGCGTGCCCGGATCCGATTGCGGGCTGCGATAGGTGACGATCCCATCGAACGGCGCCACCAGCTTGGCGTAAATCTTCAGCTCCTGCATCCTTCGGACATTGGCCGCGTTGGCGACAATGGTAGCCTCCGCCGCGTGGATATTTTCCTCGGCCTGCTTGATATTGGCCTGCGCCACTTCTGAGGCGGCAGCCTGGTTGTCGTAGTCCTGTTTGGCGACGCTCTCCTGTGCGAGCAGAATGCGATATCGCTCCGCCGTGGTCGCCGCCAGTTTGGCGTTACTCTTCGCCACCAGCAGCGCCGCGTTTAGCTGTTGCAGAGTCGCCTTGGACTGCGCCAGCGTAGCCTGCGCCTGCGCGATCTGCGCATCCAGATCCGGCGTGTCGATCTCGACCAGAAGGTCGCCCTTCTTGACGTGATCGCCGATTTCCACCGGCCGATATTTCAGGTATCCGTCAACCCGCGCGTACATCGGCGTCTCCACGCGCGCCACCAGATCGCCGGGGAGTTCGATGGTCGATTTCGCGCCCGATTGCCGCACCCGGCCGACGTTCACCACCGGTGCGCGGCTGGAATCGTCCTCGGCGCCGGCGGCCAGCGCTCGGTCGTGTGTCTGGCGCACCATCACGCCGTACGCGATGCTCACGATCAGCAGAGCGCCCAGCACCACCAGCAAGGCGATAAATTTGGCGTGCGATTTTTTGTGAGTATGCAGCGCCCTCAGTTCGCGATCGATTTGTTGTTCCGTTTCCATTCCGGCTACCGGCTACCCGTCATCCCGAATCTCTTCGAACCGCCGCGGCGGAGTATTCCGCATCAGACTATACACCACCGGAACGACGAACAGAGTCGCTACCGTCGCCACCATCAACCCTCCAATCACCGCGCGGCCCAGGGGAGCGTTCTGCTCGCCTCCCTCGCCCAGGCCCATCGCCATCGGGACCATCCCGGCGACCATCGCCACGGCGGTCATCACCACCGGCCGCAGACGTGTGCGTCCGGCTTCAAACGCGGCCGTGATGGCGTCCAGGCCGTCGCGCCGCAGATCGTTCGCGAAGGTGACCAGCAGGATGCTGTTCGCCGTTCCAACGCCTATGCTCATGATAGCGCCCATCATCGCCGGAACACTCACCGTGGTCCTGGTGAAGAACAGCATCAGCAGAATTCCCGCCAGCGCGCCGGGCAGCGCCATCAGGATGATGAACGGGTCCGTCCAGGATTGAAAGTTCACCACCATCAGGAAATACACCAGCAGAATCGCGAACACCAGCCCATACGCCATCCCCTCGAACGACGCCTGCATGGTCGCCACCTGGCCGCGGGTCTCAAAAAAACTGCCCGCCGGCAGTTTCGATTTCATGCCGTCGACCGCTTTCTGGACGTCTTTTGCAAAACCGCCCAGGTCGCGATCCTGCACGTTGGCGTACACGTCGTAAACCGGCTGCACGTTGTAATGGTTCACCACCGACGCCGTATGGCCGCGCTCGATCTGCGCCAGATTACCAAGCAACTGCGTCGACCCTCCGGCGGTATGCACGGGCGTATTCATCAGCGCTTCTTCCGAATCGACGTTATACGAAGGCGTCTGCACCGCCACCAGGTAATCCACGTTGTTGGCCGGATTCACCCACCAGTTGGGCGACACCTGGCCGCTGGAGCTGAGCGACATCAGCATGTCGTTGGCCACGTCCTTCTGTTGCAGGCCCAGTTGGCTGGCGCGCGCGCGATCCACATTCATGCGCATCAGCGGGACGTCGTTCACCTGGTGAACATGAACGTCGGCCGCGCCCGGAATCCTCATCAGACGGCGCGAAACTTCCTGGGCGATGTCGTAATTTTTCGGAGCGTTATTAATCGGTCCCACCACCTGCACGTCAATCGGCGCGGGCAGTCCGAAGTTCAGAATCTGGCTCACGATATCGGCCGGCTGGAAGAAGAACGTCAGGTCCGGATACTCGCGCGCCAGCTTGCGGCGCAGCTCCCTTACATAATCCCAGGTGGGGCCGTGCTCGCCCGGCTTCAGCGACACCAGAATTTCGCCGTCGAACGACCCCAGTGTCACACTGTCGGTAAACGCCATGTTGAAGCCGCTGTACGGCAGCCCGATGTTGTCCAGAATGTCGGCGATTTCCCGGGGAGGAATAATTTTGCGGATGGAATCCTCCACCTCGGAAAACTTCAGCTCGGTTTGCTCGATGCGCGTCCCGCCCGGGCAGCGCACATGCAGACGAATCTGCCCGGCGTCCACCAGCGGGAAGAAATCGGTGCCGATGAAAGGATAAAGCCCCACGCAGCCCATGGTCAGCACCGCGAACAGAATCAGCACCAGCGGGCGATGCTCCAGCGTGGAGTGCAGCATGCTCGAATAGCCTTCCCGCATGCGCTCGAACAGATTGTTGAAGCGGTGATGGACGCTCCAGACGATGCCCGCGCCGGGAATTTCTTCCTCGTGATCCGCGCCGTGCCGGAACAAGTGCAGCTCGGCCGGGATCAGGTACCGCACCATGGTCGGAATCAGCGTGCGCGACAAAAGGTAGGACGCCATCATCGCCAGCACGACAGCCAAGGCCAGCGGCGTAAACAAATATTGCGCGACTCCCTGCAAAAAAATCACCGGCACGAACACCAGGCAGATGCACAGCGTCGAAACGAACGCCGGCGCGGCGATCTGCTGCGCGCCGTCGAGGATCGACCGGATGACGCCCTTTTCCATCCCCAGATTGCGGTGGATGTTTTCGATTTCCACCGTCGCGTCGTCCACCAGAATGCCGACCGCCAGCGCCAGCCCGCCCAGCGTCATGATGTTGATCGTCTCGCCCATCAGCGACAGCACCGCGAGCGACGTCAGGATCGAAAGCGGAATCGAAATGCAGACAATCAGCGTGCTGCGCCAGCTTCCCAGAAACAGCAGAATCATCAGTCCTGTCAGCAACGCGGCCGCCCCCGCTTCTCTCGCCACGCCGGAGATCGCCGCCGCCACGAACACCGATTGATCGAACATCTGGGTGATCCTGAGCCCCGCGGGCATGGTCGACATCACGCGCGGCAGCGCCGCCTTCATTTGTTTCACCACATCGAGCGTCGACGCGCCGCCGTTCTTCAAAATCGTCAGCAGCGCGCCGCGCCGTCCGTCGTGCCGCACAATGTTCGTCTGCACCGCGTAGCCGTCGCGAACCTGCGCGATGTCGCGCATGAACACCGTGGTGCCGTTCACCGTCTTGATCGGCAGCTTGTTGAACGCGTCCACAATGGTCGGGCTGTTGTTCAACTGCACGCTGTATTCGCGCGTCCCGATCCGGGCGAACCCGGTGGGCAGAATCAGGTTTTGATTATTCAGCGCGTCGGAAACATCGGCCGCCCCCAGTCCGTGCGAATACAGCGCCTGCGGATTGATGTCGATCATCACCTGCTTCGGCCGCCCGCCGTAGGGCAAGGGGATGCTCGCGCCCTCGATGTTGGCAAGCTGCGTGCGAATGAAGTTGTAGCCCAGGTCGTACTCTTCCTGCTCGGTCAGCGTGTCGCTCGAAAGACCCAGGTCGAGGATCGGCACAGCGGCCGCGTTGTAGCGGATTACGTTGGGCGGCGTCGAGCCCGGCGGCAGCGACCTCAGCGTGGATTGCGATTGGGCCGCAAGCTGGGAAACCGCCGCGTCGATCCTCGCATTCGGATGAAAATAAATCCGGATCACGCTGAAGCCGGTCAGCGACGTCGATTCCATGTGCTCGATGTCGTTCACCGCGGTGGTGAAGCCTCGCTCCGACCGCGTGGTGATGATCTCCGCCATTTCCTCGGGCGACAGTCCGGCATAACCCCAGATCACGCTGACCACCGGAATGTTGATGTCGGGGAAAATGTCGGCCGGCATCCGCACCATGGCCAGCCCGCCCAGCACGACAATACACAATGCCATGACGACGAACGTGTAAGGACGGCGAAGAGCAAGCTGGACAATCCACATCTGGAAGCTGTAGTTTCATTGTACGTGCATTTGCTTCGCATCGAAAAACTGGCCGTTTGGGAGAGGCCGGGCGCCGGACCGCCGATTCTGTTCACCCACGCCACCGGTTTTCACGCCCGCGTCTGGGACCGCATCATCGAACAACTTCCCGGTCGTCACTGTTTTGCCATCGATTCGAGGGGCCACGGCCGCAGCGACAAAGACTTCGATTCCTACGACTGGCGGAGGTTTGGCGAGGATACGGCGCTGATTACCAGGGAGCTGGGTTTGCGTGGCGCGATCGGCGTAGGGCATTCGCTCGGCGGGCACGCGATGGCGCTGGCGGCATCGATGGAACCGGATGCGTTTTCAAGGCTTTTGCTGGTGGACCCGGTGATCCACTCCACGGGCTGGTACGACGGCGCGCCGACCCACGTGGAATTTATCGCACGCCGGAAGAAGCACTGGAAATCGGCCGAGGAGATGTTCGAACGCTTTCACGCCAGGCTCCCGTTTTCAGTCTGGAATAAAGACATCTTGCGCGATTATTGTCAATTTGGCCTGCTTCCGGATGGCGATGGCTTCGTTTTGGCGTGTCCGCCGGAGATTGAGGCGTACATTTACAAGCATTCGAACTGGCCGGATGCGAATATCTCCAAGGAAGTGACTACCGTTCAATCGTTTACCACGATCCTGCGTTCGGCGAAATTGATGACCAAGGAAAATTTCGACCTGTCGGCCTCGGCCACCGATCCCAATCTGGCGTCGCGGATGCCGCATGCCGAGGACGTGTATTTGGAAGGCGCTTCGCACTTCATTCCCATGGAGCATCCCGAATTAGTCATTAACCACCTTAATTCACCATAAACTTCCGGTCCGCGACCACCGTCACCTGCCGGTCTTTTGCCAACCTCACAACATCCATCGCCACGCTGCGCGGACCCAGGAATGGCAACTGGCGCTTCGGCGGTTTGGCGAGAAAAATCTGCGTGACCGCGTTGCGGCGGGCAAAGTCGACTAATGCTTCGGCGGCGTTTCTTCCCTCCAGCACGCGCGTTTCGATGTGAAGCTTGCGCGCGAATTCGAGATGCTGTTCGAGGGCGGCGGGATCGGGCGAAGGCATGACGCCGACGGCGAAGCAGTCGGCCTTGAGATAATCCGCGACGCGCCGTCCGCGGCGGATTAACGCGACCGACGCCGGCGATTCGGTCACATGAATGAGAATCCGTTCGCGCATTTCGGGTTCGGTGTGGTGGGATCGGACGTTTTCCTCGCCTTGCCGGATCTCGACTTCGTGCGCGGTCTGGCGCAGAGCCATCTCGCGGAGGGCGGCAAGCGCGGGTTCCTTAAAAAAATTGTCGAGAGCGCGCTGGGCTTTTTCGGTTCCGTAGATCACTCCGCGCTGCAACCTGTTGAGAAGAGCGCGCGGCGGAAGATCGACCAACACCACTTCCTCGGCTTGTTTCACCACCCAATCGGGAATGGTTTCTCGAACCGCGATGCCGGTGATTTCCCGAATCTGGTCGTTAAGACTTTCCAGGTGCTGAATGTTCATCGTGGTGATCACGTCAATGCCCGCGTCGATCAGCACCATGACATCTTCCCAGCGCTTGGCGTGCGGAGAGCCGGGGATGTTGGTATGAGGAAATTCGTCGACCGCACAGACTTCCGGATGGCGGCGCAGGATGGCCTCGGTATCCATCTCCTCGAACTCGCGGCCTCGGTAATCGATCCGGCAGCGGGGGACGATTTCCAGGCCCTCGGTTTTGGCGATGGTGTCCTTGCGGCCGTGCGGCTCGAAGTAGCCGATCACCACGTCGCGTCCGGCGCGCTTGGCCTGCTGGGCCTCTTCGAGCATGCGGTACGTCTTGCCGACGCCGGCGGCGTAGCCCAGCAGGATTCTCAGCTTGCCTTTTTCGCGGTCAGGCATTCAGACTCCGCTCCCTGCGGTCAGCATGACGGCTGCTCATTCGGGAACACGCGCACGTCGATGCCGTCGGCTTCCATGATGAGACGCTCGACTGGATTCGCGCGCAGGCGGCTGGCCCAGCCGGATTGATTGCTGTGGCCCACGAAAATCTGGGTGATGCCGTGCTTCGCCGCGAAGTCGAGAATGGCTTCGATGGGGTCTTCGCCGCTCAACAGTTCGACGCGCGCCTTGGCCTGATGCGCGTAGTCGAGGTTTTCGCGGATCAAGCGCTGGTCGGCGTCGTTCAGATTGTCCTGCTCGACGTACACCACATAGAGATCGCCGTGAAAGAGGTCCGCCTGGCGGCGGGCGCGCCGGATCATTTCGCGGGCGCTAGAGCGGGGCGTGACGCAGACCAGGATGCGCTCCTGCGCGCCAAAATTCTGCGCGCCGCCCTCCCGGTGCAGATACTGTTCGAGTTGATGATCGACCACGTCGGCGGCGAGCACGAGGGCGATCTCGCGGAGCTCGGAGAGCTGCCGCTGCTCGTCGCCTTCAATCGAGCGGGAGGCGCAATACTCGGGCGAGGCGTCGACCACTTCAATTTCGTCGGCGGTGCGGATGAACGACTCCGGCACGGAATCGGCGACGCTTTTTCCGCGGATGACTTCGATCTCGCGCTGGCGCTCGGCGATGTACTGAATGTTGACGGAGGTAATGACGGAGATGCCCGCCTCGCGCAGTTCCTCGACGTCCTGCCAGCGGTGTGGGTGCTTGCTCGCCGGGGGATTCCGATAGGCGAGTCCGTCGATGAGACAGACGGCCGGATGCCGCCGGAGCAGCGCGGGCATGTCGATGGCGGGAATCCCCTCGACCATGCGCGGCGGAATCACCTCCATGTTTTCGAGGATCTGCTGCGTCTCCGGCGAGGCCGAGGGCTGCGTGGCGGCGACTACGACATCCTGCCCGCGCAGTTTACGCCGGCGGCCTTCGTCGAGCATGCGCAGGGATTTTCCGACGCCGGAGGCGTAGCCGAGGAAAATCTTGAGATGGCCGCGCCTGGTGTTGCGCTCCTCGGCCTCCACCTGTTTGAGCAGACGTTCAGGGTCGGGGCGTCGGCGTTCGGAATCGGCCATTTAGTTTGAGGATAACGCGGACCGATTGCCACAATCGCACGCGAGCTTTTGCAGCGAAGAACTGGAGAGCTTCCGCGAAGTATCTTTATCGCCAATACCGCTCCCGAAGGTCGCGGTTCCAAAGAACCTAAGAAGAGCCGCGACCACCGGGAGCGGTCAGCTCGGAGTTTTCACACAGACTCTGACGCATGGGGCTAAAGTGCGCCATCCGCCGGCCGAATTTATGCATATGGGAATCATGCACGGGTTGCTGATCTGGATGACGCAGGGAACCGCCGTGATCGCGGCGTTTATGTTTATTTTGTGGCTGCTGCATTTCCCTTTGCGCAATGCGGCGGTTGCCGACGTGGGCTGGGCGACGGGGCTGGCGCTGCTGGCGTTGATTTACGCGGTGCACGGCGAGGGCGACTCGCGCCGTACGCTGATCCTGCTGCCCATGGTGGTTCTCTGGGGGCTGCGGCTGGGGTTCTACCTGTTGTTTACGCGCGTGAACGGGCAGCCGGAAGGGGGCCGTTACGTCGAACTGCGGCGCAAATGGGGTTCGAACATCGGCTTGAAATTCCTGCTGTTTTTCGAATTCCAGGCCTTGCTGTGCGTCCTATTGTCGCTGCCGTTTCTGCTGGCCCTGCACGATCCATCAAAGGGCACTCCAGAGCTGGAGAATCTGGGCGCAGGTGTCTGGGTCGTGGCGTTTCTGGGAGAGATGACGGCCGACTGGCAGTTGGCGCGGTTCAAGCGCGATCCGAAGAACAAAGGCAAGGTGTGTAAGGCGGGGTGGTGGGGGCTCTCGCGTCATCCGAACTACTTCTTCGAATGGCTGATCTGGGTGTCGTTCGCGCTGGTGGCGAGCTCGGCTCAATACGGGTATTGGGGATTTCTGTCGCCTCTGCTGATCCTTTATTTCCCTGCTGCGCGTGACCGGGATCCCGGCGACCGAGGAGCAGGCGCTGCGGAGCAAGGGCGAGGCGTACCGGAAGTATCAGAAGTCGACTTCGCCGTTTGTTCCGTGGTTTCCGAATTATAGATAGCGGACGGCAGGGCATGGCCCTGCCCCACTAAGATGGATCTGATGGATCATCTTCCCCGCAGGCTGGCACGGATCGCGATCGCGCTTGGAGTGACGCTTGCCGGGGGGACGATCGGGTTCGTCGCGATCGAGCACTACTCGGTGTTCGATGCGTTTTACATGACCCTTACCACGGTGACCACCGTCGGATCGGGCGAGATTCGTCCCCTCAGCCATGTGGGGCGGATCTTCAATTCATTCCTGATTTTTTTTGGCGTGATCGTGATGTTGCTGGCCATCGGCGCCATGACGCAGACCATTATCGAGCTGGAGTTGAATCAATTTTTTGGGAAACGGCGGGTCAAGAAAATGATCGAAAAACTGCACGGCCATTACATCGTCTGCGGCTTCGGCCGGGTGGGACGCGGCGCGGCGGATGAGCTGCGGCAGCAGGGCGCGAAATTCGTGGTGGTGGACAACAACGAGGAGAAGGTGGAGCGGGCCATTAAGGAAGGAATGCTGGCCGTGCTGGCCGACGCAAGCCGCGACGACGTGCTGCGCGAGGTGGGCATCGACCGCGCGAAAGGGCTGATCGCCACCCTGGCATCCGACGCCGATAATCTGTTCCTGATCCTGACGGCGCGGACGCTCAATTCGAAAATCCAGCTGACGGCGCGCGTCGCGGAGCGGACGTCGGAAGAAAAGCTGCGGCGCGCCGGGGCCGACTTCGTGTTCGCGCCTTACAACAGCACCGGCCATCGCATGGCGCAGGCGCTGCTGAAGCCTCACGTACAGCAGTTCATCGACTTCACCACGCAGAACCTGGACGTGAACGTGAACATCGAGCAAGTAAAGGTTTCCGCGCGGAGCGCCTATGTCGATTCTACCATCGCCGGCATGCAGATTCGCAGCGAGATGGGAGTAATCGTGCTGGCGATCCGCAAGGCCGACGGCAAAATGTTGTTCAATCCGGAGGCGGATTCGCGCATCGCAGTGGGCGATCATCTGATTGTGATGGGGCAGCCGGAAGGGTTGCAAAAACTGGAGCAGGCTCTGAATGAGGCGCCCGCATGAAAAACGTTCTGACGGCGGAGCAGATGCGCGAGGCCGACCGCCGCACCATCGCGGCGGGGACTCCGGGCGAGGTCCTGATGGAGCGCGCCGGGACGCGCGTGGTGGAGGTTCTGGAGCGCGAGTTCGCGCCGCTGTCGGAGCAACGCGTGGTGATTTTCTGCGGCAAGGGGAATAACGGCGGCGACGGGCTGGTGGTGGCGCGGCTGCTGGAGGGGCGCGTTGCTTCACTACAGGTTGTGAAGGTGGATTCGGAGCGGACCGCTCCCGATGGTCGCGGCTCCATTGTTGTGGATGCGCTGCTGGGGACGGGGTTTCGGGGCGAGGTTGAAGGGTCATATGCGGAGATGATCCGGTCGATGAACGAGGATTTTCCCCGCGCAAAGATCGTCGCGGTGGATATTCCTTCGGCCATGCGGGTGCGCGCGGATATTACCGTGACGTTCGCGGCGCCGAAGGTGGAGTTGGTGATGAACCCGGAGAAGGTCGGGAAGCTGATCGTCGCCGATATCGGGATTCCAGCGGAGTTTTTGCAGTCCGATCTGCATTTGTCGGAGGCGCACGATTTTGCAGCGCTGTTCCGACCGCGCAAGCCCGATTCGAACAAGGGGATGTTCGGGCACGTTCTGGTCATCGGCGGGGCGCCGGGGAAAACGGGTGCGGCGGCGATGGCAGGCCTAGCCGCGCTGCGCGCGGGCGCCGGATTGGTGACTGTGGCGTCTTCGGGCGCATCGTATGCGCCGGAGTTGATGACGGAATCGCTCGACGATTTTCGCTGGAGAGCAAGACCGTGATCGCGGTCGGGCCGGGGCTCGGCCTGAACCGGAATTGCTGAAGCGGGTGCTGGGCGAAGCGACGGTTCCGATGGTGATTGACGCCGATGGATTGAACTCGATCGCCGGTACGGATTTTCGCGGACGCGGCGAGCAGACGATCCTGACGCCGCATCCCGGCGAGATGGCTCGGCTCACCGGCAGCAAAGTGACGGACCGGCTGGCCGTGGCGCGAGGCGTTCGCGCAAGAACGCAACGTGTGCGTGGTGTTGAAGGGTTATCGCACGCTGATCGCTTTTCCCGGACGGCCGGGTGTGGATCAATCCCACGGGCTCGCCCCGCGATGGCGACGGGAGGCACGGGCGATATTCTGACGGGAATGACGGCTGGTCTGGTGGCGCAGTTTCCGGGCGATCTTCGAACCGCGGTCCGCGCGGCGGTTTGGCTGCACGGGCGCGCGGGAGAAATCGGCGCGGCGGAGCTGACCGAGCAATGCCTGATCGCGACCGACCTGCTGCGCTATCTTCCAAACGCGATTCATGAGTGTATTTGAAGACCCATTCCGAGGAAGAGACCATCGACCTTGGCCGGCGAATCGCCGCTTCGCCTGCCCCGGCGCGCGGTGGTTCTGCTGATCGGAAATCTGGGCGCGGGAAAAACCACGCTTGCCAAGGGAATCGTCAGCGGCCTTGGCGCGGCGGCGCGGAAGATGTCTCGAGTCCCACGTTCACGCTGATTCAGGAGTACGGTTCATCTCCAGCCGGGGCGCAGATTTATCACGTCGATCTCTATCGTCTCGATCGTGCGCAGGAAGCTTGCCACGCTCGGATTGGAAGAGATCTTCGACCGCGACGCGGTGGTTTTGATCGAGTGGGGCGAGCGATTCCCGCAAATCATGCCGGAGGAGCGAATCGAGGTCCGGCTGCTTGCGCTCGATGACCATTCGCCGCGAAATCAGCGTCGCGATGTCAAGCGAATAAAGCTAATTATAACAGTTACTTGCAGCTAATTATTGTCACTCCTCGACAGAGTGTGCTAATAATGGAGCTTGGGCTTGGCGGCTGCGCCAGACCCATCTACCAAACTGAAAGCCCGGAAGTAGATTCCAAAATGGAGGTTGAACTATGAATATTCGACCGCTACATGACCGCATCGTGGTCAAACGGATCGAGGAAGACACAGAGAAAACGTCGGCGGGTTGTTTATCCCCGACTCGGCCAAAGAAAAGCCGCAGCAGGGCGAAGTCGTTGCCGTTGGCAAAGGCAAGCGCGCGGACGATGGGAAGCTGATCCCTCTGGACGTGCAGGCCGGCGACCGCATCCTGTTCGGCAAGTACTCGGGCTCCGACATCAAGATGGACGGGAACGAGTACCTGATCATGCGCGAGGACGAGGTTTTGGGCGTTCTCGATAGCGTAAGCAAGAAGGCGAAGGCTTAAGAAGACGAGATTTGAAAAGGGAGACGTAAAGATGGCAGCAAAACAAATTGTTTATAGCGAAAATTCCCGCCAGGCGATTCTTCGCGGCGTGAACCAGTTGGCCGACGCCGTCAAAGTGACGCTCGGCCCCAAAGGCCGCAACGTCGTTCTGGAGAAAAAGTTCGGCGGACCGACCATCACCAAGGACGGCGTGACCGTGGCCAAGGAAGTCGAGCTGAAGGATCCGCTCGAGAACATGGGCGCGCAGATGGTGCGCGAAGTGGCGTCCAAGACCTCCGACGTGGCCGGCGACGGCACCACGACGGCGACCATTCTGGCCCAGTGCCATCTTCCGCGAAGGCGTGAAGAGCGTGGCCGCGGGCGCGAACCCGATGGCGCTGAAGCGCGGCATCGAGAGGGCCGTCGAGGCGGTGGTCGAGGAAGTGAAGAAGTTCTCGAAGACGCGTGTCCGGCGACATGATCGCGCAGGTCGGAACCATTTCGGCGAACGGCGACGCGACCATCGGCAACACCATCGCCGAGGCGATGAAGAAGGTCGGCAAGGACGGCGTGATCACGGTGGAAGAGTCCAAGACCATGACGACCGAGCTCCAGACCGTCGAGGGCATGCAGTTCGACCGCGGTTATCTTTCGCCCTATTTCATCAGCGATCCGGACCGTATGGAGTGCGTACTCGAAGATCCGTACATCCTGATCCACGAAAAGAAGATCAGCAACATGAAGGACCTGCTGCCGGTGCTCGAGCAGATCGCGCGCTCCGGAAAGCCGCTGCTGGTGATCGCGGAAGAAGTGGAAGGCGAAGCGCTCGCGACGCTGGTGGTCAAC
>CAVVNE010000074.1:0-14945 GCA_963749245.1 Bryobacterales bacterium
CCAGCTTGGTTTTGTCGCTGGAGCTGATTTGCCGGCTGAGCGCCTCGGCGCGTCCTTCACGCGGTCGAGAATGCTGATGTTCAGCAGGCTGCCGCGGTTGTCGAACAGGTTGTCGAAGGCCAGCGACGGGTAAACTTCCACGGGCACGGGCGAATCCGGAGTCTGCCAGGAGATGTGCGAGCTGTAGGCCAGGGAAAAGTTGGTCTCGTGGTAACCCGTCATGGGCTGCTCGCACGCCAGCACGATGCTGGATTGCGGCGTGTCCTCGCCGACGCGGTTGGCGATCATCTGGTCCACGCTGATGCCGGAGTGGATGATGGCGCCCTTCGAAATGTGCGCGCCGGAGAGCAGGCTGCCGGTCTGCGCCGGGGTGAATGCCCTGGCCGGTGAGCGCCTTGACGAAGAGACCGTCGATCACGTTGATCTTCTGCTTCAACGGCTCCAGCGGCTGACAGCGTCTTGCTGAGCTTCATCTCGGCGCCCGAGCCTTCGGCGCTCCAGTGATCCTCGTTGATGCCGTTGCCCATGAACACCACGCCGAAGCGCTTGGGGAAGGCGGCGGCGCGATGGCGTATCGGCGAAGGCGGGAAGCGATTCGAGCCACGGCAGCGCCATGGTGCATCCGGCGCCGCGAAGCACGGTGCGGCGGGAAATGCGGCGGGCGGATTCGTTGGGGCATCTTCATCACCTCTCTCGATTGTAGCTGCGGGTTCGGCGCATCCGGATTTCGTTTGTTCAGGAACTGCGGGCTCGTGACGATGGTCTCCACCAGCGAATCGAAGCGATAGCCATTGGCGGCCAGCCTGGTCTCCATCCGCTCGAGGAGGGATTCGTCGGAGAGCTGGAGCGACCGGTTCAGCGCGTAGGCCAGCAGTTTGCGGCTGAGATTGTCCAGGAATTCCTGTCTGGCGATGCTCGCGGATGTATGTCTTCACGCCCTCCAGTCCGGCGCCCTCGATGCCGCCCGGGATAGGTCACGGCGGTATCGACGGGCCGCCCGGCGAGGTCTTTGGTCCTGCGCGCTCACCCACCGGTCCGTAGCCTTCGAACGCCAGGCCGAACGACATCGAAGCGCGCATGACAGGAGGCGCACACCGGATTCGCGCGATGTCTGGCCAGCATGTCGCGTATCGGCAGATCCGACTTCGCTTCATCGCTCGGCAATTCCGGCACCACCGGCGGCGGCGGCGGGATGACCTCGCCGAGCACCCGCTGCACCACCCAGTTTCCGCGCTTCACCGGGCTGGTTCGCAAGTCCGGGCGAGTTCTGGGTCAGGAACACGGCCATGGGCAGCAGACCGCCGCGCTCGTAGCGGTCGGCATCGTCCACGCGAACCCAGGTGTCCGCATTCCCTTTGACTTCCGGCATGCCGTAGTGCTTGGCCAGGACCGGATTCACGAAGGTGTAGCTTGCCGTACAGCAGGTCGAGCACGGAGCGATCGTTGTGGATCACGTCTTCGATGAACCGGATCGGTTCCTGGAACATGGCCTCGCGCAGATCGTTGTTGAAGGTCGGGAAGCGCTCGCGATCGACCGTGTTGATCGTTTCGAAGTGGCGGAAATCGCAGCCAGTTGCCGCCGAATTCGGTGGCCAGGCCGCGCACCCGGTCGTCCTTCAGCATGCGGCGCGTCTGCGCCAGCAGACACGTCCGGCCTTTGCAGATCGCCCGCCGCCGCGTGCCGCAACAGCTCCTCGTCCGGCATGCTGGACCAGAGGAAGTAGCTCAACCGGCTCGCCAGCGCATAGGGGGATAACGGACGGCTGGTTTTCGACGCCACGGTTCTTCTCAGCGGATCCCGAAGGCGGTACCCGTGTCGAGCAGGTCGATCCGGTAGAGGAAATCGGGCGACATCAGCACGCTCGACAATCGAATCGCGGATGGCGTCTTCATGCGACAGCTCGTTCTTGTCGCGAAGCGAGTGGTAATACGCCAGCAGATCGTCGCGCTCCGCCTTGGTGAGCGGCCGCCGGTAGGCGCGCGCGGCGAAGTTGCAGCAGCGCTTCGAGATGCTTCGGCTCGGCGTCGGCCCGCTCCTTTTCCAGAGTGCGGAGCGTGTTGTTCGACGCGCTCGAAGTGATCGCGGATGGCCTCCGGCGCGATCGGGATCGTTCTTCGGATCGGCCGCGGCCTTGGCCAGATAGGCGTCGCGCAAGCCCGATGATGACCGCCGTGTCGGTGATCTCGTGATCCGGTCGGGCGCGGCGAGCCGGATTCCGCGCCCTTGCCCTGAACCTCGCCGCTCTGATTGAAGAAGTACTGAACCCAGGTGCGGGCCGTGTAATCGGCGATGAAATCGAATTCATCCCAGAGCCGGTTCGAGTTCCTTCTGGCCCTTTTCGTCGAGGATCAGCTCCATCAGCGGCGTGTCGTCGCGGAAGTAGCCCATCATGTTGTGATAGCCCGCGCTCAGCAGGCGTCCCTTGTCCTCCGAATCGTCCGGGAAATAGCGGCCGCGCTCCTGGACGTAAAAGGTATCCGGGAAAACGGAAGCGAAGCGCGCGAACGCGGCTTCATAGCGGCTGCGCTCGGCGGCGGGAACCACCAGGTCGGGATCGCCGGCGCGGGCCTTCGCCGAGAGAGCGGCCCAGCGCGGCGCGGCTTCCTGGTGAAGCCCGGGATATTTCGGAATTTCCGGCACCACCGGAGGCGGGTCGGTATCGTTGCGCAGATCGTTCGGGATCGCTATCGCGGCGGTGCGCGGCGAACTCGCGCAGCTTCCAGTTCAGCAGAGGCTGCGATCCGGCGGGCAATCCTTTCACGATCGGCGCCGCGAACTGCATCGCCGTGTGCTGCCGGATCTTGACCACGAAATCGCGCATCTCGACACATTTCGCGCGCAGCACGTCCGGCTTGCTCCGCGCCCGGCGCGGGCAGAGCGCGCCACATCGCCTGCAGCTTGGCGATCGGACCGACCGCGTCCTTGTCGTGCAGGATGCTGCCAGACCATGGGCAGATACTTCGCGCTCACCTTCGCATCCGCCGCGATGGCGGCCAGCGTGGCGCCCGGCTTTCCGAGAACGCCGCGATACTTGAAGCGCCAGGCGGCCTGAAAGTAATCCGCGTAGTCGGTCGGCTGGCGGTGGTAGAAGTCCACGATGCGCTGGATCGCGTACTTGTCGCGATCCGTCTCGACCAGCATCGGATGCGGCGCGAAGTCGATTCCATCGGGCGTCAGCACCATGTGATCGGCCACTTCGCGCGCGGCTTGCAGGTACTTATTCAGCAGCGCCGGCGACATGGTCAGCGATTCGCCGGAGTTGTCGAAGCCGGCGGGATTGGCGGGATCCACGGGAAACTCTCGCGTGGGCTGCATGTCCTGGCCGGTGAGGTCGCGGATGGTGTAGTTGTATTCGGCGTTGCTCAGGCGGCGCGCCAGCACCAGGCCCGGATCGCCCGCGTTTTTGCGCGATCTCTTCCGCGCGCACCGCCTGAATCCAGTCGATCACCTGCTGGCGGGAGTCCGTCCGGCGGCGGCGGCATCGGCTTGGGCGGCATCTCCTTCGCGGTCAGTCTTTCGAGCACCAGCGCCCAGCGGGGATAGTCGCGCGTCACCGTGTCCATGGTGGTGTAGGACTTGAGATCGAACTGCGCGGCCGGCGATTTGCCGCTGTGGCATCCGATGCAATATTTGGTGACGAACGGCCGGACGGTTTGCTCGAACTGCCGGTCAAGCGCAGGCGCGGCAGCGGCCGCAGGGATCGCGCCGAGGAGCAGAACGGACAGAACTTGTGGCTTCATGGACACCTTTCATTATCACAATTTGCGCGGGCGATGTTTCTTCGAGGCCGCTCCGTAACTTTACGATCCATCCGAGCCTCCGATTCGTGATACTTTTACGCTTGGGTTTGAATTGACTTATGTCCCGTTTTCTCAACATCGCTTTCTGCGTCTGCCTCGCCGGCTCCGGTGCCGCCATGGCCCAAGTTCCGGCTCCGAACCAACGCCCTCTGCGCCCAAAGCCGCCGACCCGCGATCCGAACACGCCCGGCTATGTCACCGCGAAAGACCTGCCCGACGGCGCCAACCCTTCCCCGAACGCCGACGGGAATTTCATCCTCGGTCCCACCCACAATCCGGCGCCGGAGATGACTGTCCATGAAGGCGTGCCGCAGGGAACTGTTTACGAATTCACCATGTCGTCCGCCGACAGCAAGATCTACCCCGGCATCGCCCGCGAGCCCAACACCTTCGGCACGCCGGATCCGAACAATCCCGCGAAGCTGATTGTCACCACCAGCCACCCCGCTCCGCACACGCGCAAAATGGCCGTGTATGTCCCCAAACAATATGTCCCCGGCACCATCGCGCCGTTTATCGTCGGGGCGGATGGACCGGATCGTGTGTTGTTTACGGCCCTGGACAACCTCATTGCCGAGCATCGCTTGCCCGCGATGATCGCCATCTCCATCGGTAACGGCTCGGGCGACGCACAGGGGAGCGAGCGCGGCCTCGAATACGACACGATGTCGGGCCTCTATGCCGAGTGGGTCGAGAAAGAAGTCTTGCCGCTAGTCGAGAAACAATACAACGTGAAACTGACGAAAGACCCGGAGGGCCGCGCGACCATGGGCGGCAGCTCCGGAGGCTCCTGCGCGTTGATCATGGCGTGGTATCACCCGGAGCTTTACCACCGCGTTCTCACCTACTCAGGAACCTACGTGAATCAGCAGTGGCCATGGAACCCCAAGGCCCCTCATGGCGCGTGGGCCTTTCACGACGACCTCATCCCCAACTCTCCCGTCAAGCCGATCCGCATCTGGATGGAGGTCGGCGACAGAGACAATTTCAATCCGAATATCATGGCCGACAACATGCACGACTGGGTCGTCGCCAATGAGGAAATGGCCAAGGTTCTGGCCGCTAAGGGCTACCATTATCAATTTGTTTTTGCGCGCAACGCCGGCCATACCGATCGCACCGTGAAACAGCAAACGTTACCCGAGGCTCTGGAATACGTTTGGCAGGGGTATCCAAAGAAGTAATCAGGCGCGCACGTACTTGTTAAACCAGTCGATGGTCCGCCCCCAGGCCAAATCGGCCGCGGCTTTGTTATAGCGCTCCGGCGTCGCATCGCAATTGAAGCCATGAACGGCGCCCGGGTAGATGTAGCCCTCGTGCGGAACACCTGCTCCGTTCAATTCCGCGTCGTACGCCGGCCACGTCGCCGCCAGCCGCGTATCGAGCGCCCCGTGATGAACCAGAATCGCCCCCTTGATTTTCGCAACGTCGTCTTTGGCAGGAGGGCCGCCGTAGAATGGCGCCGCAGCAGCGATGTCGGCGCCCAGTCGCACGGCCAACGTATTGGAGATGCTGCCTCCGTAACAGAAACCGGTAACGCCGATCTTGCCCGAACAGTCGGAGCGCGCTTTCAGCCAGTGCGCGGCAGCCACGAAATCCTCGGCCATCTTCTTGCCGTCGACCTTTCTGAACAACTCGCCCCCTCTGTAATCGTCGCCGGGGAAGCCGCCAACTGACGTCAGCCCGTCGGGCGCGAACGCCATAAAATTCGCCAGCGCCAGCCTCCGCGCGATGTCCTCAATGTGAGGATTCAGCCCTCGATTTTCGTGGACCACGATGATGCCGGGTAATTTCGAAGGGGTCGCGGATCGCGTGTCGGCGCTGACCGGCCGCACGAAATATCCCTTGATGCTTCCGTTGCCCTGCGGCGACGGAACGGTCTCATAGGATGCCTTGATCCGATCGTCGGTCCTTGACACCTGCTGGCCTTGCGCGTAGTTGGGCATCAACGCCTCAATCAGAGCCGCCGCGGTCAGACCCCCGACTGCGAATCGCTGCAAGCCGTCCATAAAGCGGCGGCGGCTGATCTCGCCATGAATAAAGAGGTTATACAGTTCTATCGCCCCGTTCGGCAATTTCGGTCTTGTTGTCTCCATTTGCTTGATTCCCTTCATTTCCCGTAGTTCGGGCGATAGTGCACGTGGCATGTGGTGCAGGACGTACTCAATTGCTCGTTCAGATCGAGGATCGCCTGCATATCTTTTTTCTGCGCCGCCTTAAATGCGGCCTTTCCTGCGTCGATCATGAGCTGGGTGTCTTTCACCCAGCGGTCCTGATCCCGCGCGCGGCTGCCCATCAACAGCAGATTTCCGGATTCGGCCAGCGTCAGCGCCGTGCCGCGAATCACGTTCCAATCGTGGTCGTTCTTGGGCGGATTGCGTTCGATGTAGAACAGCGCGTCGGACGTTGGGTAGATGATGTCGATCATCAACTGGCTCACGCTCCCGATCTCACGGAAGGGCGAGGGCGCCTGGGCGATCATCAGGCCCACAACCATCAGAAGAAGCACGATTCGCATACGTCAGCGCTGCGCCGCGCCGGCGCGCCCCATGATCGGCCAGACGTCGACGATCTGTTCGCCGCGCGTCACGTAGTAGCGGTCGTAAACGTTCGTGCTCATGTCGAGATTGGAAGGATAAAGCTCCACCCGCTCCCCCAGCTTGAACGCGCGATCGCCGTCGTTCCAGACGAGAATACCGTATTCGGCGCCCTGATTTTCCACCTTGACCTCGGACCGCCCCTTCACCTGGTCGGTAGGCTTCAGCAGAGCCTTATTTCCCGCGTCGATGGTGCAGTGGTTTGGATGCCTCTGGCTGATCACGGTGGTCAATACCGTCAGCGCCATGCCGAAATCTTTGTATTCGTGCGGATCGTCCTTGCCTCCAATCTGGCGGTAGAGCGTGTCCATGAAAACGAATGAGCCCGCCTGCAACTCGGTGAGGCCTTTGATCTCGGAATCGATATTATACGTTCCGGTGCTGCCCCCGGTGACGATTTCCATTGGCAAACCCGCTGCGCGGGCGGCGGCCACGGTCTCGAGCATGCCCGCGGTATCTTCGCGGGACTTTTGAAGCCGCTCATTCCAGCCATGCGTGTGCGCGGCGCCTCCGGAATAACCCATCATGCCGACCAGTTTCAGATTCTTCGAGCGATCCACCTGCTTGGCCAGATCGAGTGCGGGCGCACCCATCTCAATTCCATGGCGCGTCAGCCCAGCGAAGACATCGACCACGGTTCTGAGCTTCACGTTCTCAGCGGATGCGGCTGCTTGCAACCAGTCCGCGGCCAGCGGATCGTCGACCACCGTGCCGAACGTCGAGTCGCGCTTGGCCAGCGCGATGACGCGGCCGATGTTGTTCTTGCTGGTGGGCTGCCGCGTCAGCAGAATATTCCTGATTCCGGCGCTCGACATCAGCTCGCATTCGGCCACCGTCGCACAGGTCAGGCCGATGCCGCCCAGGGCGATTTGGCGCTTCGCGATTTCCGTGCTCTTGTGAACCTTCACGTGGCCACGTAGATGAATGCCGGTGGTCCGGCAATGATTGGCCATCTTTTGCAGGTTGGCCTCGAAAATCTGCTCATCGACCAGCATGCAAGGCGTCGGCAGATCCTCTTTGTGGAGGTCCTTCAAATCGTGCCGCGCAATCCGCGCTTCGATTTCGGCGAAACGCGTATCGGCGAACGATGCGGACCCTCCGGCCACGAGCGCCGCTGAAGTCCTCAGCAGATTTCGTCTCGAAAGCATGATTGACCTCCTACTTCGTGCGTATCCCCGCTCCCGGGTATGCGCCGCTGACAAAGTTTCCATTTCGCAGGACGAAGACGCCCGCGACCATCACGTGCTCGATGCCTTCCGAATACTGCGCCGCATTCTCGAACGTCGCCTTGTCGATGACCGTGTCCGGATTGAATACCACGATATCAGCATCCGCCCCGATTTTGATCCGCCCTTTGTTCCGCATCGCGGGAACGGAAGCTTCCAGGCGTTGGGCGGGCATCAGTGTCATTTTGCGCAGCGCGTCCATCAGCGTGAGCGCCTTCTGTTCCCGGACGTACAACCCCAGCACGCGGGAAAAAGTTCCCGCGCTTCTTGGATGGCCTTTGCCGTTGGTCAGCCGTCCGTCGCTGGCGATCATCACGATGGGATTCGCCACCGCCAGCCGAACCGTCTCCTCCGACATTCCATGGCTGATCACCGATCCGCCCTGCTTGCGATACTTCGCGAAAGTCTCGGCCGTCAGGCGCTCGCCCGTCGCCACCCATTGGAGCTGGTCGTAACGAAGTCCTGTTCTCTTCTGCCATCCTTCGTCGAACAACGCGGACTCTATGCGAGTGGCCGAAGCTGTGTAAGGATACATTTCCGTGCTGACGTCCAATCCGTGCTTCCGCGCGCCTTCGATGATCTTCAGACAATTCGCCGTTTGCCTTCCGCCGGAGCTGGTGATGTGGACGATGTGGAGCGAGACGCCAGTGGCCGTGGCGTCGGCGATCACTTCCTGGACTGAAGGGATCGCGCCGTCCTCCGGCAGGCCCGTATTCCCGCGCATATGGACGAACACCGGCACGTGCCTGTCCGAGCCGAGCTGGAACAGCCTCAAAATCTCCTCGCGCGTGGTGGAGGGCACATAGGCAATCCCAAATCCGATGCCGACTGCGCCGTCGTCGAGTCCCTGGCGCACCGCGTTGACGATGGAGAGTTGCTGCTCATCGGTTGCCATGTCGTGCACCGCGTGGTCGCGCGGCAGAAAATCTCCTGTGTCGTGCAGCACCGCCATTTTCGCCGGAACATGTCCGGAACTGGCGCCAAAATTGATGAGCGCCTTCCCTTCGCGCGCCTGATACCACGGCGCGACCGGCGAGACGCCGATCTCGAGTTCCAGCGCGGTCGTGACGCCGTCGTGAGCCTTGAAATGATAATTTTCGTCATCCTGACCATGAGAATGGAGATCGATGAACCCGGGTGCGACCACCAGCCCGCGGACGTCCAGTACGGTCCGCCCCTGAAGTGGCGCCGCCGAGATGGCTTCGATCCGCTTGCCCCGAATGCCGACGTAGCGAACCGCATCAAGGCCCGATTCCGGGTCCATCACCCGCCCATTGGCAAGCACAGTGTCGTAAGTCTGGCCGTAGAGCGAAAGTGGGAGCAGCAAGAGAAGCGCGCGGAAGTTCATTGGAGATAGTGTAATCCTGGCCAGCAATCAAGCGTCGGGGACTGACACCTTTTTCGCCCCTCCTACTGCGGACAACTGGTGCTGTGATGTCGCCTCCATGACTGTCGGGGTTCTGTTGGAAATGCTGAGGCTGCTCCCAGTTCTGGCACAGAACCCCGACTGTGAAGGAGGGGACATGCTAAACGATCTGGCTGCGACAGGCCACTAAGAAACCTTCGCCGCGAAAAAGGCTGTCTGTCCCCGTGGATTCCGATCATCTCGGCAAAGCGAACGTAATCATCGTTTGCCCCGCCGCCACCGCGATGTACTGACGCCCGTTCAACGCATAGCTGATCGGCGGGGCGATGATCGTCCCACCCGTCTGAAATCGCCACAGGACCTTGCCGGTGCGAGCGTCCAGGGCGATCAGGTATCCCTCGGCGTCGCCCACAAACACCAGGCCGCCCGCAGTCGCCAGAACGCCTCCGGTGGGACTGCTGACGGTTTCGAAATACCATGCGAGCTTGCCGGTCTTCGGATCGATCGCGTCGATCCGTCCATTTCCAGGCTCGTCCCGCCCGACTGTGCTGGCCTGATACCACTGGCCTTCTATGAACTGCTGTTTGGTCTTGTAGAACAGCATGCACCTTTCGGTCGACGTGAAATAGTAGAGGCCGGTCAGCGGACTATACGCGGTGGCCTGCCAGTTGTGGCCTCCTCCCATGCCCGGGCAGGTGCGCGTTCCTTCTTCGGTGGGGTCCTGGCCGGCGATGGGGACCGGGCGCCCGTCCACGCCAATGCCGTCGGCCCAGGTGACTCGCGTGTACGCTTTCGAGAGCAGAACTTTCCCGTTGGTCCGGTCCAGCGCATAAAAAAATCCGTTGCGATTGGCCTGAATCACGGCTTTCACCGCGCGTCCGTCGATGATCAGATCGGTCAGCACCGGATCGCCGATCGCGTCCCAATCGTGCAGGTCGTGCGGCGTGAATTGGAAATGCCACTTGATTTTTCCCGTGTCCGCGTCGATCGCCACCAGGCTGCACGTATAAAGGTTGTCGCCGCGCCGGACCTCGCCGTCCATGTCCGGACCCGGATTGCCCGTGCCCCAATAAATCAGGTTGAGCGACGGATCGTAAGTACCCGTAATCCACGTTGAGCCCCCGCCGCGTTTCCAGGAATCGGCGGACCAGCTCGGTCCCCCTTCGGCGACGGTGTAGGCGCGCCAGGCGCGCTTCCCGGTATCGGCATCGTAGGCGTCGATGAACCCGCGCGTGCCGTACTCCGCGCCGGCCATGCCGGTCACCACCAGGTTCTTCACCACCAGAGGCGCCGACGTTGCCGAATACCCTTTCTTATAATCTTCGAGCGTCGATTCCCACAGCACCACGCCGGATTTCGCATCCAGCGCGACCAACGTTCCTTGCAGATCGACTTTGTAAAGGGTACTCCCGCGCCGCGCGAAACCGCGATTCACCTGTCCGCAGCAGAGATTCACATTCGGCGGCGGAGCTTTTTTATAGGACCAGATCGGCCGGCCTGTGAGGGCGTCCAGCGCCCACGCGTTGTTCGATGGTCCGGTGACGTACATCATTCCGTCGAATACCAAGGGAGTCGTTTCGTTCTTGCCGGGCACATCCGTCTGATACATCCATTGAGGCGTGAGCCGCGCCACTGTTTTGGTATTGATCTGGTCGAGCTCGCTATAGCGCCAGCCGAGTTCGTTCTTCCCGTAGCTGGTCCAGTCCTGCGCCATCGCCAGCGTGCCTGTAAATAGGATCAAAAGCTTCATCGTCCACCCATCAGGCTGCTCAAATAAGCCAATAGATCGTTTACTTCGCTTTCGCTCAGCAGCTTGCCGTAGTTGGAAGGCATCAGGGATCGTGGCTCGCGCTTCATTGACGTCACATCCTCCCGCAAAAACGAATAATACTTGCCCGAAAGATCGACGAACTGGGCCGAGAAGTTATCGAAGTTCCGCTCCACGCCGACGATTTTCTTTCCATCGCGTGTCACCACCGTGACCGTCGCGAATCCGGGCGTCACATCGGCATCCGGCTTCAGCAGCGAGGCGGTCAGATACGCGATGCTGCGCTGGCGGCCGACCCGCGTCAGATCCGGGCCGAGACTGCTTCCCTTCGTCCCCACTCGATGGCATTGCCCGCAGCCTCCTTTCGTCCAGAAAATCTTCTCACCCGCCGCGGCGTCGCCGTGGGCCGCAACCTTATTGGCGTGGCCGACAGATCTGATATATGCGACCAACGCGCGGATCTCGTCGTCCGGCAGGCGTCCGGCATACCCCGCCATTTCCGTTCCCGGCACGCCCCTCGAAATCACGCGAAACAGGTCCGCGTCCTGGTCGCCCGCGTTGTATGTCCCGAGCGTCAAATCCGGACCGCGGCCGCCGTCGGCATGGATGCCGTGGCAAGGAGCGCACCGGATGCGAAACGTCCAGCGGCCCGTTTCCGCTGGGTCTTGAGCCCGGCACAAGACCGCGATAAAGAGAATGGTCGCCAGCCGCACGTTAGAGAGTATAACTCCTGTAGCGCGAACTTTAGTTTGCAGCGTCGGCTTTAGCCGGCGTTCGCGGACATCGGCTGAAGCCGATGCTGCAAGCTGAAGCTCGCGCCACCTAAGATAGTAGGGCCATGTCAAGAGTAACGATCGCGATCTGCTTTTCCCTGATGGCTTGCGCCGCGCCGGCCGCCACCTTGCGCGCCGCGGTCTCCAAAGTAGACATCACTCCCGCGCCCGGCGAATTGATGTGGGGATTCGAAACCCGCACCACGCCGGCCAAGGGCACGCTGGATCCTCTATACGCGCGCGTGCTGGTACTCGAATCCGGTGCACAAAGGCTCGCCCTAGTGACGCTTGACCTGGGCCGCAGCTTCGGCCCCTCGGCCACCGATGAAATCCGGCAGGCGGTCCGGCAATCAAGCGGGATCACCTGTCTCCTCCTGAGTGCATCGCATACCCACAGCGCGCCCAGCGTCCAGGATACGTATAAAAAGGGCGTTCCTCAATGGGAGCGCGCCGCCCGCGAGAAGATCAAGAGCGCGATCCGGGAGGCCACCAATCATCTGACCGAGGTGCGCATCGGAACCGGCACGGGCGTCGCCTACATTGGCCATAACCGGCTCCGGGTCGACGCGAATGGAAAAGTGGGATGGTTCGAGCGCAATCCGACGAAGATTCCCACCGCGCCCGTGGACCCGACCGTTACCGTTGTACGCATAGACGCACTCGACGGCAAACCGCTGGCCATTGTCGTCAATTACGCCTGCCATCCGGTGGTGTTCGGGGAAGATAATTTGCAGTATTCCGCGGATTTCCCCGCCGCCATGAACCGATTTGTGGAACAAACGATCGGAAACGGAGCGATGAGCTTCTTCCTGCAAGGCGCGCCGGGCGATATCAACCCTTACTATACGCAGCAGCCTCTGGAGCAGGACGCGTTGAAGATGAGGGATTGGACCGGAGAACACCTCGGCAAGGAGGCTGCCCGCGTGGCAAAAGAAATCCATACCGCCGCCGGCAACGATGCCAGCATCCAGTCGGCCGAGGAGTCGGTGAAATTCCGTCTCCGCTGGAATCCGGAACAGTTCCACGCCGCGCTCCTGAAGTTTCTCGGGCCCGAAGCGCTGGAGGGCTATATCGACCCCACAGCCCGGGAATTTTCCGTCCCCGTGACAACCGTGCTAATCAACAGGCAAATTGCGATTACGACGTTCCCCGGCGAGCCCTTCGTCGAGTTTCAAATGAACTGGCGCGACCGCTGTCCCGTGGGCACGGCGCTGTTGGCGGGGTATACGAACGGCTATTACGGATACTTCCCCACCATCGCGGCGGCCGCCAGGGGCGGTTACGGCGCGGCGAGCGCGGCCACCTGGCTGGAACCAGGCGCGGGCGAATGGATCGTCGACCGCGCCGTCGTCAATGTCCAGAAAATGTTGGGCCGGCTCTCCGATTTGCCCGACGACTTGAAGGGCAACGTGTACAAGCCGTGACTCCCGCGCCTCGATTAAGAAAAATGTAAGGCGTTTTTTATCCCCTCCTTATAACCGTTCGCTATTCTTTGGTTCGTTAGAGCTGTTTTGACCATCGCTGCGGCCCACCTTGTGGATCGGGACGGCAAAGCTGGACCAGAGATGTTACCTCAGACGCGCACCGAGTCCGATCCGATCGGCGATGTCAGCCATCGGTGGGCCGTCGTTCTCGCCGGAGGGGATGGAACGCGGTTACTACCCCTGACGCGCACCCTCTCCGGCGATGAGCGGCCAAAGCAATACTGTAATGTTCTCGGAGACGAGTCGCTGCTCGATCAAACGCTGGGCAGGGTTTCGCGCACCCCGGCGATCGTGTACAGCCTCCTGCGCCTCCAGAAGACGGACCCCTCGGCAGTCGTCGGGTTCTTCCCCTCGGACCATCATTTCTCCGATGTGGACCGCGCCTCGTCCCTTATGGGGCGCGAAGGCTCGCGAAAGATTCACGAGTTAAAAGGAGTCAAAAATGAGCAACGTAGCTATTCAGAAGATACGGGATACGAACGAATCGCACCCGTTTCTTGACGAACTGTCCGGCCTCCTGGATCGGGTCCGGACGCGTGCATTTGAACTGTTTGAGAGGCGCGGCGGCTCTCATGGGAACGACCTTGGCGACTGGCTTCAGGCGGAGAAGGAAGTGTTCGGCGTCCCTGCCGTGGAGTTGTCGGAAAGCGAGCGGGAATTTCAGCTTCTGATCGCTCTTCCCGGATTCGACACGAAGGATGTCAAAGTCGCGGCGCTCCCCGACCGCGTGATTATCGAGGGCGAATCCAGCCATCAACATCGCGGTATCAACGGAACCGTGCATCTCTGCGAGTTCACCGAGAGCCGCGCGTTCCGCCAAATCCCTCTGCCGAAGCCGATCGATGTGGATCACGTTTCGGCAAATCTCGATAAGGGAGTGCTCCACATCAGGGCCGCGAAGGCAGAGCCCGACAGAATCAGGACGGCCGCAGCGTGAGTCCGGCCTCCGAAGTTCCGGCCCAGGTGCCGCCCGCGGGCACCTACTGGTTCCGGTCGAGTCGACCCGCATCGTCGCGCAGGAAGATGTAGAGGTCCTCGCCGACGTCGGCCGGCCACTGCCGACATTGGTCACGTGCTATCCGTTCTACTACATCGGTGCGGCGCCGAAACGGTTCATCGTCCAGGCGCATCGCGTCGGCCCGTAAAAAAAATCATAATACCCCCTTTATGTCCGCCTGATAGAGGTTGGACTATGCTACAGGCAGACTATATGAAAAAACTGTTTTTGACTGCTGTTGCGGTGGCCCTGCTGGCTACCATGTCCTTCGCCATGGACGTAGTCACCGCGGTCCACGGCACGATTTCCAAGATTGACTCCGGCACGAAAACGATTGTCGTGAAGACGGCCGATGGCACGGAGCATACTTTCCACTTCGTCGGCAAAACCGCGGTCCACGGAACCGAGGCGACGGCCAAGGACACCTTTCACGGCCTGAAAGAGGGCAGCGAAGTCGTCGCCCACTATACCGCCAAGGGAGCGGTGGAGACGGCTGTGGAAGTCGACAAAGTGGGCAAGGACGGGATGAAGGCCGTGGACGGGACAGTAACGGACCTGGACCGGGGAGGCAAGAAGCTGGCCGTAAAATCGGCCGACGGCACGGAGTATACGTTCAAAATGGCCGATCACGCCACAGTGGACGCCGGCAAGGCCGTCGACAAATCGGCAAAGGTCACGGTTTACTACACCGAGGACGCCGGCAAGAAAATCGCCCACTTTTTCGAAGGCCGCTGACCACCCGACTTGTGACAAACCACCGACCTTAAACCCACACCTGGAGCCCCATGCGTCACGCATGGCGGTTCCGTTACTCCTCATCCTCGGCTTCGAGGGCTTCCTCGAAGAGGCGTATGCGGTTGCGGGCTTGTTGCGCCAGGTGGATCTGGGTTTTCGTAAAAACGAAGCCATCTTCGGAGGGGTCAGCAATTCGTG
>CAVVNE010000075.1:0-16823 GCA_963749245.1 Bryobacterales bacterium
GCGGTCGTGGTCCAGCCGCCAACGGGGATCGATCGCATCGCGATGGATCGCGTGATCGAGGCCATGACCACGTTCCCCGCCGATTTTCATCTGCATCCGAAACTGGCCGGGTTGATCGCCAAGCGCCGCGCCACGATGGAAGGAGCCGCCATCGATTGGGCGACCGCCGAATTGTTAGCTTTCGGCAGCCTGGCGATGGAAGGGCATCCCGTGCGCCTCTCCGGCCAGGATTCGGGGCGAGGCACCTTCAGCCAGCGCCATGCCGAATATCACGATTACGAATCGGACCGGGTGTTCGCGCCTCTTTCGCAGTTGGGACCGTTCGAGGTCTACAACAGCCCTCTAAGCGAATACGCGGTGATGGGCTTCGAGTTCGGTTACAGCGCCCAAAACCTGAACGCTCTGGTCGCGTGGGAAGCGCAGTATGGAGATTTTTCGAACGGCGGGCAAATCATCACCGACCAGTTCATTTCGTCGGCCGAATCGAAGTGGAATCAGACCTCGGCCCTGGTGCTGCTTTTGCCGCATGGCCAGGAAGGCGGCGGCCCGGAGCATTCCAGCGCCCGCCTGGAACGCTTCCTCCAGCTCTGCGGCGAAAACAACATGCAGGTGGTCTATCTGACCACGCCCGCGCAATACTTCCACGCGCTGCGCCGCCAGATGAAGAACCCGGCGCGCAAGCCCCTGGTCGTCATGACCCCGAAGAGCCTGCTGCGTCATCCCAAGGTCGTTTCCTGGGCCGGAGAATTCACGAATCCCAGCGTGTTCCAACCCGTGCTGGCCGATTTGACCGTCGCCGATCCGTCGCATGTGCGCAAAATCCTGGTCTGCTCCGGCAAAATTTATTACGAGTTAATATCGGCGCGCGACGCGAAGAAACTGACCGACACCGCGATCGTGCGTATGGAGCAGCTCTATCCGTGTCCGGAAGCCGAGTTCAACCAGGTGCTGCACCGCTATCCTCTGGCGAGCCAGGTGGTCTGGGTGCAGGAGGAGCCTCGCAACATGGGCGCCTGGAGCTTCGTTCGCGGTTACATCCAGCCGATTCTCGACCGCGAGGGCCGCACCATCGGCTACGCGGGCCGCCCGGAAAGTGCCAGCCCCGCGCCTGGATCCCTCAAGCGCCACCTCCAGGAGCAGGCGCAGCTGATCGAAGACGCCTTCGCCCCGCCGACGGTGGAGCGCAAACGCAACAAGCGTCTTCTCCGCCGCCGGCGGCGTCAGCAGGTTTAATAAATGGCCAAGCGCAAGACAATCGACGAGACCGAGTATTTGCTGCGCTCTCCGCGTAATGCGAAGCGTCTACTTCGGGCGATGGAAGACGCCAAAAGAGGAGAGCGAAAACCTCAAGCGATCGAGGAACTCCGTAAGGAGTTAGGCCTTGAGCCGAAGCGGCCTTCCTGATGGCTGGTGGCGCGGGTTTTAGCTTCGAGCGTCGGCTTCAGCTCTCGTCCGTCATTTCCCTCATCCCGGCCCTCTGCGCATGCGCCTCTAAAAGCCTCGCCGCCGACACGTTTTTTATCCATCATCCCGACGACCGGGGCAAAAGAGTCGAGGCCTTCCTGCAAAAGCCAGCCGGCAACGGCCCTTGGCCGACCATCGTTTTCCTCCACGGCCACCAGGAATGGCCCAGCTACGGCGGCAAGGATTTCGTCACCTGGGGCGAGCTCGACCGTTTCGCGAAAAAAGGCTACCTGGCCGTTGCCGTTTCGCAGCCCGGTTATGGAAAATCGTCGGGCCCGGCCGATTTTTGCGGCCCCTTCACGCAGCACGCCGTCTCCGCGGTCGTCGCGAAGTTGAAGGTCGACGGCCTCATCGCACCGAACAAAATTGTGATCGAGGGCATCAGCCGCGGCGCCACTGTCGGAGGCATGATCGCGACTTACGATCCGTCGATCGCCGGTGTCGTCCTCATCTCCGGTCTCTACGACCTGCCGCAGTTCACCGTCAACCCGAATTACGCGCAAATCGAGAAGGCGCTGGTGGCGGAAACCGGCGGCAGCACGGAGGCCATGCGCGACCGCTCCGTCCTATATTTCGCGCAAAACATCAAAGCCGCGGCGCTGATCCTCAATGGCGCAAAAGACGACCGTACCGATCCCGCGCAAGCGCAGCGCCTGGCCGGCGAAATTAATTCTCACGGTGGCAAGGCCCGCGCGATTATTTATCCCAACTTCGGCCACCACATCCCGATCGAAGTACGGGATAAGGAAATCGACCCCTTCATCGACCGCGTACTGAAATAATGCCACCGCTCCCAAACGGAACCGCTATGCGTGAGCATGCGGCCAGACGGGGAAACCTAAAAAGGAACGTCGTCCTCATCCACTCCCCCGCTCATCGGCGCTGCGTGAGCCGGAGTCGCCGGAGCTTGACGGCTTCTCGGCGCGCTGCGCATCGGTTCCTGCTGCGAGAACTCGTCGCCGCCGCCGCTCGGGGCGCTGTCGCCGCGGCCCCCCAGCAGGATCACTTCGTCCGCCACGACCTCGGTGGCGTAGACTTTCTTGCCGTCCTTATCGTCGTAGCTGCGCGTTTGCAGGCGCCCTTCGACGTAAATCTGTTTGCCCTTTAACAGGTACGGCGCGACGTTTTCGCCCCGCCACAGGACCACGCGCGTCCAGTCGGTCTCTTCTTTCCAATCGCCCGTCGCCTGATCCTTCCAGCGGCGGCTGGTGGCCACCGAAAACTTGGTAACCGCGACTTGCGATGCGGTGTAGGCCGTCTCGGCGTCGCGGCCCAGGTGCCCGATCAGGATTACTTTGTTCACACTACGGCTTGCCATGATATTTGCAATCTAGCACAACTAATCTCGCTGCATCCTTCGCGCCCTGGGGAACTGAAAGCGAGGAAGGAAGAAAATGAAAAAGACAGTTTGCTCTCTCCTGATGGCCGGCGGACTTATTGGAACGCAGGCCCACGCCGCGGTTACGGCCCCGGCCTCCATTCCCAACCGCGTCGCCGCCGTGCGCGCCGAGATCAATAAACGCGTCGCCGAAGCCCGGGACCTGGGCGGATTCGAAGCCGTCGCCAAGCTGCCCTACGCGCAACTGGAAGTCGCGTCCTGGCTCAACTGGGTCAACTGGTCCAACTGGAACAACTGGCGCAACTGGAACAACTGGTCGAACTGGCAGAACTGGCTGAACTTTTGATTGGATCGCGCAAAACGGAAGGCGGCACGCGCCGTCTCCTTTGCGCTCCTAATTCGCCTTCGCAATCCGATACAGATTCGACGCCGTGCGAATGACTAAACTACCGCGAGCGATGGCGGGGGTTGCCATGCACATCTCATCGAGCGAGTTTTTCCCGATGAGCTTGTACTCGGCCCCCGCCTGGACGACGAACGTATCGCCGTCCTCGCTCAGCAGGAACAGTTTCCCGTTGGCCGCCCACGGCGACGCCGTGAACGCACCGGCTTCCTTATCCATCCGCTGCTTGCCGTAAATCAGTTTCCCTGTCGCCGCATCGTGACAAGTGAGAAAGCCCTGATCGAACAGCGTGTAGTAATAATCGCCGTAAACCAGAGGCGATGGATTGTACGGGCCTCCTTGCGGCTGATACCAGGCGATCGCGGAATTGCTGGTTTCGCCCTTGGCCAGCGAAATGTCGCCATGCGCGCCCGGCTTCACCGCGTAAACAGGCCGGATCTGATCCAGCACGTAGCCGCTCGAAACATAAAGTAGCCCGTGGCTCGAAAACGGAGTAGGAATCGAGATCGACGACATGCCTCCGAACTCCCAAAGCAACTTCCCGTCCAGGTCGTAGGAGCGCGCCCGGCCCGTGCCCGGCGTCACGATCTCTTTTTTCCCGTCATGCGACCAGATATAGGGAGTCGCCCAGTTGGTTTTTTCGTCGCGGTCGACGCTCCAGAGCACCCTTCCGGTCTTCGCGTCCAGCGACTGGAGATAGGAATGATCGTCGTTATCGTTCACGATGTACAAACGGCCGTTGTCCAGCACCGGCGACGCCGCGCTGCCCCATCCGTAGCGCCGGGCCACCGGCTTCACCGGCTGCGACCAGAGCAGCTTGCCCGAAAAATCGTAGCAGTAGAGGCCTACGTTCCCGAAGTAGACATAGACGCGCTGGCCGTCGGTCACCGGAGTCTCCGACGCGTAAGAGTTCTTGAGATGCTTCGGCCCCGGCACGCCGCGGTTCGCCTCGCGCTCCCACACGATCTTTCCCGTCTTGAAATCCACCGCGTAGACCATCCAGCGATGCTCGTCGGTCGGAGGCTTGCGCTCGCCGCCGAAATACAGGCCTTTTTTGGGCTTCTCGGCGTCGGCCGAACTGATCACCGAGGTCACGAAAATCCGATCGCCCCATATAATCGGAGAGGACCATCCGACGCCCGGGATCGCGGTTTTCCAGGCGACATTTTCCGTCTGCGACCATTTGTCGGGCAGCAATGGATCGTCGGCCACGCCCGTCGAACCGGGGCCCCGGAATTGCGGCCATTGTTTGGAGGCAGGCGAATCAGCCGCGCCGATTGCCAGCGGCAACGCTAACGACATGGTCAACCATCTGAGCATGGCAACCATTCTATACGGACTCGACGTGATAACATTTGAGTCAATGCGGCGTTTATGCGCCTTGTTATGTCTCGCGGCCATCGGGGTGGCTGACGATAACCGGTCTCTTCCAGATCGCACGCGCCAGTATCTGACTGACTTGGTCAAGATCGACACCTCCAACCCGCCGGGAAATGAAACCGCGGTCGCCCAATACCTCAAACAGGTAGCGGATTCGCATGCCATTTCCTGCGAGACGATGGGCAACGACACCAAGCGCCTGAATTTCGTCGCGCGCCTCAAAGGCTCCGGCCACGGGCGCCCCCTGCTGCTGGTCGCGCATAGCGACGTGGTCCCGGTCGATCGCTCCCAATGGACCGTCGACCCGTTCAGTGGAGAAATGCGCAATGGATTCATCTACGGCCGCGGCACCGAGGACGATAAATCGCTGCTGGCCGCCGAAATCGCCGTGATGGTGGAAATCAAGCGCCGCAATATCAAGCTGGGCCGCGACGTGATCCTGCTATCTGAGGCCGACGCGGAAGGCAACTCCACCGGCATCCAATGGGTCCTGCAACACGCCTACCCGAAAATCGAGGCCGAGTTTGCGCTGAACGAAGGCGGCTCCATCCTCGAAACCAAGGACGGCCCGAAAATCTTCGAGGTGGAGACGACCGAAAAAATTCCCACCCGCGTCATCCTCACCGCCAAAGGAACCGCCGGCGACAGCTCGATGCCGCGCGCCGACAACCCCATCACACATCTGAATCGCGCTCTGCTGAAACTGTCCGAAGCCGAGCAGCCCGTGAAGCTCAGTTTCACGACGCGCCGCTACCTGAGGGATATTTCTAAGGTCGCCGAATATTCCTGGCTGGCGCCGCTGATCCGGAGCCTCGACAATCCCAACCCGGCGATTCAGCAGGCCGCCGCCGGCCAGATCCGCGCGAAGGACGCCGAGCTCGACGCCATCCTCCGGACCACCGTGGTGACCACGTCGCTGCAAGCGGGGGCGAAAAACAACGTCATCCCGAATACGGCGGTGGCGCAGGTCGACGCGCGCCGGCTGCCCAACGAGTCCAAGGAAGACCTGCTCGCCCGGTTCCGCCAGATCGTCAACGACCCCGCCATTGAGATCGCGCTCGCGCCCGCCCCCCAGGTCCCTGCCCCGGATCCGAGTCCCACGTCGACGCCTTTGTATCTCGCCATGGTGCGCGCCATCGCCCGCTTCTCTCCCCGGGATATCGTCGTTCCGTCCATGGCCCGCGGCGCCACCGACAGCAGTTATCTGCGCGCCCACGGCATGCCCGTCTACGGGGTGCCCGTTTTTGTGCGGGACTCGGCTGACACGCGCGTCCACGGCAACGATGAACGCATTTCCCCGAAAAATCTGGAAGACGGCGTCGAGCTGCTATGGCAAATCGTCCTCGAAGTCGCCGGCGCGGGGCAGTGATTCCGAGCATGCTCGCGACGACAGGCGAAAGCGCCTGTCCCACCGCCCCCAACTGCTTGATTGCCATGGTGGGGCAGGCGGTTCCGCCTGCCAATCGCGGCCCGCTGCGACTTTTTCCGCAACAAGATGTGAACCGCAACAACCCGAATTGTTAACATCGTTGAATCCACCTATGACCGACGAGGAATTTCTGTGCGCCTTCGAAGACACCACCCTCGAACCGTTCCATCATCGCGACCACCTGCGCGTGACATTTCTTTATCTTCGCCAGTTCGGCGAAGCGGAGACGCGCCGGCGCCTCGGCCCGGCGATCCTTCGCTACGCCGCCGCGAGAAACGGGGCTGAAAAATATCACGAGACGATCACTCTCGCCTGGATCTGTTTGGTCGCCGCAGCCGCCGCGAGCTCCTCCGATTTCGAAGCCATGCTGGCCGCCCATCCCGCCCTGCTCGACAAAAATCTCCTGAACCGTTATTACTCGCCCGAGTTACTTCAATCCGCGGAAGCGCGCGAACGATGGGTGGAACCGGATAGAACCGCGACCATCGGGCGCGGTCCGGACTAATCGATAAAACCCTTCCAGGTTTTCCCTTTTCCATCCCGCAGCGTTACCGTCACGTTGTCCGATACGCCGGACAGCGTGTGCCCGTTGCCGTCGCGAAAACGGTACTGCACCGAATTATCGTCGCACTTGGTCGCCGACCCCAGCCACACGTTTCCGTACTCGTCCTTCAGCTTGATGTGGTCGCCGTGGCCGAAACCGTATACACGAGTTTTTGTCCCTTCTTCTTCCAAATGGAAAAATCCACCGGGAATGTGCGTGTGCTTCTTGCGCTTACCGTAAATCATGGCGATTTGCTCTATAATCGCCCGGTACCGTCGATTTTTCGATCAGGGATTGACCTTAGGCCGGATTACTTTGATCCCGAGCGGAGCATAAGATTCTTCCAACCTTTGGAACATCCGGTCGTCGGCGAATGTGCCCGTCACCGCGCCCCCCGACCCCGAAAAGTTCGACGTCGCTCCCACCGCCCGCGCCGTCTGAATCATCTCCAGATTGCCCTTGCTGATCGAGTAAATCCTGGCGCGCAGATCGAAATTCGCGTCGATCAGTTTCCCCAGCGCCGCCACATCGCCCTCCTCGAGCGCCCTCCGCCCGCGCTCGGCATAGCTCGCCCACTCCTCCATCGCCCCGCGCACCAGCGGATCTCCCGCATTCCACCGCTCCCGCACGTTGGTGTGAAACACTTCCGTGCCCTCGCTCAAACTCGTTCGATACGCCAGGTACACGTTCGGCAGCAGCGAAGGGTCCAGCCGCTCGTACTCGCCGTAGCCGCGCGAATCCATTAGGTTTTTCGCGAAGTCCATGTACACCAGTCCTTCATAGACCTGGATCACGCGATCCTGCGGCCCGGCCGGCACGCCCAGTTCCTTGGTCTCCGTCTCCAGAGCCAGCTTCGCCTGCACCCCCGGAGCGATTTCCACCGAATAGTATTGGCACAGGGCCCGCAGCGCTGCGATGATGATCGCGCTCGATCCGCCCATCCCCAACCGCAGAGGAATGGTCGACTCGTACTCGATCGTAAAATTCCGGTTTGGCAGTTCGATGCCCTGGTCCCGGCAATAATCCATGAAGCGCACAATCAGCGCCTGAATAATGCGGATGCCTCCGTAGTAGCCCCGCCAGCGCGTGCTTGCGTGAAGATCGTCCAAGCTTTCGAACACCGGCATATCGGCTTTCGACGCCGTGATCTCCAGCCGCGCGCTGGGATACAGCAGCACCCGCGCCCTAAAATTCCGCACCAGAAAGGCGATCGTTTTTCCGAAATATCCGTCGCTCGGGTTCCCCAGCAGCCCGGCGCGCGCGTACGCGTAGGTCTCGATCATAATCGCTATACTACGCTATGCGAGCATTACTACAGCGCGTCACCGAAGCGCGGGTCACCGTCGATCGAGCCGTCACCGGAGAAATCGGCGCGGGCCTTCTGGTTCTCTTGGGTGTCTCGAAACTCGACACTGAAGCCGACGCCGAATTCGTCGCGCAAAAAGTTTTGAACCTCCGCATCTTCGAGGATGAGCAGGGCAAAATGAACCGCAGCCTGATCGATACCGGTGGAGCGATGCTGGTTGTCTCGCAATTCACCCTCTATGGCGATTGCCGTAAGGGCCGCCGCCCCAGCTTCGACGACGCGGCCCCCGCCGAAGAAGCCCGCGCCCTCTACGAACACTTCGTCGCCGAAGCCCGCCGCAGCGTGCGCGTCGAAACCGGGGTTTTCCAAGCCCACATGTCCGTGTCTCTAATCAACGACGGCCCGGTGACACTGATCGTCGAAACCTGAACACCCTGGTCTTGTTTCTGATCCGCGTTCATCTGCGTTCATCGGCGGCCAATTTTCCGTTATCCTGGCGGACATCCCTCGACACTTTGGCCGACGGTAGCAGCCGGGCGGACGCCAGGGCGTGCAAGAAAGACTTAATGGCCGCCGATAAACGCCGATGAACGCTGATCGAAACCAGCCGGCGCGCGACAGCCGATTCTCCTCATCCTGCTAATCTCAAATCAAATGAGCGACCTCAGCCGCATCGGCGTAGCCATCGATTCCGACCTGCTCCAGAAATTCGACGAACTCATTCGGCAACGCGGCTACACCAACCGTTCCGAAGCCTTCCGCGACCTCATCCGCGATGCCCTCATCGAAAAAACCGCCGAGAAACCCGACAGCATTGTCGTCGGCACTCTCACCCTGGTCTACGATCATCACGTGCGAATGCTCTCGGATCGCCTCACCGCCATGCAGCACGATCATTTTCACCTCGTCCTCTCCACGCTGCACGTGCATCTGGACCATCACAACTGCCTCGAAGTTCTGATCCTCAAGGGTAAAACCGCGGCGGTCCGGAAAATGGCCGACGCCTTGATCTCCACCAAGGGCGTGATGCACGGCCGTCTGACCATCACGTCGCCGGGAGACGCGGAGTGATCGTCGGCTCAGGCGTCGATCTGTGCGAGGTTGCGCGGATCAGGGACGCCATCGCCCGCTACGGCCGACGCTTCGTGGAACGCATCTACACCGCCCGCGAAATCGCCTACGCGGAGAGCAAAGTCAATCTCTACGAGCGATATGCCGCCCGGTTCGCCGCCAAGGAAGCGGGCATGAAAGCGCTCGGCACAGGCTGGCGCGGCGGCGTCGGATGGCGCGATTTCGAAGTGATCAACCTGCCTTCCGGCCGCCCCACCCTCCAGTTCCACGGCGTCGCCGCCGAATACGCAAGAAAGCTGGGCGTCGAGAACATCTCCCTCTCCATGACGCACACCTCCGTCCAGGCGATGTCCATCGTCATTCTCGAAAAGTAGATTTTAGCGCCTTGGGCTGCCGGCTACTAATTCACGCTCGCCAGCCACTGGTGAATCTTTTCGAGGCTCCGCTCGATCGATGCGCGGTCGGCCGCATCGGGCTCCAGTTCCAGATATTTTTCCAGATCCCTGCGCGCCGCCTGGTAGCGCTTCAACTCCAGCAGCAGCCCGCCCCGGCTCTTGTACGCCGCCGCTTCCGGATAGCCGACAATCAGCCAGTCCATGGTGTTCACCGCACGCTCGAAATCGTTCGAGCGCAGATAGACGTGCCGCAGGTTGTGCAGCATCCTCATCACGATCTGTTTCTTTGAAACACGCGCCAGAATCGACGGATCGAACACCTGCGTCTGCGCCAGGGCGAAACAATCGCGCGCCGTGATCGGCCGGCCGCCGTAGGGATCGATGAAGGTGCTGTAATTCCCGTCGTCGTACTGCACCACGAAATGCCTGGGCAGCCCGATTCCGAAAAGCGGCATGTGCAGCCGCCGGCCGACCTCCATATAAAGCAGCGACAGCGTAATGGCAATGCCTGTCCGCCGCGCCAGCACCTGGTTCAGGCAACTGTTCAGAGGATCGAAAAAATCCGTATCGTTGCCGCGGTAGCCGAGCTCTTCAAAAAAAAATTTCTGCGCCTTTTCGACGAAATCCCGCCCGTCGTTGAAATTGCGCAGGCGGTCGCCCAACTGTGACGCCAGGTCGTTCAGTTGATGCAGAGACGGCTCCGGATCGAGATCGGGAAATTGAATCGTCGCCAGCTCCAGCGCCGCCCTGTCCAGCCGTCCCTTCGCCGGATCCTCTTCCAGGATGTGACGCAGATGATTCATTTACGAAGGTAGGCGTCGTCGCCGCGAATCCAGTCCTCCCGGCGGGGAGAGAAAAGATCGACAACGATGCAATCCTCGATCACCTCGACAAAGTGCGGCACATTCGGCGGAATGCGCACCGTTTCACCCGCGCCCACTGTTGTTTCGACGCCGGCCAGGTTGAACATGATCCGGCCGGACTGGACCATGGAAAGCTGTTCGTTATGGTGGCTGTGCTGGGGAACGCTGGCGCCCTTTTTCAGTTCCAGGCGCGCGATGGTCATGTTGTCGCCATGGATCACCTGTCGGACCAGGAACGGATTCATCTGCTCTTTTTCGATGGACGCCCAATCGTAATTTGGCATGACTTTCATTTTACGACGGGCAGCGCGGCGGAGAAATCGAACGTTAGGCGGGAGTGCGCATCGCGCAAGGATCGGACGGCGCGCTCCGGCGTTTCCGCGCGCGCAAAAATGAACCCCAGGTAGCTGGCGCCCTCGGGAAGAGGCAGCATCGCCTGGCCTTGCTTCGCCGTCACGACGATATTCTCGATGCCATCGACCGCGCACGCTTCTTCGACGCCCGCCACGTCCGTATAAATGCCGGCCCGCGGAATCGGGATCATCATCACCGCGTGCGCGCCTACTTCGAGCCTGGCGCCGGCGACGTCTTCGCCGATGGCGTGGCGAAGTATCAGTTCCTCGAGCGGCATTCCGTTGGAGAATCTCAAGACCCGGGAACAAAGCCCTCCAATAGGCCGCGCCGCGATTTCCAGCATCCAGACTCCGCGATCGTTGACGCGCATTTCGGCGTGGATAGGACCGTGCGTCAAGCCCAGCGCCGTGACCGCGCGCTCGGTCGTCTCCGTGATCGCGTCCTGCTCCGGAACGGTTACGTAAAGCGTCTCTTCGAAAAAAGGACCGTCCAGAGGATCGGGTTTATCGAACAAGGCGAGCACCTGCAAGCGCCCGTCCGTGACGATCCCTTCGAGCGCGTACTCATGCCCAGGGATGAAATCTTCCACCAGCACGGACGGCTCCTGGGCGATGGTTTTCACACGCGCGAAGGCCGCAGCGAACTCTTGAGCGTCATTAGCGCGAATCACGCCGCGGCTGCCCGAAAGTCCGAGAGGCTTCAGCACACAGGGATATCGCAGAGGTCGATCGCCGAGCAGGTACGAAGGCGTGAGCAATCCCGCGGCGCGAAGTTTCTGCCGCGCGAGGAACTTGTTTTTCGCCGCCAGGACCGCCGGGGGTGGACTGAATCGGAGCCCCAGCCGTTTCGCGGCCAGCGCCGCGACATAGGCGGGCCGGTCGCCCACGGCCGCGATTCCGTCGAAGGGTCCTCGCGCGGCCAGCGCTTCGATTCCTTCCTCGGGATCTTCAAAACGCACCGCGACCGCGCGGTCGCCCCAGGGATCTTCCATTACGTGGCAGCGATCGGTGGCAAGCACCAGGTCGAGGCCCATCGCGCGGGCCGCTTCAGAAAAAATGCGCGTCTGGTAACCGGTGGTAGCGGCGATTAACAGGACGCGCATTCTTGCATTTTAGGCTTCTTACCAGCGCCGGTTCTGGCGGGGAGCGCCGTTGCCACGGCCGCCGCCGAAGCCGCCGCGGTCCGCCTTCGGCCGCGCTTCGTTAATGGTCAGGTTGCGTCCATCGAGCTCCTGCCCATTCAGCGAATTGATGGCGCGCTCGGCTTCCGCGTCGCCGGACATCTCGACGAATCCGAACCCCTTGGCCCGGCCTGTATCGCGATCCGTGACGATGCTGACACGGTCTACGGTTCCGTACTGTTCAAACAATGAACGGACGGCGTCTTCAGTGGCCCCAAAACTGAGGTTTCCCACAAATATGTTTTTCAAGTGAATTTCCTTTTGATCTACGAACGGTGAATCTGGGCAGGATCGGACAAGGGCGGTTGGACCGGACTAATGCGAAAGAGCCGAAACAAAACTACTCCTCAAGTATGACATAAACGAGCGGCGCCGTTTCCGAGGGCCGCTGATCCCGCTGCTTGAGGCGGAGCCCCCATGGGAACAAAGGCTTGAGGCTGGAGGATGAAAGCGGTGTTCTGTCCGCATGCTCCATGGCTGGTTGGCAATTCGGCGTTCGAGCCCCATGATCGGCTGGGACCGCTCCCTATTTTGAGCCTTGGGGATTCATCGTGATAAGGAAGCCGCGACCATCGGGAGCGGTCAGCACAGGAGTTTCCACACAGACTCTGACGCATGGGGTCCCAAGCAACAAGGCGGCGTCTGTCCGCATGTTCACGCATGGCGGTTCCGATTCTTAGAGAAGAGCCACCTGCTCCTCGGTTGGTTCCGCTCAACAATACCAGGGCTCGTCGAGATACGGCACCACGGCGCGCGGCATCAAGTGAAAATTCTCGGGCAGCGGTTCGTCGCCCGCCTCGCTCCAGATTGCAGCGAAGATCGCGGCTCGATTGAGGCCTTGCTTCTGAAGCTTATCGACCAGCCGGAAAACGCGGGCGCCAAGAGCGTCGACCCGTGAATCTGGGTGCCTCCATGGATAGACCATTAGCGTCTTGTCGAACGGTCCAGCGACGCGGCGGATGTCGTCCAATTCCAGAAGACGAGAGTTCGACGTGATCAGAAGCCGCAGCGCGAGCTGCACGCTGGGGACATTCTCGACCAAATCAAGATCTCGCAATACGTGGAGCAGATCGCGATAACTACCGATCGTCGTCCATGGCGTGAAGGCGAGAAACGTCGGTTGCAACGCCAGTCCCGCATCTCGCAGAAGCGCGACAGCTTCGAAAAAATCGGCGCGGGTGTGGTTTTTCTGGAGCTTGGCGAGCACTCGGTCGTCCAGCGATTCGACCGCGGTCGTCACAAACAGACATCCCGTGTCGCGCAGCGGACGCAGCAGGTCGCGATGCTTGAGAAAATGCTCGATCTTGATGGTCGCGTCGTAGGTCACTTCCGGAAATTCGGCGTGCAGCGCCTCCACTATGCGCATGGCGTGCTTGGGGCCGTTCAGAAAATCGGGATCGCCGAACGTCACATGGGTCGCGCCCTGGGCGATCTGCTGGCGGATATCGTCGAGCACGACTTCGCGCTGCACCACGCGGAACCGGCCCTCATACACGGGAACGATCGGACAATGTCGGCACAGGTGTTTGCAGCCGCGGCTTGCTTCGGTGTATGCGACTAGCTTACTGCCTGAATCCGTGCGGAGCTGCGTGTAGGATTGGGCGAAACCGTTGCGGTCGGGCTTGACGAACGCCAATCTGTCGAGAGAAATCTCCGGCTGCGCCTCGCCTTGTGCCCAGGCGACGAGGGATTGCTCGAACTCGCCGCCCAGAATCGCGTCGACGCCCAGGCTTCGCAGCAGTTCCGCGTTGAGGGGCGCGTAGAGACCGTAGCAGGCGATGCGCGCGCGCGGGTTGACGCGCTTCACACGCTCGATCACCGGGACCGCGAGCCGAGTGGCCGTGTGCATCGGCAGCGAAAAGGCGATGGCTTCGCCCTGGCGAATCACGTCGTCGGAGAGTTTTGTTTTGGAGAGGTCTACGGAAGTTACTTCGTGTCCCGCACGCAGGAGCCAGGCCTGGGGCGATGCGAGGCCGAACGGTTGATGGCCCAGCTCGTACGTCGAGAGCAGAACAATACGCACTGCTACTTCTTTTTCGTTTGCTTGGCGATAATCATGTCCTTGATTTTGTCGTAGGTGCCTTGCGGGATGATTTTCCTATTCACTAAGTCGTCCTTGCCGGAATACGGCCGCCCCGCAATAATTTTCTGCGAATAGGCAGGTCCAATTCCCGGGAGCGCTTGCAGTTGAGCGTCGGTTGCCGAGTTGATGTCGACAAGCGCGGTCTTTGCGGTCGAGGCTTTCGTCGCGGTGGTCTTCGATTGCGCGAAGCTGGTGATGGCCAGCGCCGCGGTCAAGAAGAGAACGGTGAGGAATCCTCCAAAACGTGTTTTTATCATCTTTATAGTGTAATGCTGAGGAGGTGCCCGGAATCATCAGAGCTCTGCGTCCCACCTTCCGCTACTGGATGAAGACCGAAGTGCACGTTTACGCGTTCTCGATCGCGGCCAACGTGCTGCTGTCCTTCTATCCGTTTCTGATCGTCAGCGTGGCCGTGGCGTCGCGATTTTTCGGCCGGACGACGGCGCTTTCGGCGATCGACCTGGCGCTGAGCGATTTCTTTCCGGACGCGCTGGGCAGTTTCCTGCGCAACAATCCTCCGCCGCGCGGGCAGATCGAGATTATTTCTCTGTTTCTACTTCTGTTCACAGCGAATGGGGTCTTCGAACCGCTGGAAGTCGGCCTGAATCACGTCTGGGGTATCCACACGAACCGCAGTTTTTTTCGCAATCAGGTGGTGAGCCTGGCGCTGATTTTCATTTGCGGAGGGATGGTGCTGGGCTCGCTGCTGCTGACGGCATTCAGCCAGGAATCCTTCCGGAACCTGACCAGCGCGAGCCCGCACTGGATGCCGCCATGGCTGTTCTCAGGGATTCCGATGCTGACGTTCAAGATGGCAGCGGTGCCGATTACAGTGCTGGTCCTGTTCCTGGTGTATCGATTTCTGCCGAACGGAAGGCCGCCGCTGGAGCGTGTGATCCCCTCGGCCATTGTTGTGGGCGTGCTGCTGGAAGTGCTGAAGCAAATCAACAAATGGGTGTGGCCGGGATTTTATAAGAAGCTCGACCGGGAGTATAACGTGTTCAAAAATTCGGTGACCCTGATTCTGATCGGATTCCTGGTTTCGATGCTGGTGCTGGCCGGGGCGGAGTGGTCGGCGCGAGGCCATCAGATTGGCGAGACGGAGGGGAAAAATGGCTGAGCGGAAACTGGCGGTTATTACCGGAGCTTCCAGCGGCATCGGCGCGATGTTCGCACGGAAACTGGCCGCGCGCGGGTACGATCTATTGCTGGTGGCGAGAAGAGAAGATCGTTTGCGGTCACTCGCATTGGAACTGGCGGAAACTTATCACGTCTCGGGAGATGTCCTGGCCGCGGACCTGACCGACGACGCCGGCCGCGAACGGGTGGCGGAGCGTATTCGCGGGGCCTCGAACCTGGGACTTTTGGTGAACAACGCGGGATTTGGAACGCTGGGATTTTTCGCCGATACCGACGTCGAGAGCCAGTTGCAAATGCACCGCCTGCACGTGCTGGCGACCGTGCATCTGACACACGCCGCTCTCGCCAATCTGGTTCCGCGAGGAGAAGGAGGGGTAATCAACGTGTCCTCCGTCGCGGCGTTTGCGCAGACGGCCGGAAGCGCCAGCTACTGCGCCACCAAAGCCTGGATGAACTCCTTCACGGCGTGCGTGTACGCGGAGCTGAAAGCGCAGAAATCGCCGGTGAAGGTGCAGGCCTTATGTCCCGGATTCACGCTGTCGGAGTTTCACGACACGCTGGGGATGGACCGCAGCCCGATCCCGAAAAATTTGTGGCTGACGGCGGATTTCGTGGTCGGCGAATCGCTGCGCGGCTTCGACGAGGGGAAGCTGTTCGTGATTCCGGGCTGGCGCTACAAACTGATCGCGATGTTCATGAAGTCGCTGCCGGGGTGGGCGTTGAGAAAAATGTCGGCGAGGGGGGCGCGGTACCGGAAGCAGAAGGCATAAGATCGCGTCGCTGCCATGCACTCTATTAAGTGCGCTCGGATTTGGGGGAAATCAAGGTCGTTTGTCAGGACCACATACGAGAATTGGCGAGCGTAAGTCGCAGATCTCGCTATCCTTCGCGGATGTTGAGCCCACTGATGACCAATGGACAGCTTCGTGTCCCGCGTCGAGGAGAAAGTGGACCCAGCGTGGAAAGGTTGCGCCATGGAACGGCGAGGACTTTCCGGTGCCGAGTGCGATTCAGAATCTTGCGCAAGTGTGGAAAGTGTTGTGGCCGTTGGAGGAGGCGTTGATGCCTGTTAAGTCTTATTACAGCCAGAAGGAGCCAGCAGCGGACGCGGTGATTTGGCGCTTCATGGACCTGCGGAAGTTCCGCGACCTGATGGCGAGCGAGGAACTGTACTTTCGCCGCGCTGATTTGTTCGACGACGAAACGGAAGGCTTGCCGCCTGAGGAATACGTGCACTGCGTACTTCGCCTGGACCCGTTGGACCTCAAAGACCGTATCCAAATCAACAACCACCTTGGCTCGCTGGCCCAGAGCCGGGAGATGCACTACATCACGTGTTGGTATCTGTTCGACAGGGAAACACTGAAGATGTGGGAGGGCTACGGTCACGACGGCGTCGCCATCGTTTCCCGCTACGATTTACTGAAGGAGGCGCTCGAAAAGCGCATCATTGACGAAACGCATATCGGGCTTGTGCGATACGGCACCGCGCACCTGACTGACCGGTTTAACGCGCTGGAATTCATCACGACTAAGCAAGCGAAGTATGAACACGAATGTGAGGTGCGAGCGATACTGACGTGCACCAATCCGCTCAGTGGCGGCAACCGGCACATTGACCTGAACAACATTCCGCATCCGCGCCCGTTGCCGATGAACCCCCGGCATGCCTGGGTTCCTGAGTGCAAACGGCGCAGGATTGTCTTGAAGGACCTCGTGCAGGAGGTGGTAATTTCACCCTGGGCTGAGGCTGACAACGTCGAAGAAATCAAACTTTGGAACAGCCTGAAGGGCTTCACCGCGCCGCGGGACTCAGCGCTCCGGGATTGCAAGACGCCGACGCTGGAAGAATACCGAAAGCGGCGATTCGCA
>CAVVNE010000076.1:0-12086 GCA_963749245.1 Bryobacterales bacterium
CTGCCCGCGAGAATCTGCTTCAAAGGCGCCTCTTTATCGCCCAACTTCTGAAGCTCCTCCAGATAACTGGTCACCATCAGAATCTCGACCCGTTCATTCATCGAAACGCCGGCGTCCACCGGCTCCGATCGCACGATCTGCCGCGCGATGCGGAATAAACTCGACCCAGGCGCCGGCGATCCTTCTAATATCTGATACGGCTTTTCGTACGGCGCCCAGTTCTTGTACGCCGCCGCCACTTCGTCCCAAACTTTGCCGCCCGCCATTCCCAGCGCGGGATCTCGTTCCACGGTGTGGCGGATTTTCCCCTCGAAAATCGTTTTTCTCGCGACCAATCTGTCGTCGCGCAGACCGATTAGTTTTCCCGCCGCGATTTTGTAGGTGTTCAGCAGCGACGTCAACGCCGCCTGCGCCGCCTCGCTCCTGGCCGCCAGCGGCGTCAGCAATTGAATCCGCGGCATCAGTCTGTTCAACACCAGCGGCAGCGCCGTATCCCGGTAAAACGTCAACTGCGCCGCTGTGGTCGACCTCGCCGTCGGCGCCGGATTTCCGGCCGCGAACACCAGGTCGCCCTCCTTCACTTCCTCGGCGCTCCATTTGAAAAAGTGTGGCGTCGCGGCGGGTTTGCCGTCTTCATATGCCCGTAAAAACGCCACATCCAGCCCGTAGCGAAGGTACGTGATGGCATCCCTCTGGTGCCCGAAAAACGCCAGTTGATACTCCGGCGCGAACACCACCCGCAGATCGCTGTACGTCTTGTACTTGTAGAGATCGTACCGCCCGCCCGAAAACAATTTCACAACCGAGCACTTTCCCGGGCACTCTTTTTCGATTTTTTCGATGGCCGCCGTGCGCTGCGCCAGCGTCCCCTTGACGCGCGCCGACACGTCTTCGATACCCAGCAGCACGTTCGCGGAAAGCCCAGGACACTTCCGCTCCACCGCATCGAAATACCCCTCCTTCACGCGATCGCCCAGGCAGCCCGAAACCAAGTGCTGATTGGTGAGAATCAATCCACGCGGAGAAACAAACGAGCCCGACCCGCCGCCGATTTGCAGAGACGCCAGCCGCAGGTGGTCCAGGAACGCCGCGTTTGCCTCAAGTTTATATTTCGCGTTCACCGCGGAGGTGGGGAACTGGTTGTAAGGCCACATCCCCTCGTCGGCCAGCAAACTGAATAACAGCAGCAGCACCATGATAGAGACAACGGTAGCGCATCGCGCAGGTTTACCACGCGAAGCTTTTCTTACCGGCGCCCGGCGCGGCGCCTAGCGCCCGACTTACTGCACCTCGAAAAGGGCCGTCCGCACGAACGTGTTCTTCAAACTGTCCACCGAAGTCACCTCCAGTTTGTACACCCCCGGATCGAGCGTGGCCACCGGAATTTGCAACGCCCAAGGAAGCTGCGGATTGCCGCCCTTTTCGGGAACCGGAATCCGGAAGCCGCCCGAATCGGACTTCACGGCGCCCTTCGCGTCGAACACCCGGATCTGCAACCCGACCACCAGGCCCTTTGGCGGTTCCGTCTCCATCAGCCCCGGCTCGTAAATTTCAAAGTACGTGGCCGCATGATCCGTCTTCTTGAACTTCGCCGAGCCGGCCGGAATCACATGAAAACCCTCCGCGATCAGAGGCGTCCGGTCTTCGAGCAGAGCCGTCTCCAGCCGCTGATCGCCTTCGCTCGCTTTCTGGAAATGCGTGCTCAGCGCCAGCGCGCTGATGCTGAATTTCTTCACATCGTAGGGATCCACCACTAGCGGCTGTTCGAGTTTTCCGAAATTTTCGCCGCCGGCGCTGAACACCACCTTCAGATTGTATTCGCCCGACGCTACGTCGAACTGATTCTCGTAGTGATAGATTTTCTGCTGAAACTCCTCGACCTCTTTCTGATTCTCAAACTCGATCTTCACCGTATCGCTGAAGCGCGCCCCCACGGAGCCATCCTTCTTATAAGCGATCCCCAGCACGTTGAGCGAAGACCGCAGCCGGCCCTTTTCCTTGTCGAACTTGATCGACGCCGACGGCAGCTCCATGGCCACGTTGACGCGCGCCACATTCGTGCCGGTGAAAAAATACGGAGCCTGCATGGTGGCCGTCACATTGCCCGCCTGCGGAGCCGCGGCGCGATTTTCGAGCGTCTTTTCCGTCGTCGTCTGCGCCAGCACGTCCTTCAGCTTGGCGGTGCAGTAGCCGGTGCGCGCGCGCACGCTATGGCCTTTATCCACCTTCACGTGAATCGTGTGGCAGACTTCCCGCCCATCTTCGGTGCCCGGGGGCGTGTAGCCGAGGAGATAAAACTCGTTCATCTCCTTGGCGATTTTTTCCAAGCCGCCCAGCAGATCGTTCGTATTCATGATCACGAACCCGCCCGTGCCGTCGGCCAACATGTACATGATCTCCTGATTGGTGGTCGCGCTCTCCGGAATTTTCGGAATGATGGCGCGTGAAGCGTTGGTCGGCATCCTTGGCGTGGCATTGACGTTCGGTCCGCCTCCTCCGCCCGAGCTTCCCGTATTGCCCGTGCTGCCGCGCCCGCCGGTCGATCCTCCCACCGTTCCCGTGCCGCCGCGTCCGCCGCCCGTCGATCCTCCCGTGCCTGTCCCTGTGCCGCCCCGGCCGCCGGTGCCGCCTCCGCCTGTCGTCGTCCCACCGCCCGTTCCGGTGCCGCCGCGGCCGCCCACCTGATACACGACATTCTTAAAGGGAGACGCGTCCGTCTTCGCCGGCAACGGCTCCAGCCACGCCTGGATCGGCGTCACCAGACCCCTCACGTCAATCGGATAAATCGCCACGTTCGACCGGTTGCAGACGTCGATGGTCGCGGTCGCATCGGTCAGGAGATCCGGCGTCACGCGGAAGCCCGCCGTCAACAGCACCAGCGTCTTTCGTCCGGGAATGCTTTGCAGATTTTTCGCCAGATCGCGAATCGCCAGGATCATATTGCGCGCGCCGAAATTTCCCGCCGCGCGGCCCAGGCCCCCGACTCGCGAGTCGTTCGCCGTCGGCCCCAGGGGAATGCTGGTGCCGGCGACCACGGCCTTTAACCGCGCAACGTCGCTCGTAAAGTTCTGCGCGATCTGCAAGCCCCCGCTGTAATTGGCGATCGCCATCAGCCGGTTGGGCCCGGCGTTGGAATCGATGAAGCTCGCCGCCGCCTTCCGCGCGATCGCCTGGTCGCCGAAATTCATGGTGGAGTTGTCGAAAAACAGCACCAGGTAGCGCGGCTGCGAATTCAGCGGCGACGCCGGGTCGGCTTCGAACGAGAAACTTTTGATCGACAGTTCCTTGCCGTCCTCGTAAACCTTGAAATCCTTCTGCTTCAGGTCGCGAACGTAGTTGCCCTTTTTATCGGTCACCACCGCGTCCACCAGCACGACGTTCGTTTCCACGCGAATGACGGCATTCGGATCGGCCGGGTACGCCTGGGGCGCCGCCGGCTGCTGCGCCACCCCGCCCGCCGCGATGAAAAGCAAGCTGCTGAAAATTTTCATGGATCGCCTCCCCAACGCTATGGAATCTCGACAACGCCATTCCGCGCCGCCATCATCTGCCCTTCGCTGTCCCTCACCACCAGCCGGATCACATAACTGCCCGGCGCCACATCGAAACTGGTCTTCATTGAGACGCCCGCCGCCAGCCTGGCCTCGAACGTTTCTTCCTTCAACCGCATCTCCACGTCTTTCTGAATCGCGCCCACCAGAATCCCGTTGCGGTCGAACACCGCGGCGACAATGCTGAGCGTATTCCTGTTTCGTCCATCGGCTTTCTTGAAACGGATATGTTTCAGGTCCACGTGCGCCAGCACCGACAGTCTCGCGTTCTTGTCCGTCGCCTTGAAAAACTGCGTGTGCACGTCCACCGGAAAGTCCGACATCTCATCGCGCGAAAACAGAGCCACGCGGATTTCTTCCTTCGCGTCCGCCGCCGGGTCGTTCGCATGACGAGGCGCATAGTATCCACGCCGCGCCTGCAAAGTGACACCTCGCGTGTCCCTGGCCGTCACCTTCAGCGCATGATAAGTTCCGTCAAACTTCAGGTTCTGCGGCGCGAATCCCAGCACGTACATAAACTCCGGAGCCTCCGACGTGCGGCGGAAGCCTGCCTGCAAATCGTTGTTGTTGTGAAAAAACGTTCCGCCCGTGCCATCGGCCAGTTCCGCCAGCACGTCGCTGTCGGCCAGAGCCGACTCGCTTTCATACCGCATCCGGCTACTCGACGCCCTGCTCGAAGGCTGGCTCACATCGCCGCCCGGAACGATCGTGTACAGCCCGCGCGCGTCCAGGGTATTGATCGTCACGTTCGTGCGAATCGCCCGGTCGATCACGTCGATTTCTTCCTGCAGGTAGGACTGCGTCACCAGAAAGCCGGAGGACACCAGCACAATTGTCCTCTGCCCCGGCATCGCCGCCATTCTCTGCACGGCGCTTTTCAGCGTCGCCAGCGCAACCTGGGTGTCCGCCTCGGAAATGCTCAGCGTGCGGCTTGCCGCGGCCTGCGCGATGGCCCGCGCCACGTCCATGCTCGTCGCGGCCCCGCACGCCACGGCTTCGCTGGCCATGGCTGAAAGCGCCAGCCCGTCGTTCTTCTCGATAATCAGATCGGCCACGTAATCGGTGACGTTCGGACACTCGTTCACCGAGCGCACCACGCGCGACCGCGGCGTGATGCGGTTCATCGTTTCAATCAGCTTCTCGCGGTCGTCGGTAAAATCGAGCGCATTCTGTCCCGACGTCGTATAGATCGCCGCCCGGTCGGCTGCCTTTAACGCCGTTTGCAAGTGCTTCGCCGCCGCCGCGCGTGCCTGAGCCAGATCGCCGAACGCGGTGTGCATATCGTCGAACAGATAAGCGGTAAACCGGCTCGCCGTCGGCGGCGCCTCTGGCGCTTTTTCGAGGCCCGGGTCGCCCGCCGTTACTTCGAGCGGCACCACGCGCCCGTCCGATTTCTCAATGGCGAATCGCGCAATGATCTGTGGCTTGCCCTTGTCGTAAAGCTGAAAATCTTCTTTCCGTAGTGTGCCGATCGCCTTGCCCTTGTTATCGCGCACCACTACCGGAACCATCACCAGGTTGACCCTGGAGCTGAACGTGGTCGGCGTATCCCGCGAAGCAATTTCCGGCGATTTATCTTGCGCAAACGCGCAAATCGACATGGCAACCGCAAATGACCGTAAGCAAAACACGCCGTGTTGGTTAATTCTACCTGCAACAGACAAAGAATTGTTGGCTTCCCCCTATTTCGCGTCCCGCCAATTCTCCCCCTCCCCGATGTCCACCAGCAGCGGCACTTCCAGCTTCCTCACGCCCTCCATCGCCGACTTCACCAGCGCCGCGACTTCCTCCACTTCTTCCTGAGGCGCTTCCAACACCAGTTCATCGTGAACCTGCAACAGCATCTTCGCCTGCATCCCGCGCAGCTTTTCATCGATCTTAATCATCGCGAGCTTGATCAAATCCGCCGCCGCGCCTTGCAACGGCGTATTCACCGCCGTCCGTTCCGCGAAGTTCCGGGCGTTCGGATTCCGGCTGTTCATATCCGGAATCGGCCGCCGGCGCCCGAACAGATTCACCGAAACGCCGGTGCGCCGCACATCGGCGATGGTTAGATCCAGCCATCGCCTCACGCCCGAATAGCGCTCGAAATACGCCCGAATATACTGCTCGGCTTCCTTCCGCTCGATCCCCAGCGATTGCGACAATCCGAACGGCGTCTGCCCGTAGACGATCCCGAAATTCACCGCTTTCGCATTTCGCCGATGCTCGGATGTGACCATCAGGGGAGGCACGCCGAACACCTCAGCCGCGGTGCGTGTATGAATGTCTTCTCCATTGCGAAACGCGTCGAGCAACACCGCGTCGCGAGACATATGCGCCAGCAGCCGTAGCTCGATCTGCGAATAATCGGCGACAATCAACTTCCATCCGCGCTGCGGCACAAACGCCGCGCGAATTTCGCGCCCCAGCTCCGTCCGGATCGGAATATTTTGCAGATTCGGATTCGACGACGACAATCTTCCCGTCGCCGCCCCCGCCTGATTGAAGGTCGTATGCAGCCTCTCGGTCGCCGGATCGATCGACTGAGGCAGCGCGTCGACGTAGGTTCCCTTTAGCTTCGCAAGCTGCCTGTACTCCAGAATCTTCGCCGCAATCGGATGCTCCAGCGATTCCAGCACGTCCGCCGCCGTGGAGACGGACTTGCCCTTTTTCGCCAGGTTCATCTCCTCAAACAAAACCTTCCCCAACTGTTGCGGCGAATTGATATTGAACGGATGCCCCGCCAGCTCGAAAATCGCGCCGGAAAGAACCGAAATCTCCTCCTCCATCCGTCCGCTCATCACCTTAAGCTGATCCGGGTCGACGCGGATGCCCGTCTCCTCCATCCTCGCCAGCACCCTCACCAGCGGCAGGTCGACGTTCTCGTAGAGCTCGGCAAGCCCCAGCGCGTCGACCTCCGGCCGCAATTTCTTGAACAGCGCAAACGTCGCATCGGCATGACTCGCTGGGTCTGCTTCCAGTGCCTGTTCCAGATATTTCTGCGCCAATGTGGCCAACGAACACCCTCCCGGGTCGGCCGACAGCAAAAACCCGTACAGCATCACATCGTGCTTCAGCGAAGGCGCGTCTTCGAACCGCCGCAGCAGATTTTTAATGTCGTGCGCAATCGTTGCGCGCCGCGGAATCGACTCCAGGGCAATCGTCCGGGCAATTCCAGGCCGCGCGCACAGCCCGAAAACAGCCTGTTCCATCACATCGCCGACGGCAACCGCAATGTCGCCCGGATTCTCCTCAAGCCACGCATCTAGATCTTCGATCGACGCATAATCGCGCGACGCCGCGGGCCTCTCCACGGGCGCCAGCTCCCGCAAGAGGCTCGAAAACTCCAGTGTTTTATATAGTTCGCGAAGCGTGCTCACATCCGGCTCCCGCACCGCGACCGATTCTAGAGTCCAATCGATCGGCACATCGCAGTGAATCGTCGCCAGCTTCTTGCTCAATAAAATCTGCTCGCGATTGTTCTGCAAACTCTCGCGATACGTCCTCCGCTCGACCTCCGCCGCGTGCTCCATCGCGCCTTCCACCGACCCGAACCGCACGATCAAATCCTTCGCGCCCTTGTCGCCGATCCCTGGCGCGCCCGGAATGTTGTCCACCGTATCGCCCTTCAGCGCCAGAAGATCCGCCACTTGATCCGGCCGCACGCCCATGAACTCCTCGGTGGCCTTCGCATCGTAAATCATGTCGTTCTTCATCGGATTCAACATGCGCACGCGATCGTTCACCAGTTGCAGCATGTCCTTGTCGCTCGAAACGATGATCACTTCATCGGCATGCTGCTCGATGGCTCGCTTCGAGATCGTCCCAATCACGTCGTCAGCCTCGAACCCCGGATACTCCAGCACCGGAATCCTCATCGCCTCCAGCGTCTTGCGAATCCAGGGAATCTGCTCAAGTAAATCCGGAGGCGTCTCCGTCCGGTTGGCTTTATAGTCGGCAAACGCCTCGTCGCGGAAGGTCGGGCCTTCGGATTCAAAAATGGCCGCCAGGTACTCCGGCTTTTCTTTCGCGATCAGCCTGCGCACCATGTTATGGAAGATGTAAATCGCCTCGGTCGAGGTCCCCGACCCCGTCCGCATTGGCGGCGCGCCCGACCGCGCCCTCGCATGATAGGCGCGAAAAACGAAGCCAAACGAATCAATCAGAAAGAGGCGGGACACTGGAGTCCCCAGTATAACTCCAGTGCAAAATCGCCACACCTGAACTCAGCCCTGTGTCTAAATAGCCACAACCGAAAGATAACAAGTCTTTTTTAATCATGGGGCTAGAAAAATGGACCTGAGATTGTTACACTAGCTCTTGCGCTTTGAAACTTCTGTTCAACGGCCTGTCGAAGCGGTCGGAGTAGGGCTGCATTCGGGTGTTCCAGTCCGCATTCGAATCCTTCCCGCCCCGCCTTCCACCGGCATCGTTTTCGTTCGTACCGATCTTGACGGCTTCATGATTCCCGCAAGCTGGCGCCACGTGCAAAAGGTCAGCTACGCCACCAGCCTGATGCGGCAAGGCGTGCTGATTTCCACCACCGAGCACCTGTTAAGCACGTTCTACAGCATGAGCGTCGACAATGCGTATGTCGAGATCGACAATTTGGAGGTGCCGATTCTCGACGGCAGCGGAAGGCCGTTCGTCGATCTGATCCGCGCGGCAGGCATCAAGTACTCGCGAAAATTGCGGCGTTATTTCCGCATCCGGCGGCCGGTTTCGGTCGAGTTGGGCAACAAGAAAATCAGCATCCTGCCTTCCGACCGCTTTCTTCTCACCTGTGACGTTTTCTTTCCCCATCCGCTTGTGGGCCGTCAGGTGCTCGACATCGAAGTGACACCGGAGCGCTACGCGGCGGAGATTGCGCCGGCGCGTACGTTTGGCTTTGAATACGAGCTCGACCAGATGCGCAACATGGGCCTCATCCGCGGCGCGTCGCTGGAGAATGCAGTCTGCTTCGATCGCAATTCGGTGCTGAATCCGGGCGGCCTGCGCTATCGCGACGAATGCTGCCGGCACAAAGCTCTCGATCTTATTGGCGATCTGGCGCTGATCGGAAAACCTCTGCTGGGCCACGTGATCGCGGAAAAGGCCGGGCATGCGATGCACTTTGCGCTGGTGAAACGCATCATGCAGGACCCGACGCTCTACGAAATCCTGAGCTTCGATCAACTGGCCACGCGCGTCGCGCATGCCCTGGTTTCCTAGGCAGGGCATGGGCCTGCCCCACAAGGGCATGCCCTGCGTATGAGATATCTTCCGAACATTCTGAGCGCCGTGAGGCTCGTTCTCGCGCCCTACATCTTCTGGCTGATGTGGCGCCGCGAGTATGGCGCTGTGCTCGTCTGGTTTCTGCTGAGCGGCATCACCGACGGCGTCGACGGCTGGATCGCGCGCCGCTGGCACGCTCAGTCGAGGCTGGGCGCGATGCTCGACCCCATCGGCGACAAACTGCTTCTCAGCGGAAGTTTCCTGGTGCTGGCGATCGATGGCGCGATGGAATGGTGGCTGGCCGCGCTGGTGCTGGGCCGCGACCTCGTGATTCTCCTGTTCGCCAGCGGCGTGCTGCTGCTATCAAAAAAGAAGACCGAGTTCCCTCCATCGTGGTGGGGAAAATCAAGCACCGTCGCGCAGATCTGCTACATCGTAGCGCTGGTGGGCCACCTGGGCGGATTTTTGCCGGTGATTCTCCCCGAAATCGGCAAGTGGTGCGTGCTGGCGTTCCTGGCGATCAGCAGCGTGGACTACGCGCGGAAGGCGAAGACGATGCTGTCTTAGACGTACACAAGTTTCGTGTGTATAGTAAAGACAGAATGAGCAAGCGCATCAACATCGTCCTGCCCGACACGACCGTCAAAGTCCTGGACCGGGTTGCGCCCAAGGGCGATCGCAGCAGGTTCATCTCCGAGGCCGTTCTGCATTACGTTGAAACCGTAGGCAAGAAAAGCCTGAAAGAACAACTGAAGGCAGGTTACCAGGCCAACGCGGCGAGGAACCTCGAAATTACGACGGAGTGGTTTCCGCTGGAAGAAGAAACCGGCGCAAGGGCGAAAGGTAGCCCATCCGCGCCGCGGCGAGATCTATCTGGTCGCCTTCGATCCGACCGTCGGCCGGGAGATCAAAAAGACGAGGCCTGCGCTCATCATTCAGAATGACATCGGCAACCGCTATGGTGACCTAACCATCGTCGCGGCGATCACTTCCAAAATCTCGCCGGTTCTGTACCCTGTTGAGGTCATCGTCCAGCCTTCGCGGGCGAATGGGCTGCAACTGCTTTCCGCGATTTTGCTGGATCAGGTCCGCACGGTGGATATGCGGAGGCTTATCAAACGGCTGGGATCGGTTGACCCGTCGGTTCTGCGGACGGTCGACGAGGCGATTCAGGTCAGCTTGGGCTTAATAGAAATCTAAGTCGATTGAGCGTAAGCGCACTAACACTGAGATCCCGATTCGGGGATATGTTCCTATCATACTTCCTTTACTTTCAGCTAAATATGATGCTACTCTCGGATCTTAATGCGTACTGTCGACCTGATCCATCGCAAGAGGGACGGCGAAGAGCTGTCCGGGCACGAAATCGCTTTTTTAGTTGACGGTTATACCAGCGGAACCATCCCCGATTACCAGATGTCGGCCTTTTTAATGGCGACTTTTTTCTCCGGGATGACCGACCGCGAGGTGAGCGCGCTGACCGACCGCATGATCGGGTCGGGCGAGCTGATCGACCTGTCGTCGATTCCCGGCATGAAGGTGGACAAGCATTCCACCGGCGGCGTAGGCGATAAAACCAGCCTGATTGCGGCGCCTCTGGCCGCGGCGGCGGGCGTGATCGTGCCCATGATTTCCGGGCGCGCGCTAGGGCATACGGGGGGCACTCTCGACAAGCTGGAATCGATTCCCGGGTTTCGCACCAACCTGACCATCGACGAATTTCAGGCGCAGTTGGCGCAAACCGGACTGGCCTTTATCGGGCAGACGCCGCAGGTGGCGCCGGCCGATGGCAAGTTGTACTCGCTGCGCGATGCCACCGCGACGGTCGAGTCGATTCCGTTGATTGCTTCGTCGATCATGTCGAAGAAAATGTCGGCCGGGCTGGACGCGCTGGTGCTGGATGTGAAGGTCGGCTCGGGCGCGTTCATGAAGCGTCAGGTCGATGCCCGCAGGCTGGCGCAGATGATGGTGGGCATTGGACGGCGGCTCGACAAGCGTGTGCAGGCGCTGATTACCGATACACCTATTTCTCCGTTACCTGGGCCGGCATCGCCACCGTTTTCACGAACAGGTCCGGTTAGCGACAGGCGGTGACGTTCTGGGATGGCTCGACCATCCCTCGAATGCCGTCGGCAAACCAGTTTACTTTGACGGCCCAAAACTCGATGCTGAGTGGAAGGGTTTGGATTTTCTCGCAGCCGACGTACCAGCCCGGATCGAGTGGCCGCGTTACTGGCCGCAATCTGGGAATGTACCAAATTGGGATGCCGTGGGCTGGCTCCAGGTCGGCACCCAGGTTGACTTATTGCTGGTTGAGGCAAAGGCCCACCTGGACGAACTTCGTTCCTCATGTGGTGCCCAGGAGCATGGAGGTTTGCCGATGATTCGAGAAGCATTCAACCAAGCAAAACAGGGATTTGGCGTTCCCCTCACATCCGACTGGTCGCAGCCGTATTACCAGTTCTGCAATCGCTTGGCTGTCCTGCATTTCTTGATTCGGAATGGCATCGGAGCAAGGCTGCTTTTCATCTACTTCCACGGTGACACGAATCCCAAGGCAGTGTGCCCGCAGACTTCGGTGGAATGGGAGCCGGCAATTCAAGCGATGCAGCAGCATGTCGGACTGATCGGCCCATATCCATTGGATAACCGAGTTCACAAGTTATTTCTGCCCGTGATCGTTTGAAAAATTGCCGAAATCGAAGATGCGGCCCTACCTTCGTTCAAGGGACGCTAACCAGGGCGAGAGCCAGGAGTAAAAAGCCTATTTGGACCCCTTTCCGTTGAATCACTACTCTTTCGGTCGCTGTCAATCACACGATTGATTGACAGAAGTCGATCATCTTGCAGGACAACTCTCGAGGAGCGAGTTGGCCACTGGTGATTCTTCCTCTTCGGCCAGTCTACTTATCTCCCATGCGTGTGTTCCGGCACAGTGAACGCAAGGTCGCCCTCGCTGTCCCATTCCGCATCCTCGGACATGCAATTCAGCAACAGCCTGGCAACTTCCCCAGCAGCGTAGCGGTTGCCTACCCAATCGAAGGCATCCCGCTCGCCCTTCGTCAGCGTCAATTGGTACATCGCACATCCCCATAATGAAATGCCCATTGCTATCAACACCCAGGCACCTGATATGTCGCCATTGTATCGCTCGGCTCCCCCAGGAACAAATGGGAATTGACCAGGACTGAGGGAATCGCCACCCGCCGCCTTTCCTGCCTGCCAGTGCCGCAGGTTTGCCACCGCCAATGTCCACGCCGCCAATGTGGGGAAACCGTCTGGGCCGCCGTTGCTGTTGCCCTCAGATGGCGAGCCAGTCTCACGATGGAACAGCGTGAC